>DASRNG010000122.1:0-2192 GCA_035647555.1 Oscillospiraceae bacterium | reverse complement strand
AAAATCCCAAAGTGCCGCAAGGTTATCGTTTGCAAAAAGGTTAAGAAGATTAGAAAGCCTTCTTGTATCTGCATAAATACCAGCAGTTTCAATAAGGAGTGTTACCCCTTTCTTTTGGGCTAAAGGTAAAAGTTTATAAAGTGCCTCTGCGACAGTCTCGTCACAAAATTCGCTAACGCCTTTTGTGTCAAGCGCATAAAGCCTTACATAAGGGCAGCCAATTCTGTTTGCAGTTTCAATATATCTTTCTATTGTTTTGCAGTTTACCTCTATCTCGTCTGGCTGACCCATATTGCACATTGCATCAAGGCAGGTTATGCTAAGCTCAAGGTCTAAAAGCTCTCTCACCGTTACTGCTGAGTTGCTTTTGCTAAGGGGCGAATTTTTACCTGAGAAAATATCTGATTCGATATTATGTATCTCTATCCCCTTATATCCAAGATCTTTAGCCATCGTGTAATAATCTTGCCACGAAAAGCCAGTCCATCCGTTTGTTGAAAATGAAAGTTTCACTTTGCTCACCCTTTCGCCTTAAAACCTAACTCTTGTTTTCTTCATGCGCTATTTTATTAAGCGCATTTACATAAGCGAGTATACTCGCTCCTATTATATCGGTAGAAGTGCCTTTGCCAGAATAAAGTTTGCCGTTGTTTCGCAGTTTAACAAGCGTATCCCCAAGCGCTTCACGCCCCTCAGTTACAGATTGAATTTGGAAATCGTCAAGCTCAAAATGGCAGCCTGTAATCTGCTCCATAGCAAGAAAAGAGGCATCAATAGGACCATCTCCCAATGAAAAACCTTGCACATGTTCGCCCTTTTTCTCAAGTGTAATATGCGCCGTTGGCGTTATTATATTACCACTGTTTATAACATAGCTTATAAGTTTATAAGTTGGTGGCACTTGCAGAGCATTGCTAGCTATTATAGCCTCTAACTCTTTTTTTGTTATGCTTTTCTTCTTTGCAGACTTTATAAACTCTTCATAAATTTTTGCTAAGTCGTCTCTTGAAAGTTCGTAACCTATCTTTTTAATATATTTATTAACTTCCGTTATAGTAGAAGAAGCGTCAAGCTCAAAGCTTTCTGTATAAAGCTCTCCTACTCCATAATCAAACGGAGAGGTGGCACTTCTTTTTGTAGCAGTTATCATATGAAGTTTTTGAAGTGTGTTTTTTAGCTGTGTGGTTTTAAGCCTCCATGTAACACCGAGTGAATCGCCTCTAACTCTTAATATATCTGATATTATATCCATTGATGGCAAAAGCGAGGGACCAATAGCAGTTTTTATTTGTGTTGCACCCTTTGCAACACAGGCAAACACACTTGCCCCTGCTACTCCAAGCTCGTCACTGCACTGAACAGATAACCGAACTGATGAAATTTCAGGTACATTTTCTTTAATATCCACAATAAATTGTGCCATTTCATCAGGCAAATACGTGCCAGCACAGTCTGAAATATTGATAATTCGTGCACCGCTTTTTATAGCCGTATCAAGAGCGCTGTATAAAAAGCTTCTATCAGCTCTTGTTGCATCATCAGCTGTAAACTCAATATCAGGAGTAAGGCTTTTCGCATGGGAGACAAGCTCTTTTATCATTTCAAGTATTTGCTCAGGCTTTTTCTGGCACTGGTACTCCATCTTAATTGATGACACAGGCACACTTATATGAAGCCGAGGTTTTTCAGATGAACTAACCACTTTCCATGCTCTGTCAATCTCACCTATTGAAAGCCCTGCCAATAAAGAGAGCACGCTATTTTTTAGAAGAACGGCAAGCGAGCGAATAAAAAGTGCATCTGCTTTCTCGTCTTTTATTTCGCTTATTTCAATAACATCAGTATTAAGCCGTTCAAGCTGCTTTGCAATTTCTAACTTTTCCTTAAAACTAAGAGAATACTCTGGGTTCGTTGCGCTTTCACGCAAAGTAATATCCACAATTTTTAAGTTTTTCATTCCATTCACACCTTTTTAAAAAAATAACCCGGGAATTCATAAAATTCCCGGGACGATAACTAATTACCGCGGTACCACCCGAATTACCGCTAATGCGGTCTACTCGAAGCTTTCGCTTTAGCCTGTAACGGGGCATTCCGAAACTCCTTACTTTTATGTTCGGGAGTTCTGCTCAGGAGTGAGACTGCCTCGGCACTTGTCTGTCGGCTTGCACCACCCGCCGATTCTCTGAAAG
>DASRNG010000121.1:0-8718 GCA_035647555.1 Oscillospiraceae bacterium | reverse complement strand
AGCGAACATAGCTATTACAAAAGAAATTACAGTAAAATAAAATAAATAAAAACCTAAAAATGATAATACTGCGCTTATTATTAATAAAATACCGCTTATTTTTTCCTGCGATGCTAAAGCATGGGGCTTTACAGAAAACTGCTGTGTTTCTATCGTATCGGAAAAGTCTTTAAGTTTTAGCTGTGCATAATCAAATGCCTTTTTCTCATTTTCTGAGCCAGCAGGTCGCTCCCCCGTTTGTTTACAGATGTTTTTTATCTCTCTTACAGTAAAATTTGTATACTCCCTGAGCCTTGACTCAAAGTTTGCAATGCTTTCTGATGCTTTCATAAAATCACTCCTTTTTTGGAACAATTTAGATTGTATCATAATCATAAAGTTTTCTCAAGATTGAATTGACTTTACTTGTATTCTCATTTATTATAATCATAATAGATAAAATAATTTGTCATATATATTTTTTTAGAGGAAGAGATAAACTTGCAAAACTTTGGGTCTAATAATAACAATAACAATAGAAAACACCATCATAAAAATCGTAAACCTAAAAACTCTGCTTCGGCAAAACTTTTTCTAATTGCTGTTTTAATTTTGCTTTCAGCTTTCCTTGCGGTAGTTTGCTATGCCCTATCGTCTACACCTGATGTATTAGATGAAAGTCAATCTACCTCTAGCAGTAGCACTAGCGAATCTACAACCGAGCAAACCACAGGCAGTACTGACAAAACAGAAGCGGCAGAGGGAACCACGGCAGAGGGCACAACAACTCCTACTACCGCTGCAAGTAAGGTACCGCCCACCCCCGGAGTTGTGAAAATTGATAGTGATAATTGGGAGTTAACGCTTGTAAACACAAATTATAGGCTGCCCGAAGGCTTTGTGCCTGAAAAACTGCTTACAGTTGTAAATGACTGCAGGCTTGATAGCAGAGTTGTTCCTCACTATATAGATATGTATAACGCTGCGCTTAAAGATGGTGCAAAACTTACGCCCTTTTCAGGCTACCGCACATATGAAGTGCAGGAAAGAAATTATAATAATAAAATAAACTATTATCGTGGGCTTGGCTACGATAAATCTGAGGCTGCTGTAAAAGCTGCTACAGTAATTATGCCTCCCGGTTCATCAGAGCATAACTTAGGTTTTGCTATGGATATTGTAACGTGTGATACCTGGTTTGAAACGACTACAGAGTTTACTTGGCTTCGTGAAAACGCCTATAAATACGGATTTATTATGCGCTACGCAAAAGAGAAAACAGATATAACAGGTGTTATTTATGAGCCATGGCACTGGAGATACGTTGGTGTTAAAGCGGCTACAGACATTTATCAAACACGAGATGCCAGCGGCGTTGAAATCTGCCTTGAAGAATACCTTGGAATAAACTAACCCTTTTTCTTTTATGATAAAAACAGTCAATGATTTTGCACCATTGACTGTTTCTATTTATTATTCATTTAGCTGCATTGTTAGATTATGAGAGATTTTCCTGTCATTTCAGAAGGTTTTTCTATACCCATAATTTCAAGTAGTGTTGGTGCAAGGTCAGAGAGCTTGCCTGCCTTACTAAGAGTGCAAGTGTGCCCTAAAACTATTACTGGTACACTGTTAGTAGTGTGTGCGGTAAAGGGTGAGCCGTCTGGCTCGTACATTTTATCGGCGTTTCCATGGTCTGCTGTAATTATCATAACACCATTTCGTTTTTCTATCTCTGCCGCTAATTTGCCAACGCAGGTATCAACAGCTTCTACCGCCTTTACGGCAGCGTCAAACACGCCTGTGTGCCCTACCATATCACAATTTGCATAATTTATTACAACTACATCATACTTATCTTTTTTCAGTTCAGAAATTAGCCTATCTGTCACTTCAAAGGCGCTCATTTCTGGTTTTAGGTCATAAGTTGCAACATTTGGAGAGTCTATAAGAATCCTGTCCTCTCCTTCGTACACAGTCTCTGTTCCGCCGTTTAAAAAGAAAGTTACATGTGCATACTTTGTATATTCTGCTATTCTAAGCTGGGTAAGCCCATTTTCGCTTATTACCTGACCAAGCGGTTTTTCAAGGCTTTGCGGAAGATATGCAACTTGTACATTCGGCATTTCAGCATCATACTGCGTCATGCAGACGAAGTATAAGTCAAGTTTTTTATCTCTTTCAAAACCGCTAAAGTTTTCGTCTGTAAACGCACGTGTAATCTCCCTTGCCCTGTCAGGGCGGAAGTTGAAAAATATGAAAGAGTCACCATCTTTTACAGGGCTTGCTTTTTCGTTTACGGCAGGGACTATAAACTCGTCTGTTATTCCATTTTCATAAGACTTTTGCAGCATTTCGTATCCGCAGGTAAACTTTTCACCAGAAAGCTTTGTTAAAGCATCATATGCTTTTTCAACACGGTCAAATTTTCTTTCCCTGTCCATAGCATAATATCTTCCAGACACTACGCCTATTGTGCCAATACCAAGCTCTTTAGTTTTGAGAAAAAGCTCTTTTAAAAACTCTGCACCTGAGGTTGGAGGAACATCTCTGCCGTCCATAAGGCAGTGTATATAAACGTCCTTTAGACCCTCTTTTTTTGCAAGCTGAAGCAGTGCATAAAGGTGTGTATTGTGGCTATGCACTCCGCCGTCTGACAAAAGCCCCATAAGATGAAGAGCGGAATTGTTCTTTTTGCAGTTTTCTATTGCACTTAAAAAGGTTTCGTTCTTAAAAAAACTACCGTCATCTATAGATTTTGAAATCCTTGTAAGCTCTTGATATACAACTCTACCTGCACCAATATTTGTGTGCCCAACCTCACTGTTGCCCATTTGACCGTCAGGTAAGCCCACATTAAGCCCAGAGGCGCCTATTGAGGTGTTTGGATATTTTGCAAACAGCTCGTCAAGGTTTGGAGTTTTAGCTGATTTTATTGCGTTTCCAAACTCGTTTGGATTAAGCCCGTAGCCGTCCATAACGCATAACACATAAGGTTTTTTCATTTTTACCTCTCTATAATTTTGGTGCCTTCTGGCACCAAAACTTTTTATTTACTCGCTTCTTTTACTATAACGGCAAAATCTGCGGCATTTAGTGAAGCGCCGCCTATAAGACCGCCGTCTACATCATACTGCGAAAGAAGTTCATTTGCATTATTGGCATTCATAGAACCGCCGTACTGTATTACTATTTTATCGGCGCTTTCTTTCGAATAAAGCTCTGCAATAAGTAGGCGTATGGCACTGTTTACTTCATTTGCCTGTGCTGCTGTGGCAGTTTTGCCTGTGCCTATTGCCCAAACTGGCTCATAGGCTATAATCACTTTGCTAAGCTCTTTTTCAGATACGCCCATAAGCGCAACTTTTAGCTGTGAGCGCACCACTTCAAAAGTTATATCTTGCTCTCTTTGCTCTAAATATTCGCCAACACAAAGAATAACAGTAAGCCCATTATCAAGAGCTGCTCTTGTTCGTTTATTTACTGTTAAATCAGTATCCCCGAAATACGTTCTTCTTTCAGAGTGACCTATAATAACATATTCTATACCTATATCTGAAAGCATATTAGCAGAAATTTCGCCTGTAAATGCACCGCTTTTTTCCCAATGGCAGTTTTGTGCACCAACCTTTATATCAGAGCCTTGTGCAGCTTTTATTGCCGAGTCAAGGTTAATAAAAGGTACGCAAACTATAACATCACAGCCCGCTTTATTTACAAGAGGCTTTAACTCATTTATTAAAGCTGTTGTTTCAGCAGGAGTTTTATTCATTTTCCAATTTCCTGCTATGACTGCTTTTCGTAAATTTTTATCCATCTGTTTTTCCTTTCACAGCTTTTAATCTCTATTATTTATAGCCGCTATTCCAGGAAGCTCTTTTCCCTCAAGAAACTCAAGGGAAGCACCGCCGCCTGTTGAAATGTGCGACATATCTTCTTCAAAACCAAGTTTTTTTATCGCTGCCGCACTGTCACCGCCGCCAACTATTGAAATAGCACCCGATTTTGCCACAGCTTTTGCCACAGCTATTGTGCCTGCCGCAAAATTATCCCACTCGGAAACACCCATAGGACCGTTCCAAATAATAGTGCCAGCACCCTTTACAGCATCACTAAACAGTTCTTGTGCCTTAGGACCTATGTCAAGCCCCATCCATCCGTCTGGAATTGCGTTTGAGTCGACTACCATAGATTCGGTATCAGGAGCATACTCTTTGCCAACTTTTGTATCTGTAGGAATAAGAAAGTTAACGCCTTTTTCCTTTGCTTTTTCCATCATATCTTTTGCTATTTCAATCTTATCTGTTTCACAGATAGATGTGCCATAGCCATACCCTTTTGCGGCAAAAAATGTATAAGCCATGCCGCCGCCTATAATTAAGGTGTCACACTTATCTAAAAGGTTTTCTATAACACCTATTTTATCAGAAACCTTTGCACCGCCGAGTATTGCAACGAAAGGCCTTTTTGGGTCTTCAAGCGCCGCACCCATAAACTCGATTTCCTTTTTAATTAGATAACCCATGGCAGATGGCAAATGCTCTGCTACGCCAGCTGTAGAGCTGTGCGCCCTGTGGGCTGTGCCAAAAGCATCATTGACATAAAGCTCTGCAAGTGAGGCAAATTTTTTAGAAAGCTCTGCATCATTTTTTGTTTCGCCTTGCTCGAAACGCACATTTTCAACAAGTAGAACTTCCCCGTCTTTTAATGAACTGGCAAGTGCTTTTGCAGACTCCCCTACAACATCTTTAGCCATATACACCTCTTGCCCTAAAAGCTCTGAGAGCCTTTTTGCCACGGGCGCCATTGAAAACTCTGGGTCAAAACCACCTTTTGGCCTACCAAGGTGTGAGCAAAGAATAACCCTTGCTTTATTATCTATAAGGTATTTTATTGTGGGAAGTGATGCCACAATTCTTTTATCGCTTGTGATTTTAGAGTCTTCCATTTTAACATTAAAGTCACAGCGGACCAGTACTTTTTTCCCTGATACATTTAAATCTTCAACAGACCTTTTGTTAAGAACGCTCATATCTCGTCTCCTTTAATAAATTTATACAAATATTTTACAACATTGTTAAATATTTTTCAAGTATTGTTTTTAATCTCTTCGCAAAGCTTCAATAGGCGGCATTTTTGCCGCTCGCATTGCGGGGTATATACCTGAAATTATGCCAATTGCACTTGAAAACCCAACTGCAAGTATAATTGTAGATATTTTTACTTTTATCGGAATACCTACTAAATATGCAGCGAAAAGCGCACCTGATGCCCCCAGTGTTAAGCCAATTACACCGCCTATTATACACATAATTATAGACTCTGTTAGAAACTGAAATAAAATAGCAGAAGTTCTCGCTCCCAAAGCCTTTCTTATCCCAATTTCACGGGTACGCTCTGTTACAGAAACAAGCATAATATTCATAACGCCTATGCCGCCGACAATTAGTGAAATTCCGCTTATGCTTGCTATAAATAAGGTGAATATTGAAATTACGGCAGACAAAAGGTCAACAAGGCTTGCAAGGTTTGTTATTGCGTATATATTTTCACGGTCAAAATTTTTGTGCCTTGCTTTTAAAAGATTTACTGCCGCATTGCCTGCGGCGTCAAGGTCTGATACATCTTTTGACATTATATAGCACGCGTCATACCGCTCTTGCGCATCAAGCATTTTAGAGGCTGTACTTGCTGGAATTAAAACCATGCAAGTAGTCACCGTCATACCGCCCATCATACCAGACATACTTGACATACTCTCCATATACTCATCAGAAGAACCGCCAAACATACCTATTAAATCCATAACACCAATTATCTTCAGCTTATATGGTTTACCGTTTGAGTAATAGTCAATAGATTCCCCTAAAACATTTTCATAACCGAAAACCATCATTGCACTTGCCGTATCAATAATACAGACAGATTTTGATGCTAAATACTCCTCCTGTGTGAAAAACCTGCCATGCTTACAATCAGAGCCCATGATATGCTTAAAATCTGTTGTGCCGCCTATAGTAAAGGCAAGCCCATCCTTATATTTCGTCTTAAAAGAGCCAATACCCATAACTGTGGGAGAGATGTATTCAACTATTTCAAGCTGCTTTATAGCCTTAATATCATCTGCCGTTATATAGTCACTTGGCGATGCAGTTTGCGGATTGACAGATATAGAAACGGCATTAGAGCTGCCCATTTCCTTAATCATGTCCACAATATAATCCCTGCCGCCGTTACCGACTGTAATAATCGCTATTACGGACGCTACACCTATTATTATGCCAAGCATAGTAAGAAGCGAGCGCATAAGATTGGTGCGGATACTAAAAACCGCAATCTTAATGTTTTCCTTAATCACAGTTTACCTCAGTCTTTCTTTATAGCAACTTTGTCCCCATCGGCAAGGCTTACAGGCGGGTTTATTATTATCGTATCACCAAGTTTTGCGCCCGAAACAAGTTCATACTTTGTATCTTCACTAACACCAAATGTAACATAGCTTTTTGAAACGGTGTTTTTGCTGCCGCTCAAAATCCACACAAACATGCCTTTATCATCATACCTTACTGCCTCTACAGGAACGATTGGCACATTCTCTACTACTGACGTAATAATTTCAAGGTCAACATCAAAACCTATTACTACTGCTGTATCAGGATTATTTATTTTAATTTTGCATATAGCTGCATTTGAGGAGCCAGAGCCACCCGTTAAAGGACCTGCAAGCGAGGCTATATCAAACGAGGTACTTTCTGTTGCCTCTGCAGCTACGAAACATACTTCTCCGTCATACTCTTTTTCACTTACAGAGGTTATCTTTACTTTTTGCCCAACCTTAACTTTTTGAAGGTCATATTTATCAAGAGAAATATCTATTGTAAATCCATCATAATTTTTAATTTCTATAGCAGTGCTTTTATTGCTACTATTTAAAAATGAGGATAATAGCGAGCCTACATCTCCCCCGCCTGAAAGCACAGATAAAATAGCACTAACATTAATGCCCGATGATTTATTCTGTGCGGGCACATAAACTGTATTAGGGCTTATGTTTACAGTGGTGACAACACCTTCAAAGTCTGCATACCAGCCGCTTTTTAGCAGTTCATGCTCTGCTTCTGCCGCTATTTTATCGGCATATGCCTTATCGCATAATGATTTATAAATACTTTCAAGCGGCGCATCTGCTAACGTCTTGTTTACTGTTAGCTGTGCATTTAGTGATACGAGTTGTATCTGCAATGAAATAAGCTGGTTTTTCGGTGTGTTCATACCTTCTGCCATAAGTGATGACATATCATATGAGGTATTGTTCATATTATTAAAAGATGAAAGCATATCATTTAGGTCTTTTAATGTGCCTTTAATATCTATAAGGTTTTTTAAAAGTTCGCTCAACTCATCAAGTATAGAGCCGTCTTGCGGCGGTTCTGTGGTCTTTGAAGTTGTTGTTTGTGTATCATTTTTTGCCGCATCTTCTGCAATTTGTTTTTCAAGTTCTTTAATTTCCCTTTCAAGCTCTTTTACTTGTTTTTGAGCAGCGGGAATTGCTTGTTTTGCATTTTTTACAGAGGACATATAGTCATCATAAGCGTTTTTCGCCTTTGTATAATCTGCTCTTCTTTCAGAAACAATTGCAAAGGCAGAGTCAGGGTCAAACGTTGCTATAAGGTCACCCTTTTTAACAACAGAGCCGACTTTAACATTTACTTCTTTAACAAATGTACCCTCTATAAGAGTATATTCAGAAGAATTATCAGTAGAAACTGTACCTACCGTTTCAATCTTGCTTTCTACCCAGCCGCTTTTAATTGTCTCCACACTCACCTTTTGAAGAGCGTCAGGACGAAATATAGCGGCGATAAGAGATATGCCAATTACACCCAATATAATTAAAGAGTAAATGCGCCTTTTCTTTTTCCTAGGGAAAGATTTGAATTTTTTAATCATATTCATATAGTAGGTACCGCCTTAATTTGTTGATTTGATATCTATTAATTATAATACAAAAACATATTAATTTGTAAAATAACTGTTAATAATGGGGATTTATTATGAAAAAAATTATTATTACTCTCTCTTTAATGCTCATACTCTTTTTTTCTGGCTGCTTTGCTGACAGATACGGAAACGACCTTAGCTCTTTAATATCAAGAATAAATGAAAGATATGAAAAAACGGTTGTTTCAGCAGAGGGTTTTCACTTTGATGAAGATAAAAACAGCCAATATGGATTTATACGCTATGGCGAAAAAGAGCTTTTAGTTTATGCTCAATTAGATGAAAAAAAACGTATTACAGAGTGCCATCTAGTGTTTGAAAGTATAAAAGAACTTCATGATGAAAGTGTTAGCTCTTTTATTCCTGTTATATTTTCATGTTATACGGGGGAAGGTGAAGACGATGTGAACACTGCACTTGAAAATCTTGAAGTTTTTTCAAATGAGAAAGCGCTGCTTTCTGAAAATACTTTTAAGTCCGAAAAGGCTGAATATACATATACAGCTACAGATACCTCTGCCCTTATTAGCTGTGAGCTGCTTAGCGTTTATGAAACATCACTAAAGTAATTTTTTTGCTAATAAGCTTTTTTATCGATTGGCATTGAGGCATAGGCATTTAGAGAAAGGTCTGACGAGGCGCCCGATAAGTATTCATAATACGCCTGTGCGCCAACCATTGCCGCATTGTCACCGCAAAGAGAAAGTGACGGCAAATAAAGGCTGTATCCCCTTTTTT
>DASRNG010000120.1:0-13989 GCA_035647555.1 Oscillospiraceae bacterium | reverse complement strand
GTATAAAGCTAACCATAAAAACAACTTTACCGGGCTTTCAGCTCTATTCAGGAAATTTTCTTTCAGGCGCAATAGGCAAATCTAACTATCCTTTGGATAAAAGAACGGGCTTTTGCTTTGAAACACAATTTTATCCAAACTCCCCTAATAACCCTTGTTTTCCGTCGTCTGTTTTCACACCCGAAAACCCCTACAAATCTACAACCGTTTTTTCATTTTCCACTAACTAACACGCAATAATATATTGACTGAGTGTGTGTACCGTGGTATACTTAATTGGTTAGTAAAAGTGTTTTTTGGCACTGCCTACATAAAACGGAGTTGACTTTATTATGAAAGATAAAACCCTTAAAATAATTGCGGTATGCCTTATACTATCTTTAGTATCTGTTGCTGCTGCTATTTTGCCGATTGCAAAAGCGAATGATATACCCGACATATTCCCAAATGTTATAAAGCTGAGCGGAAACGCTAATTTTATAAAACTTCAAGATAAAAACGTTTCTGCATATCATATTTCTTGGCTTAGGAAACTGAATATTAAAGAGGACATTTTAGACCCATCCTCAACCTCGAAATTTTGCACATTAAAGCCTGTTCCTAAAGCTTACACAGCCGCTTCTTTTAACAAAGAGGTGGATTCTTACAGCAATCTTTTTTCTTTAGACAATAATTTTCAAAAGGCTGCGTACCTTTTCTACCTTAATCAAATTGACGCCATTGACCTTATCGCTATGTCTGGTGTTAAATTGAGCTCTAAAATCAGCTATCTAAATCGTAATAAAGTTGTTGTGCCGTCAGACGCCCAGTCAAATAAAGTCCATTCTCTTATGGTTGATGCGCTTTATAGCTTTATGGACTATAACTTATACAATGCTGTAACTGGAAAACCTGAGTCTGATATTGTTTTCCCAAACAATACCTCACTTGATAAAGCGCTTTTGACTTATACTACAAAACTCACAGGTTCAAACACGCTCGTTACAGCTTTTGCTAAAGAATATCTTGGTGTTTCCTCTATAAATTCTTTTGAAGATAGTGTTTACTACACCTCTTTATACGCTTTATGGAGAAATAACGTTGTAAGTGAAGGCGAGTTATCCTCTATCTCAAAGCAAGATGTATATAAGAAAACTGCCGTTATGGAGGCTAATGTATACGGGATAAATATAGAGACCAGTGCCTCTATAGACAATATAAAAGCGGCTTATCTCTCTGCACTCCTTAATTTACAATATAATGTTAAGTCTGATTATAACAAACTAAAATCAAAGCAAAGTGCAAATGAGATACCTTTTTACATTCTTCAGCTTATAGCAAAAAAAGATAAAGGTTATACAATACCAGACTCTACAAGCTATGAAAAAGCATTTGATTTTGTTGCCAAGAACACAAAAAGATTTGACCTTGACAATGATTTTTATGCCGATATATATGAATATGACATTACTCTTAATGAATACCGCAGCCAAATCTTTGTAAGAGCGATACCAGTTGTTACTGATGATGAGAAAAGCGGCAACGGCTTTATAAAAATATCTTTATCAAATGGTACAGAAGTTCCTATAGATGATTATGCAGCAATAAAACTATCTGGAAAAACACGTGAAACTGTATCATTAATCGTTAATTACTTTAATGATAAGGGAGAGAAAAGGTCCACCACTACATACAAGTTAAACTTTACGCAAGGCTCTGGCGCTCCCTCCACTGTGCCGCCGCCAACAACATCCTTTGTAAACTCTACAACATTCCCCTTTTTCCCAGAACCATCTGACTTTGTGCCAGAAATTACAGGCCCTGGAATTATAGTTGAAGATAACTCTGTTGTTCATCTTGAGGATAATATATTAAACCAGCTATACTCAACAGATGCAAGCGGCAATTATATTGATAAAGACGGTAATGTAATCACTTCATTTAATTATGAAACGCTTCCTGACGGTTACGAGTATGTAACATATCCAGACGGGAGTATTGGAATTGTACAAGTAATGGCAACACAGTCCTCCTTGGATGAAAGTTCTGATGTAATAAACATTACTATAAATGATAAAAGCTTTTTTGATAAAATATCATCGCTCACAGATAATTGGGCAACTATTATTATAATAACCGCAGGTGTTGTTCTTGTTTGCCTTTCTACTGCTCTTGTTTTAATAATTAGAAACAGAAAAAAACAGCAGCAAAAAGAACTAAACGGGGATTGAGCCTTAACTTTTAGCGGCTTATTAAACTTTATCCAATCAAATTTTATATAGCTTTCAAGAAAGGTGGTTTTTATGGCTAACGAGAAAATACTTGTAGTTGATGATGACCCTAATATATGCGAACTTCTACGTCTGTACCTTGAAAAGGAGGGCTTTAATGTCACGATTGAAAACGATGGATTTTCAGCTCTTGACACTTTCCCAAAGCTTCAGCCCGACCTTGTGCTGCTTGATATTATGCTGCCGTCGCTTGACGGCTGGCAGGTTTGCCGTGAAATACGAAAACTTTCACAAACACCCATAATAATGTTAACAGCCAAAGGCGAAACTTTTGACAAAGTATTGGGGCTTGAGCTTGGTGCAGATGATTACATAACAAAACCATTTGACACTAAAGAGGTTGTGGCACGCATTAAAGCGGTGCTTCGCCGCGTGGCTTCCACTGCTATAAATACAAGCGCTATTAAAGAAGTTTCATACGATAACCTATCAATAAACCTTACAAACTATGAGCTTAAAGTTGGCGGCTCTGTGGTAGATACTCCCCCGAAAGAACTTGAGCTTATTTACCACCTTGCAAGCAACCCGAACAGAGTTTACACTCGTGACCAACTTCTTGATGAAGTTTGGGGGTTTGAGTATTTTGGCGACTCTCGAACGATTGATGTTCACGTAAAGCGTCTTCGTGAAAAACTTGAGGGTGTATCTAACAAATGGGAGCTTAAAACCGTTTGGGGCGTTGGCTATAAATTTGAAACAAAATAATTACTACTATGATAAATAAAATTAAAGGGTACGGTAAAAGTGTTGTTAAAGGCAGCTTCTTTATGAAGTATTTTGCCGTGTTTTCTGCCGTCATTATTGTCTGTATGTTTGCCATTGGCGTTTTTCTTCTTTTCTTCACAGTTAATTATTGGAGAGATACAAAACTTGAAATACTTCAAAAAAATGCTGCAAATATCGCTAAAACAACCGCGAACTCACTAAGTCAGGCAGAAATTTTTAATGACTATGAAAGAGCAACAATTGTAATATGCAACTCTCTTGAGCAAATTTCAGGTTCTATTGATGCGGATATTTTCGTATGCAATCTTGAGGGTAATGTAGTACTTTGCAAAGATATATTATCTCCCGATTTTTCACTTTCGAGCAGCGGTCACTGCCTATTTCATAATAGTTACACTTTAAGCCAAAGCACAATTACAAAAGCCTCTAAAGGTGGCTTTGCTTTGTTTTCTACGCTTGACGGCATTTATGCGCAGCCCCATGCCGTAGCGCTTGAGCCTGTATATTTAAACGGTACAGTTACAGGTGTTGTTGTTGCCACTGCCCCTGTAATGGACGAATTAGTTCCGTTTGCTCTTAAAATTCTTGGTATGTTTATTACGGCATCTTCACTTGCGCTAATAATAGTGTCAATAGCGGTTTATGTTTTTACAGATAGATTAACAAAACCACTGCGTGAAATGGCAGAGGCAACAAAGCATTATGCTGTTGGAGACTTTTCTTATAGAGTGCAGCTTAAAGGCAACAACGAGCTAACGAGACTTATAACAGATTTTAACGCAATGGCAAAAGCACTTGAAACACTTGAAAGCTCAAGAAGAAACTTTGTAGCCAATGTTTCACACGAGTTTAAGACTCCTATTACAACAATAGGCGGATTTATAAACGGCATTCTTGACGGTACTATACCGCCTGACAAGCAAAACCACTACCTTAATATAGTTTGTAATGAGGTAAGCAGGATTTCAAAGCTTGTAAATACAATGCTGAATATCTCAAGAATAGAAACAGGAAATTTTGAGTTAATATATGAAAGCTTTGATTTTTCAGAAATAATTTTTAATGTTTTTAAGGGTTTTGAGCAAACTGTTAAAAATCAGTCAATCGGAATATACGGATTAACCGCCCTTTCTCCCATGATAATAAACGGAGATAAGGATATGATAACTCAAGTTATATATAATCTTTTTGACAATGCCATAAAATTTGCAAATGAAAACGGAGAAATAGTAATTACCACGGCTGAAAGCAGCTCAGGCATATTCTTTTCAATCAAAAACAGCGGAGAAGGTATCCCTTGGGAGGATATTGAAAATGTGTTTGAAAGATTTTATAAAGCAGATAAATCACGTAGTTCTGATGCAAAAAGTGTGGGTCTTGGGCTTCACATTGCAAAAAGCATTATAGATATGCACAAAGGCTCTATAAGTGTGAAAAGTCTTCAGAATGAATATACAGAGTTTTCAATCACGTTGCCAAAGCACCCTAAATAAAATTTACATTAAACGAATTTTTACTTCTTTTTATTATTTTGTTCATATTAATACTATATGATATAAACAGTTTACCGAAAAACTACCGTAAAGGAGATAATATACATGGATGAGCTTCATCAAAACACTCCCGAAAATGAAAATAATGGCACCATGCCAGAAAATGAGCAGCAGCTTTCTAATAATACTGAAAATACGCAGGATTTTCAAAATTCACAAGACCCTATAGAAGAAACACTGGAAAAGGAGGGTACGAGGGAAAGCGAATATAGAAACGATGTTTCGTATGAATCGTATTTAAATGCGAAGGAAAACCGCTACCATGCAGAGCCTTTGCCATATTCGCAAAATAACAACTTTGCTCCATACAGCAATGAAATGCCGCCCTCAAACTATTCGCCTTATGAAAATCCAAATCGGTTTTATGCTTCTGGTCCTCAAATGGCAACTATAAATCCAAAAACTGCAAGAGGTAATAAAATAGGTAAAACCATTTTTATTATTGCAGTATGCTTTTGCCTTATAGCCGCCTCTATGGCAATAGGTTATTCGCTAAAAAGAAATCAAGGCGTCTCTCCTGCAGAGTCCACAGCCGGCACAAGCATTGCGCCTCAAACTGGGGATGCAAACGGACCTGCCGTAACTATTTCGCCCACACCCACCCCAGAAAAAGCCTCTACAGGCGCTTTAATAGCATCAGACATATATAAAAAGGTTAAAAGTGTTAATGTGGGCGTGCTTGTCTACTCTAACAACAACCTTGCAGGCGAAGGCTCAGGCGTTATAATGGGTGAGGATAAAACAGGCAAATACACATATATAATCACCTGTGCCCATGTTATAAGCGACTATGGCAGAAACATCAGGATTCGTTTTGATGATAATTCAGATATAGATGCCACCGTAATAGGCTATGATAAAAAGACTGATATCGGTGTACTGCGTGTTGAAAAAGTGGGTCTTAACAAGGCAGAGTTTGGTGACATTAAAAATGTTATAGTAGGTCAAGCTATATATGCTATAGGAAACCCCGGCGGAACAGAGTTTTTCGGCTCTTTTACTAATGGGCTAATTTCTGCGGTTGACAGACCTGTTGACAGTGCTGTTGGCTACTCACAGCCTTGCATTCAGCACACAGCTGCAATAAATCCCGGCAACTCTGGCGGTGCGCTTCTTAATGAACAGGGTCAGGTTATAGGCATTAACTCATCAAAAATAGCCGAAACATTTTATGAGGGAATGGGTTTTGCCGTTCCTATAAACACAGTAAAAACTGTTGTAGACGAAATAATCAGGCATGGTTATGTAACAAACAGACCAAAGCTTGGCATTTCCTATAGCCCTATTACACAAAGCCAAATTTATAGTATAATAGTTCAATCAAACGGTCTTCCGTCAGGCTCTATTATAATTCGTGAAATAGATTCGGAAAGTAATTTGCAAAACAAGGGCGTGCAAGTAAATGACCTTATAATAAAAGCAAATGGCAAAGATTTAACCTCAACTAATACTCTTCCTGAAATGATAGATAATATGAAAGTTGGGGACACAATAACCCTTACAATTTGCAGAATAAACAGCAACTATACTATAAACAAACCCTTTGACGTAAAGGTAAAGCTTATAGAAGACAAGGGGTATAACGAATCGCAAAACCTCCCTGAAACAACAGACCCGATTTTTAACCCCTTTGGGTAATAAAAAGACTAAAAAGGAAACCACGGCAGTTTTTTGAAATGCCGTGGTTTTTTGTTTTGCCATATATAAAACTGGCTTATTGACATTGAGCCATTCTTTTGCTATCATTATGATGTTTTTAACGGTAAATTTAACTGGAAGGGTGAGCGGTTTGGTAGACATACCAAAAATATTCGGCTGCATGGTTTTTGACGAGGAAAAAATGAAGGCACGTCTGCCCGAAAATATATATAATAACCTTATGCTGACTATTAAAGACGGTAAAAGGCTATCGCTTGATGTTGCCAATGTTATTGCAAAGGCAATGAAAGATTGGGCAGTAGAAAACGGCGCAACACATTTCACCCATTGGTTTCAGCCTATGACAGGCATTACAGCAGAAAAGCATGACAGCTTTATTGAGATTGATAAAAACGGTAAAGTTATTATGGAGTTCTCTGGCAAAATGCTCGTACAGGGTGAGCCTGACGCTTCCTCACTCCCAACAGGCGGGCTTCGCTCCACGTTTGAGGCAAGAGGATATACCGCATGGGACCCCACCTCTTATGCGTTTATTAAAGATGATTCTCTTTGTATTCCAACCGCCTTTTTCTCTTATGGCGGTGAATCGCTTGATAAAAAAACACCACTTTTACGCTCTATGGAGGCAATTGACAAACAGGTTAAAAGAATTCTTGCACTTTTCGGTGAAACGGTTACAGGGAGAGTTGTTACAACTGTAGGACCAGAGCAGGAGTACTTTCTTATTGATAAAAAAGTTTATGAAAAGCGCCCAGACCTTATATATTGTAATAGAACACTTTTCGGAGCAAAGCCGCCAAAGGGGCAGCAGCTTGATGACCACTATTTTGGCAAAATAAAGCCACGTGTTTCAGAGTATATGAAAGACCTTGACAATGAGCTTTGGAAGCTTGGTATTCTCTCTAAAACAAAACATAACGAAACGGCGCCCGCTCAGCACGAAATGGCGCCTGTTTATACAACAGCTAATATAGCAACAGACCATAATCAGCTTGTAATGGAGCTTATGAAAACAGTGGCTAACCGCCATGGTTTAGTGTGCCTGCTGCACGAAAAACCATTTAAGGGTGTAAACGGCAGCGGCAAGCACAATAACTGGTCGCTTAGCTTAAACGGTGGCACTAACTTGCTCGAACCCCTTGATACCCCATCACAAAATGCACGGTTTTTACTATTTATCACAGCCGTCATACTTGCTGTTGATGAATATCAAGATTTACTTCGCATAGCCGCCGCAGGGGCCGGAAATGACTATCGTCTTGGTGCAGGAGAAGCACCTCCTGCTATTGTTTCAATGTTTCTTGGTGATGAACTAACAGAAATTATTGATGCCATATCCTCAGGCTGTTTGTACCATGAAAAAGAGCGCACGGCTATTGAAATTGGCGCAAAGGTTTTGCCACGTCTGCCGAAAGATACTACAGACAGAAACAGGACTTCTCCCTTTGCTTTTACTGGTAATAAGTTTGAATTTAGAATGCTCGGCTCAAGCCAATCTATAGCAGATATTAACACATTCCTAAATACAATTGTAGCAGAGGCACTTTGCAGAATTGCGGACAAGCTTGAGGGCGGCTCTGATTTTACATCTGATTTAACAAGCGTTATAAGAGATACTCTTTGTAAACATAGGCGAATTATTTTCAATGGCAATAACTACTCAAAAGAATGGGTAAAAGAGGCTGCAAATAGAAAACTATCAAATTATGATAGTACGGCAAGTGCCATTCCACACCTCCTTGATGATAAAAATGTTAAGCTTTTTGAAAAACATAAGGTTTTAACAAAAACAGAGCTAAAGTCACACTGCGATATACTGCTTGATGAATACTGCAAAAACATACGCATTGAGGCACGCACAATGATAAAGATGGTGAACAGGGGAATTATTCCTGCTGTTATTAAGTATCAAAAAGCGGTTGCAAGCTCTGCAAAGTTAAAAAAGGATGTAAACCCTGCCCTTGACACAACGCTTGAAGAATCTTTATTAAAAGAGCTTGGGGCTTTATCTTCTGACTTACTTTCAAAACTTTCAGTTCTTGAAGAAAACACAAAATCAGCTAAAAGACCTGAGGGTAATGACAAGAATACCGCCATGTATTACCGTGAAAATATAGTAACGGCTATTGATGCAGTGCGGCTTATAGTTGATAAAATGGAAACTCTCGTTGATAAGGATTTATGGCCTTACCCAACATACGGCGAAATCCTTTACAGTGTAAATTAGCTGCATAAAAGCAAATGACCGCTCAAAAATTCGAGCGGTCATTTGCTTTTATTCTTAAATCTCAATTACACGGCTCGCAGCAATCATAATAGCCGTTTTTGCACTGTGATAATTAAAAGCACCTTGTAAAAATACGGCATACGGCTCTCTAAGCGGCGCATCTGCTGAAAGCTCAATAGTAGAGCCAAGGGTAAATGTGCCAGCTGCCATTATAACTTTGCTGTCGTATCCTGGCATTGGCGATGGCTCTGGGCTTACAAAACTATCAATAGGCGAGCCGCTTTGAATACCCCTACAAAATGCAATAAGCTTTTCGGGCTTTTCTAATAAAACAGTTTGAACAATATCAGGGCGTGTTTCAAAAGGCTCTGGCGATACACCGTACCCCATCTCCTTAAAAAGTGCCGCTGTAAACACCGCTGTTTTTAGCGCCTCTCCCGTAATATGCGGGGCATTAAACAGCCCCATAAACATATCTCTGTTGTTGCCAAGTGTAGGGCCTATTTCTCTGCCTACACCCGGTGCTGTCATACGGTGTGCGCAAAGCTCCACATATTTTTCTTTGCCAGCAATATATCCGCCGCTTTTTGCTATGCCGCCGCCAGGGTTTTTTATGAGCGAGCCTGCCATAATATCAATATCATATTCGGCAGGAGAAATCTTTTCCGTAAACTCTGCATAGCAATTGTCCACCATTATAACTGCGTTTGAATTATTTCGTACTATTTTTGTTATCTCCCCCAATTTTTCCACTGAAAGAGATGGCCTTAGTAAATATCCTCTTGAGCGCTGTATGTATACGGCATCTATTTTCTCATTTTTAAGAGTTTTCTCAATCATTTCTAAATCGACTTCGCCACTTGGGGTTAAATCCACTTGTTTATATTCTATTCCATATTCCGCAAGTGAGCCGTACCCGCTTTTACCGTTTATGCCAAACACGCTGTGAATTGTGTCATAAGGCGTGCCCGTAACAACAAGAACGGTGTCATGGGGGCGCAGCACCCCAAAAAGCATAACGCTTAAAGTGTGAGTGCCGCTAAAAAAGCTGTATTTAGCAAGCGCATCTTCACAGCCCATTACATCTGCAAACAGCTTGTCAAGCACCTCTCTGCCCCTGTCGCCATACCCGTATCCCGTTGATTCCGAAAAGTGGCTCTCACTTACTCTATTGTCTATAAACGCTTTTAGTACTGCATTTTGATTATGCTCTACAATGTCTTCAATGCATAAAAAAGCTTGTCTTGACTTCTCCTGTGCCTTTTGTGAAAGCTCTTTTATTTTATCATCAATATTAAAAAAACTCATACTTCACTCTCATCATTCCATAAAATTGGCAGCACAGCATTTACAAACTTTACAGTTTCATTAACATCTTTAATATCTGCAACGCCCACAGCGCTGTGTATATATCTGCACGGCAAAGAAACGGTAAGCACCTTAACACCCTTTCGGCTTTTGTGGATTACACCTGCGTTATTACCTCCTGCAACGAGTGTTTTGCTTTGGCATTTTACACCCTTTGCCCTTGCCGTCTCCATAGCTTTTTTATAAAGCTCTTTGTTATAAATAGTCGTTCTATCCATAAACGAAATGGCGGGACCGTCTCCCTGTACACAAACTCTACTGCTGCCTTTTACGTCAATTATATCAGCGGCAGTTGTCGCCTCTATCACTAAGCAGTAGTCAGGGTCTACAGAAAAGGCCGCTGCTGCTGCCCCTCTTGTGCCTACCTCCTCCTGTACTGAAAAGGAAAACCAAGTGTCATACTCAAGCGGAGAGCTAAGTAGCTTTAGCATAACGGCGCAGCCAAATCTATCGTCAATTGCACGGGCTTTAATCTTTTCGTCACCGAAAACTGTAAATTCAGAATAAAAATATGCAAAGTCGCCTATACCTACATATTCCCTTGCCTCTTTCTTATCTTTAGCCCCTATATCAATAAACATTTCTTTAATAGAGGGTAGTTTTGTTTTTGCACTCTCATCAAGCAAATGAACAGGCACAAGCCCTATAACTCCATTTACAAATTGCTCGCCAACAACTACTCTCCTGCCCAAAAGTACAGATCCATCAATTCCGCCAACTGTATCAAATGTTAAAAATCCGTTTTCATCAATACCAGTTATTATAAAACCCACTTCGTCCATATGAGCATCAAGCATTACTTTATTTTTAGGCTGTTTTTCACCCTTTTTAAAAGCTATAACATTGCCCAGAGAGTCAATACTATAAGTTACATCCTGAATATTCTTTATCTTTTCAGTTATATAATTCCTAACCCTTTCTTCATCAGAAGATACAGCATATATAGAGCAAAGCTCTCTTAGCAGCTTAAGCATTCATGCTCCCCCTTTCGGCAATATATTCGGCAATAAGTTTTGCACAAAACTCAAGGTCATCTACATCAGCAACTTCAGCGGCAGAGTGCATATTTCTAAGCGGAATTGAAATAAGCCCCGTCTTTACACCTTTGCCGCTAATGGCTATGCTGTCAGCATTTGTACTCGTCAAACCACCCATAACTTCAATAGTGTGCGGTATTTTATGCTTTTCTGCCGTTTTTACAAGTCTATTTGATATTTCTCTTGAAAGAATTGGAGAGATTCCTATCATTGCACCGCTTGAAAGAGGTGCTAATTTACTATTTGGAAAGTTTGCAAAGCTCACATCAAAAACCACAGCTTCATCAGGCTCTATGCCAAAAGATGCAGCTAAGGCGCCCCCTTTTCCCGTTTCCTCTAAAACAGAAAAAAGAGTAGTAACCCTTGCACTGTGTTTTTTGCTTTGCAAAATTTCAAGCGCCCTTAAAATAACGGCAACGCCTGCTCTATTATCAAGCCCTGCGGTGCATACTTTTGTGCCAGAGAGCTTAAAAAAATCGCTATTAAATGTAACCATATCACCAATGCATACAAGCTCTTTTGCTCTTTCCCCGCTATAACCTATGTCAATTCCAAGCTCTGTGATAGCTTTTGCAGCTCCCCTTTTTTCGGGGTCTGAAATATGTGGCGGCGTGCTGCTTATAACTCCAAAAAGCGGTTTCTTGCCCCAAACTGTAACAGTAGCACCGCTTAAAACCCTCAAATCCACCTTACCGCACATTGTAAAGCGCAAAAACCCTGTTTCGTCTATATCCGTCACTATTAAACCAATTTGGTCTATGTGCGCATCAAGCAGTATATGGGGTGCTTTTCCTTTATTATTTATCTCCCCTATTACGCTTCCTAAGGCGTCGTGTTTGACATTAGCATAAAGAGAAAGATGCTCTGCCGCCACTTTTGCCGCTAAAGACTCGCAGCCCGATACACCGGGAGCATTACAAAGTTTTTCTAAAAGTTTTTTCAACTCATCACTCCTAAAATTATATAAAACACCTGATTTATAACAGAGGTTTTCAGGTGTTTTTATATATACTTAACTTTTCACTTGCAAATTAAAAGACTATACCTCGCAAGTGCCTTCATTTCTTATTGATAAGATATAGCAAGATTTATCCCCAAATATTTGTTTAATCTCTGTTGTAAACCTATGAAGCTCACTTCTTGGGATAAACACTTGTATCGTACCTGCAAAACCGCCGCCGTGTACACGGCTCACTCCCTTATCCCCGAAAATATCCTCACATATTGCAAGGGCTAACGCTACGGGCTGGGTTTTAGGGCACGTGCTTGTATAAACGTTTTGATTAAACTTAAAAGATGAGTTGCCGCTCTTTTTAACAACAGTCTTAAACTTTGCAAAGTCACCTTTTAATAAGGCTTTTACTGCCGCATCTACTCTGTCATTCTCCTCATAAAAATGCATGGCACGCTGCACAGCTCTGTCCCCTGTTTTTTCCCTTAGTATTGGAATACTGCTTCTAAAATCTGTAAACTTAACGTCACGCAAAAACTCCCCGCCTAAAGAAGCGGCCACTGCGCACATCTCCTCTTTTATAGCGGAGTACTCCTCTGTAAGGTCTGCATGACTTCCGCCTGTGTCTACTATACAAAGAATGTGGTCCTCTGCCTCAAAGTCAAATTGTATTTTTTCAATTTGCGGACTTTCGGGGTTTTCAAAATCTATATAAACAAAACCGCCTATTGCACATGCCATTTGGTCCATAAGTCCGCACGGTTTTCCGAAAAATTCATTTTCAGCATACCTTGCAATTTGCGCAAGTTCAAGCGGGCTTATCTTTCCGTCATTAAAAAGATAACTAAGTATAGTTGCTATTAGCACCTCAAACGATGCCGAGGACGATAGACCAGA
Organism: Oscillospiraceae bacterium; assembly: GCA_035647555.1. Taxonomy (GTDB): domain Bacteria; phylum Bacillota; class Clostridia; order Oscillospirales; family Acutalibacteraceae; genus DTU089. The sequence continues at coordinate 1,300 of DASRNG010000120.1, read as the reverse complement.
GCCAATTATAACCTGTGAAGATATAGCTGCATTAAACCCGCCTATTTTATAACCTCTTTTAACAAATGCATCACATATTCCTCTAACTAAAGCCATAGATGTGCCTATTTCCTCTTCTTTCTTCGTTAAATCAGAAGTATCTATAGCAAAAGCGCCATTGCCAATTGAGTTTATATTTATAACTCCTGTATCCGTTTCTTTAACGGCAGCTATTGTGTCAAGGTCAATACTTGCAGCTAGCACCTTTCCATGGTTATGGTCCGTGTGATTACCGGTAACCTCTGTTCTGCCAGGGGCTGAGAACAAACGCAAATTTTCATGCTGGTTTGAAAAGCTCTTTTCATAATGCTCGATAAGCGCAGCATAGCGCCCCCTTTGGCTCATAGCCTGTGCTTTACCCTCATAAACAGCAGCAAGCCGATTATCCATTCTGCCATTTATTATGGCATTTTTAAGTTCAAAAGTTTTCATATATACTATTCCTTTCAGCTATTTTAGTGCAAAACACCTTTTTCTTTGCGAAAAAAGCCTAGCGTAAAATTTAATATTAACATTGAAAATCCTGATAAAAACAACATTATAATAATAGGTGCGAAAAAGCCAACAGAAAACGGGTCAAATACATGGTTGCCCAAAACACTAAAAGATAATATCCTTGGTGCAAATCCAAGAAGAGATATTAATAGATATTTATCATAATCTATTTCAGATGCGCCGTATAGTCTGCTTACTGTGTTAACTGGCACAATAGGTACAAACCTTGCAATAAAGAGAATAAACGGGTTTCCCGAATGCTCAAGCCTCATCAGCTCTTTTAATATTTTAAAGTGTGTAATAAGCTTTAAGGCGCCCCCGCCGCCAAACTTGCTACCCCAAAAAAATTTGATGCTTACAAGAATTGTAACGCCAACTATATTTATAGCGGTAGCATACTGCACATCAAAAACCATACCAGAAACAATAAAAAGAGTAGACAACGGAATAAATATTACAAAGCCTTTCAGCGCATAAAGAAGAAAAATAATCAGTATTAAAAGCCATTTGTTTTCTAAAGATGCAATAAAATTTTGCGCCTGTGTAAGCTTTGTTTGCAGCTCTGCATAATGCATTTTTATAGCGTCAATTTGTGCAATATACGTCCAAATAAAAAGGACTATCGCAAGCGAAATAAGTATTAATGCCGCTATTATTAGCATATTAAGGCGTTTCTTTTTTGGCGCAGTTTTGTCTAAAGTTTTCTTCTCCAAATTTATTATCCTTTTATATATTCATAACAATATTATATTATACTATTTTATGT
>DASRNG010000119.1:0-6905 GCA_035647555.1 Oscillospiraceae bacterium | reverse complement strand
GGCCGTGTAGTGTTTGGCAAAGATGAGAACAAAAAACTCGGTATTGCAAGCACTACTAAAATAATGACGTCTCTTTTAGCTATAGAGTACGGGCACCCAAATATGGAGATAGTTACAACGAAAGAAATGGTAACTATTGAAGGTACATCTATGGGACTTAAAGAGGGCGATACCGTAACCCTGGAAGCTCTTATATATGGTATGTTGCTTCAAAGTGGAAATGATGCCGCCAACACGGCATCACTCGTTATAGCAGAGGATAAAGAGAGTTTTGCAAAGCTGATGAATGACAAGGCGAAAGAGCTTGGTATGAGCAGCACAAACTTTATCAATCCGTCAGGGCTTTGGGATAAAGAGCATTATTCTACGGCGTATGATATGGCGCTACTAGGTGCAAATGCCGTTTCAAATCCAACATTTGCAAAAATATGTTCACTGAAAAGTGCAAGCCTTGAGTATGGCAACCCGCCGTATAAACGCACTTTATATAATCACAATAGGCTGCTTTCGTCATATGACGGGGCTATTGGCATTAAAACAGGGTTTACAAAAAACTCTGGGCGCTGCCTTGTATCTGCAGCAGAAAAGGACGGGGTAACACTCGTTTGTGTAACACTTAACGCCCCTAATGATTGGGGCGACCATAAAAGACTGCTTGATTATGGCTTTTTAAAGTGCAAGAGTACACAAATTGAGGATGATTTAGCGGGGTTTGAGATACCCGTTGTGGGTGGAATTGTTAGAAAAGTTACTGTAAAGCCTTTTAGAAAGCCAAATTACACCTCGATAGATGGTAAGAATGAGCATCTTCAAAGCCAAGTATATATTAATCCGTTCGTATATGCACCCATTGAAGCGGGAATAGTAGTAGGCAGAGTAGACTATCATATAGGAGATACTCTTGTAGAGTCTGTAGAGCTTGTCACTCAATTTGGTGTGGAGTTAGAGTATGAAGAAACCACATACAAGGATGAAAGTTTTTTAAGTAAAATAAAAAGTTTTTTGAAAGAAAGAATAGATTTGATTTTCAGAAAATGAGAAGGATTGTTAAATGGCGCAAGAAAAAATAAGGCTGCAAAAATATATATCTGAATGCGGCTATTTATCTCGTAGAAAAGCAGAGGAGATGATAGCTAAAGGGCAGGTTTTTGTAAACGGAAAGAAAGCTATTATCGGAGATAAAGTAGACCCATATGCCGACGAAGTGAAAATAAACGGCGAAAAACTTAAAAGACCCGACAGTAGCATTTATATAATGCTGCACAAACCACGAGGATTTATCACAACAATGAATGATGAGATGGGCAGAAAGTGCGTAGCCTCATTAGTTAAAGATGTTTCTGCCCCTGTTTTTCCTGTTGGCAGGCTTGACAGGAATTCTGAAGGGCTTCTATTATTTACTAATGATGGGGAGTTTGCAAATACTATTATGCACCCAAGATACGGCATTAAAAAAACGTATCGTGTTACCGTTAGCCGAGTAGAAAGTGACGAGCAGATAAAAAAACTTAGTAAAGGCGTTTATATTGACGGCAGACTTGCATCTCCCGCAAAAGTTACAGTTATCCAAAAATATGAAGATAGAGACGTGCTTGAAATAGTAATAAGCGAGGGAAGAAATAGAGAAGTTCGCAGAATGTGTGAGGCGGCATCTCTTGAAGTAAAAAGGCTTAAAAGAACAGCTATCGGCACACTAAAACTTGGAATGTTAAAGCCCGGCTCATATAGAGAGCTTTCACAGCAAGAAGTAGCAGGGCTTATGGATGCAAGCAAATTGACATAATGTTAAAATTATGATAAAATAAATGGAATAAGAGCAGGTATTTTTATGATAAAAAGTATGACTGGATTCGGCAGTTTTAAGGGAAGTATAGACGGATTTACGGTATCGGTAGAGCTAAGAAGTGTGAACCACAGGTTTTTCGAGTTTTCAGTAAGAATTCCGAAAAACTATTCATCTTTTGAAGATAGGATACGAAAAAATGTTAGCTCGAAGATTGAGCGAGGCAAGGTAGATTGCTTTATTCAGCTTGAACTTCCTGAGGGTGAAGAGATAGATGTACAGGCAAATCATGCTTTGGCAGAAAAATACTTAAACGCTGCAAATTCCGTTGCAGAAAGCCTTGGAATTAGAAAAATCACTTCCTTTTCAGAGCTTATGCGGTATCCTGATATTATTACACCCTCTCCTGTCCTTATGGACGAAGAAAGAGTGTGGAGCGTAATTGAAACGGCATTAAATGATGCTGTATCAAAAATAGTAAAAATGCGTGAGCATGAGGGCGCTCATCTTAAAGATGACATTGTTTACAGAGTAGGGCTGATAAAAAGTGAAGTAGACTTTGTAAATGGACGCTCTCCCGAAACTGCTGCACAGTACAATGAAAAGCTACTTGCAAGAATGAAAACGGCTATAGGGGACATACCTGTTGACGAACAGCGCCTTTTAACGGAAGCTGCAATATATGCTGATAAGGTAGCCGTAGACGAGGAAACGGTAAGGCTATGCAGCCATCTTGAGCAGCTTTTATCAACACTTTCAGCAAAAGGTCCAGTCGGGCGCAAACTTGACTTTCTTGTACAAGAAATAAATAGGGAAGCAAACACAATAGGCTCTAAAGCGCAGGATGTAGACATTACACGCAGCGTTATAGAAATAAAGTCGCAGGCGGAAAAAATAAGAGAGCAAATTCAAAATATTGAGTAGAGGTAACTGTATGAAATTTGTAAATATTGGTTTCGGTAACCTTGTAAACTCCAGGCGGATAATAACTATTGTAAGCCCTGACTCTGCCCCAATAAAACGAATAATACAGGATGCAAAAGAAAGAAGTTTTTTAATTGATGCTACTCAAGGCAGAAAAACAAGAGCAGTTATAGTTACAGATAGCGACCATGTAATTTTAACTTTTTTGCAGCCTGAAACCATAGCGGGCAGGTTTGCAGGTAATGAAGACATTGACGGAGGCAACAACTATGAGTGATTGTGACAGCTACGGCGGGCTGCTCGTTATACTTTCAGGCCCCTCTGGAGTGGGTAAAGACACTGTGCTTGAAAAGCTTAAAGAAAAGATGCCTGAAATGTGTCTTTCTGTATCAATGACCACTCGCTCAATGCGCGGTGGCGAGGTAGATGGAAAAGATTATATTTTTACTGACTCCCTTGATTTTGATGATAAGATAAAACAAGGCTACTTTTTGGAATATGCCAAATACGGTAAAAATTACTACGGCACTCCAAAAACTATAATTGAAAACTGGCTCAATGAGGGAAAGATTGTTTTTCTCAAAATTGAGGTTAAAGGGGCACAGAAGATAAGAAGCGAGTTTGCTAAAACAATTTCAATTTTCCTTTCTACACCAACATTCGCAGAGCTTATAACACGTCTAAGAGCGAGAAAATCAGAGTGTGATGCAGATATAGCAATACGAGTAGACATAGCAAGAAGCGAGCTAAAACGTGCAAATGAATATGATTATATAGTAGTAAACGACGTTGTTGAAAAAGCGGCAGATGATATATGTGCAATTATAAGAGCAGAACAGCTAAAATATAAAAGTATGAAAAAATATATAAATGAGGTAATAGACAATGCTTAACCCCGATTTAAATAGTATTCTTAAAGATAATTTAAGCCGTTATTCACTTGTTACGGCAACAGCAAAAAGGGCACGTGAAATAGCGGAAGAAAATGAAGAAGAAAAGATAATATCAACTGAGAAACCCGTTTCAGTAGCTCTAAAGGAGATAATGGACGGTAAGTTTACTATTGTTGAGCCTATAGAGATAAGAGATATATAAGGAACGCTTATGGGCGATGGAAAGTATGTAAAAGTTGCCGTTAGGGGTGTATCATATCATTTTGATATTGAATACTCCTATTTACTGCCCAAAAAATTTGAAAATGATGTTTTTATAGGCACAAGGATAGAAGTACCCTTTGGGAGAGGCAACAGAAAAACCCCCGCACTTGTGCTTTACATTGGCAGCGAATTTGAGCTTGAAGATACTACAAAGCTTAAAACTGTTGCGGCAGTAATTGATAAAACGCCTTTATTAGATAACGAGGCTATAAAAATAATAAAATGGCTAAAAGATACCACGTTTTGCACATGCTATGATGCAGTAAAGAGTGTGCTGCCCGCTGGTATAGACCTAAAAACGGTTGTTTCATATACAGCGGTTATCAGTGAAAACGAGGCTGATTTAACCACTGTTTCAGAAACAGCCGCCGAAATTTTTAAGTACCTTATCTCAAAGGGCAAATACGTAAAACAAGAAAAGCTGCATAAGGATTTAGGGCTTGAGCCTTTGCATACCGCTGTAAATGAACTAATTAAAAAAGAGTATATCGCAAAAAACACTGAAAGCGTTAGAAAAACGGGAAATTTAAGTGTTTTGTTTGCTGCTATTACAAAAAAGGGCGAAGAGTTTTTAGAAAGCGGGCAAAAACTTACGCAAAAACAGCGCTCTGTATTAGAACTTCTTTTTGATGTTAAAAATGCATCAGTTAAAGAGATTTGCGGCTTTGCATCGGTTACTTCAAGCGTTGTTACAACGCTTTCAAAAAAAGGTTTTGTAGATTTATACGAAAGAGATGAGTACAGGCGCCCTAAAACAGATATTTACATAAAAAAACCTGCCGCAAATACGTTAAATGCAGAGCAGGAAAAGGCGTATAACACCCTTAGAAAGTTATACTTATCAAAAAAACCAGAAGCGGCACTTCTTTATGGTGTAACGGGAAGCGGCAAAACGCAGGTTTACTTAAAACTTATAGAAGATGCCGTAAATGATGGCAAAGGTGTAATAATAATGGTCCCCGAAATTGCTTTAACAGCACCAGCTCTTTCACTGTTTTACTCAAAGTTTGGGGATAAAGTTGCAGTTTTTCACAGTGCTCTTTCCGCTGGGGAAAGAATTGACGAATGGAGAAGAGTAAAAAATGGCAAGGCATCAATAGCGCTTGGCACACGTTCTGCAGTTTTTGCCCCTGTTAAAAACTTAGGGCTTATTGTAATTGACGAGGAGCAGGAGCATACATATAAATCCGAAATGGCGCCGAAGTACCATGCAAGGGAGGTTGCAAAGTTTCGTGTTGTTCATAGAAGTGGATTGCTTTTGCTTTGCTCTGCAACTCCTAGTGTGGAAACATTTAAAAGTGCAAAAGACGGAAAGTATTCACTCGTTACGCTTAAAAAACGCTATGGCGGCGCTGTTTTGCCCAATGTGATAACAGTAGACACTTCAGATACGAAAGGCGCAATAAGCAATGTTTTATATGACAAGTTAGAGCATTGTCTTGATAATAAAAAACAGGCAATACTGCTAATAAACAGGCGTGGGTTTAATACATTTGCCCGATGTACAAATTGCAAAGAAGTTGCTCTTTGCCCTAATTGCAGTATATCTCTTACATATCACCGTGCCGACAGTAGATTGATGTGCCACAGTTGTGGATACATAAGGGCATATACAAGTAATTGTGAATACTGTAAAAGCGACGGAATAAACTACTATGGTACAGGAACACAAAAAATAGAAGATGAGATAGAAAGAGTATTTCCATCTGCTAAAGTTTTGCGAATGGATGCTGATACAACAAGTGAGCGTTATTCATATGAAACTAAGTTAAACTCGTTTTCTTTGGGCGAATATGATATACTTGTAGGTACACAAATGGTTGCCAAAGGGCTTGATTTTCCAAACGTCACACTCGTTGGAGTTATTTCTGTTGATAGAGAGCTTTATAACGATGATTTTAGAAGTGCGGAAAAAACGTTCACCCTTTTAACCCAGGTTGTGGGGCGCTCAGGCAGAAGCAAGGCGGGCGGCGAGGCGGTAATTCAGTCAATTTTACCAGACAATGAAATAATTCTTCTTGCCGCAAAACAAGATTATGACGCTTTTTATGAAACAGAAATTATGCTTAGAAAAGCAATGGTATACCCACCGTTTTGTGATATATGCACAGTTCTTTTTTACTCTGAAAGCGAGGCGGCGGCACACCAAAGCGCAAAGCAGTTTTTTGATATGCTTGTAAATTCTGTGTCATCAGAGTATAAAGATATAGCCTTAAAGGTTATGGGCCCGATAAAACCAAGGATAGATAAAATAAATAATAAATACAGATACAAGATAACCGTTAAATGTAAAAATAATAAAAGGTTTAGACAAATGATGTCATCTCTTATTATTGAATACAATAAAAAACCAAGAAAGCCAGTTGTGGCACTTTCTGTTGATATTAACGGTAACGAATAGGAGGTTTAATATGGCTATTAGAAATATAAGGGTTGATGAAGACCCAATATTAAGAAAGAAAAGCAGACCAGTTACAGAATTTAATGAAAGACTTTTTACACTGCTTGACGATATGGCGGACACGCTTGAAAGCCTTTCAGCAATAGGACTTGCCGCCGTTCAGGTAGGAGTTTTAAGGCGAGTATTTATATGCAATTTTGGAGATGGTATAATAGAGCTTATAAACCCTGAGATTATACACACAGAGGGTACTCAACAGGAGGAAGAAGCCTGCCTTTCACTACCTGGTAAATCAGGGCTTACAAATCGGCCGGCAACTGTGCAAATAAAAGCACAAAACAGAGAGGGCAAATGGTGCATATATAAAGGAGATGAGCTAAAAGCTCGTTGTTTCTGCCATGAGTATGACCATCTTGACGGAGTGCTTTACTCTGATAAATTAGCAGAGGGCGAAACACTTCACCACTTTGAGCCTGAAAACGGTGAAGAGTAATACAGTTTTAGAAAGAGAAATGATATGAAAGTTATTTTTATGGGTACTCCTGAATTTGCACTTCCCACATTAGAGTACCTTATTCAAAATGAAGATGTAAAAGCGGTTTTTACCCAGCCTGACAAGCCAAAGGGCAGAAAAGCCGTG
>DASRNG010000118.1:0-10373 GCA_035647555.1 Oscillospiraceae bacterium | reverse complement strand
TTTAGAAAGAGAAATGATATGAAAGTTATTTTTATGGGTACTCCTGAATTTGCACTTCCCACATTAGAGTACCTTATTCAAAATGAAGATGTAAAAGCGGTTTTTACCCAGCCTGACAAGCCAAAGGGCAGAAAAGCCGTGCTTACAGCACCACCCGTTAAAGAGATGGCGCTAATGCACAGTATTCCTGTTTACCAGCCAAACACTCTTAAAGACGATAGGGCAGAGGAAATAATAAAAAGTTATAATCCAGACCTTCTTGTTGTGATAGCATACGGCAAAATCTTGCCGCAGTCTATACTGGAAATACCGCCTTTTGGGGCAATAAATATACACGCATCACTTTTGCCAAAACTCAGAGGTGCTGCTCCCATTCAGTGGAGTATTATAAACGGTGATAAGGTAACAGGAATTACAACAATGCAAATGGATAAGGGGCTTGATACGGGTGATATTCTCGTTCAAGATGAATGTGAAATAAAAGAGGACGAAACCTCAGGTGAACTGCATAATAGACTTGCAAAGCTAGGAGCTATTACCCTTATGAAAACACTTGAAAAAATAAAAAAGGGAACGATAGAGAAAGTAAAACAAGACGATACAAAGCACACCATAGCACCAATACTCTCAAAAAGCTGCTCGCCTATAGACTGGGCCGAGCCTTCTAACAAAGTGCATGATAAAGTAAGGGGACTTAATCCTTGGCCGTCTGCCTGCACTGTTTTATGCGGTAAAAATGTAAAACTACACAAAACTGCCATAGCAGGAGAAACAGATAAAAAGGCAGGGTCAGTATATAAAGACGGCTGCCGTATATATGCCGCTTGCGGAGACGGCAGGGCGGTTGAGATACTTGAAATACAGCCAGAAGGCTCAAGAAGAATGACGGGAGCAGAGTTTATTTGTGGACATAATATAGATTAAAGGGAGATGTGAATATGCCTTATTTTTACGCAATACAAGATAATTACTATGTGGTTTTTGTATTAATTCCACTTGTAATATCACTTATAATTCAAGCAAAAATGAAAATGACGTACAGAAAATACGAGAAAATTTCAAGCTCACGAGGGATGACGGGCTATATGGCAGCAGAAATGGTGCTAAAACGGCACAGAATATCAAACGTTTCAATAGAGGGTGTGCACGGCAGGCTTACAGACCATTTTGACCCTAGAGTTAATGTGATAAGGCTGTCGCCGCAGGTGTATAACGGAACATCAATAGCAGCTATTAGCATTGCTTGTCATGAGGCAGGCCACGCCGTTCAGTACAACGAAAATTATACCCCAATAAAACTTAGGAACACTATTTTACCTGTAACAAATATAGGTTCATCTCTAAGCTTTCCGCTTATATTACTTGGGCTTTTCTTTTCTATTGAGCCGCTAATTTTTATTGGAATAATATTTTTCTCGCTCGTTGTTATCTTTCACCTTGTTACTTTACCAGTAGAGCTAAACGCAAGCTCAAGGGCGCTTGCGGCAATAGATTCTTATGAAATGCTATCATCAGATGAAAGCAAAGGTGCTAAAAAGGTGCTCACTGCTGCGGCGCTTACCTATATTGCAGCCTTTGCGGCAAGTCTTGCGCAGCTATTACGGCTTATTTTGATTTTTAGGGACAGAAGGTAATGGAAAATTCGCCACGCATTATTGCTATTAAAACACTACTGAGAATTGAAAGAGGCGGCGCCTTTTCAAACATTTTACTTGATAGACAAATTAAGTCTTCCAATATGAAAAAGGAAGACCGTGCCCTTTTTAGTGCGCTTGTAATGGGCGTTTTAGAAAGGAGAATAACGCTTGACTACAATATCTCTCTTTATCTTACAAGGGATATTAAAAGGCTAAAGCCAGAAGTGCTAACTATTTTAAGAGTGGGCGCATACCAAATACTTTTTAGTGACAGAATCCCTAACAGCGCCGCCGTTAACGAAAGTGTGAAAGCTGCGGTAAAACTTTCTTGCCCTTATGCAAAGGGGCTTATAAATGCTGTGCTTAGAAAAGTTAGTGAAAATGGACTTGTGCTGCCGAAAGATGAAGATAGGCTAAAGGTAATGAGTGTTAGCTACTCTGTGCCGTTAGAACTTGCCCAATTAATTACAGAAAGTTTGGGCTATGACGGGGCATGCAAGTTTCTTGAAACGGCAGCGGGCAAAGCAAAAACAGAAATACGAGTAAACACATTAAAAACAAACACAGAAACATTGATACAAATTTTAGAGAATGAGGGAGTAAAGGCAGAGCGTCACCCCATTTTAGAAGATGCACTTTTAATTCAAAATGAGGGCGGAATATCAAGCCTAAAATCATTTAATGACGGGCTTTTTCATATACAAGGTATCTCGTCACAGCTTGTGGTAAAAGCGCTTTCCCTGCAATTAGGGGACACAGTGCTTGATATGTGCGCTGCACCAGGAGGAAAAAGTTTTACAGCGGCACAATACCTTAAAGGCAAAAGTACCGTTTATTCTTTTGATTTGACTGAAAATAGGGTAAGCCTTATAAAAAGCGGAGCAAAACGGCTTGGCATAGAGAACATTAAATGCGGGGTAAATGATGCGGCAGTTTATAACGAGAATATTTCTAAAGCAGAGTGTGTTTTATGTGATGTGCCTTGCTCGGGGCTTGGTGTAATAAGAAAGAAACCAGAAATAAGGTACAAGCAAATTTCGGGTTTAGATAGCCTTTACGCTTTGCAATATAATATTTTAAGCACCTCATCATGCTATGTTAAAGATAAGGGTACACTGTTATACTCTACCTGCACAATCAATCCAAAGGAAAACAAAGAGATTGTAATAAAATTTTTAGAAAACCATCCAGAGTTTTCGCCTGTAAAAGTACTCCCAGAAATAGAAGCCTTGGCAAGAGACGGTGATTTTTTAACATTGCTGCCTCATATAAATAATTGCGATGGTTTTTTTATAGCTAAATTTATTAAAGGGTAAGTTATGGATAAAATCGACATATTATCGTTAGACGAAAAACAGCTTGAAAGCGAACTTATTTCACTTGGCGCTCCAAAATATAGAGCAGCACAAATTTTTGATTGGCTGCATAATAAGTGTGTAAAAAGCTTTGAAGAAATGACGAATATACCAAAATCTTTGTTGTTACAATTAAGTGACAATTTTGTCATAATTCATTGTACTGTTGAAAAAAAACAGAAATCAATGTATGATAGTACGGTGAAATATCTGTTTTCGCTATCAGACGGGGATTTTATTGAATCTGTTGTAATGAAATATAAATACGGTAACTCAATTTGTGTTTCAACCCAAATTGGCTGCAAAATGGGCTGTACATTTTGCGCATCTGGGATTTTCGGGTACAGGCGAAATTTAACTCCTTCTGAAATGCTATCAGAAGTTTACACGGCGCAAAAAGACTTGGGTATAAAAATATCACACATCGTTTTAATGGGAATGGGCGAGCCGCTCGATAATTATGACAATGTTATAAAGTTTCTCCGTTTAATATCCTCTACTTTAGGTCAAAATATTAGTATGAGAAGAATAACCATATCTACAAGCGGTGTTGTTCCAAAGATATACGAGCTTGCAAAACTTAATTTAGGCGTTACGCTTTCCGTTTCCCTACACGCTCCTAATGATGAGATACGCTCATCTATTATGCCAATAAATAAAAGGTGGGGTATAAAAGAGCTTATAGCTGCCTGCAGATTTTACACAAAAGCAACTTCACGGCGCATTACTTTTGAATATACCATGATATCAGGTGTGAATGACAGTGATGAATGCGGGAGGGAGCTATCAAAACTGCTCAAAGGGCTTATGTGCCACATCAATTTAATACCCGTAAGCGAAGTTTTGGGTAAAGACAATATAAAAAGTAATCAAAAACGTATAGAAGCTTTTTATTTAATTCTTACTAATAATGGACTAAATGTTACAATAAGGCGCTCTCTTGGAGATGATATTGATGCTTCATGCGGCCAACTTAGAATGAACACAATAAACGACAAAGAGCAAACACGGAAGTGATGAATTAGTATGAAACTGATTGCAAAAACTGACAAAGGGCTTGTACGCTCAACAAATCAAGATGCATATATCACTGGCGAATTATCAGACGGTGTAGTCGTAGCTGTTGTATGTGACGGTATGGGCGGAACAAAAGGCGGCAATATTGCAAGTTCGCTTGCGGTAAAGATGATTTATGAGCAGATTTCAGAACAATTTAGAGTGGATATGCAGTCCAGCTCAATTAAAAATATGCTCGAATCTGTTCTTAATGCAGCCAATATCGGAATATACAATATTTCACACTCAAACTTAGAGCTTGAGGGAATGGGAACAACCGTTGTAACGGCAATTATCAAAAGTGATATGGCATATATCGCACACGCTGGGGACAGTAGAGCATACCTTATAAATCAAAACGGCTTAATGCGCCTTACGCATGACCACTCAATTGTTCAGCAGCTCGTTGACAGTGGCACAATAACGCAAGCAGCAGCACAAAACCACCCAAGGAGCAACATTATAACACGTGCGCTTGGCGTTGATGAATATATAAACGTGGATTTTACAGAGCACCCTTTCTCACAGGGCGATTGTCTTCTTATTTGTACAGACGGATTAACTGGTGCGCTTAGCGATGAGAAAATAGCTAAGGTAGCTAAAGAAACTGAATATCACATTCTTGCAGAAAAGCTTGTAAATCTTGCAAAGCAAAATGGCGGCAAGGATAATATAACAGTAGTAACTATTGCGTAGAGGTGAAGAGATGGATAATTATGTCGGTAAAAGACTTGACGGAAGATACGAGATAAAGGAAATTATCGGAGTGGGCGGTATGTCCGTTGTCTACAAGGCCTATGACAATATTGATGACAGAACGGTAGCAGTTAAAATATTAAAAGAGGAATTTCTCGCTAACGAGGAGTTCAGACGTCGTTTTAAAAACGAATCTAAGGCAATAGCTGTACTTTCTCATTCAAATATCGTCAAGGTTTATGATGTAAGCTTTGGGGATAGACTTCAGTATATTGTTATGGAATATATTGAGGGGATTACTCTTAAAGAGTACATAGAGCAGCAAAAAACAATCCCTTGGAAAGAAGTTTTACATTTTGTAATTCAAATTTTAAGGGCACTTCAACATGCACACGATAAAGGAATTGTTCACCGTGATATAAAGCCGCAAAACATTTTATTACTGCAAAACGGCACAATTAAAGTAACAGACTTTGGTATAGCACGTTTTAGCAGGGGCGAAACACGCAGTATGACGGAAAGCGCAATAGGCTCTGTGCATTATATAAGCCCCGAACAAGCAAAAGGAGAGCTAACGGACGACAAGGCAGACATATACTCCGTTGGTGTAGTTCTTTATGAAATGCTAACAGGCATACTGCCGTTTCAAGGGGAGTCTGCCGTATCAGTTGCTCTAATGCAGGTTAATGAAGAGCCGAAAAAGCCCCACGAAATAAACCCGGAAATACCAATAGGGCTTGAGCAAATCACAATTAAAGCAATGCAAAAGGTAGCACGGGACCGTTATCAGTCCGCAGCAGAAATGCTTTTAGACCTTGAGGAATTTAAAAGAAATCCACTAGTAAAGTTTGATTATTCTTATTTTGTTGATAATGAGCCAACAAAATATGTAGACACAACGGGGACAAAAGCGGCAAATACACCGCCTGTTGAGGAAGATGCCATAACAGAGCCGCAACAAAACGGAAAAAATAAAGTTGTTCCTATAGTGGCTGGTATTGTTTTTAGCTTAATAATAGCAGCAGTTATATTTATAGTTATACAGCTTGCAAGCAACGGTACAATCTTTTCTGGTAAAAAAATTGAGGTTGTAACTTTTATAGGCAAAAACTATTTAGAGGAGATAAAAGACAACGCAGAATATAAAGAGCTTTATAATTTTGAAGTAAACTATCAATCTAACTCAGCATTTGAGCCAGGTACCGTCTTTAATCAAGACCCACAACCAGGGCAAAAGATAACAAAGGGCGGAACAATTAAGCTTTCAGTTGTAAATGAAAGCACGGCACGCCAAATCCCAAATGTAGTGGGGCTTACATTTGCTGAAGCAGAGTTTACCCTTAACGAGCAAGGCTTTTTTGCTACGAAAATAGCAGTAGAAGACCCGTCTGTAACTATCGGCACAGTTGTAAGAACAAGCCCAGAGCTTGGCGAGCGTGCGACTATCGGCTCTGTGATTTCAGTTTTTGTTTCTTCTGAAGTTCAAACAGATAAAATCGTAATGCCAAAACTTACTGATAGCACTCTTGATGCGGCAAAAGAAATTATAGAATATTTAGGGCTTACTTTAGGTGAGGTTAGAAAAGTAAATAGTGAACTGGCATCGGGTGTTATAATTTCACAAGACCCAGCAGAAAATACAAAGGTTGATAAAAAGACGAAAGTAAATCTTACTATAAGCACAGGAACACCAGCTACAGGCTCTGTTGACATTTCAGTCACACTGCCAAAAATCGGAAGAGCAAATCTTGAGGTTTGTGTAAACGATGTTTTTGTAGGCAATCCACTTGTTGTAAATGCAGAGGGTCAGTCCAGAGCTGTAACGGTGACGGGTTCAGGCTCTAGCAATGTTGTCGCAATTTTTATTGATGACCAGAAAATTTATGAAGCATACGTTGATTTTACAAAATCTCCAGCAGAAATATCTGGTGTAAAAACTTTTAAGTATGCAACGTATATAGATGTTACAGGCATGGAGGCATTTGCGGCTAAAAGCAGGCTTGAAGATGCGGGTTTTACAAATATTGTATTCGTGTTTTCCGAAACAGAAACGGGGACAAAAGGCACAGTATACAAACAAAATCCACCTTACTCAGCTGTATCGGGGGTCAACGGTTCAACAGAAATTACTCTTCACATAATAGGAACTGAAGAAGATGTTTCAAAAAGAAACCCTTTTGGACTGTAATATATGAATAACAAAGATAATATAAAGGGACTTATATTAAAGGGCATTGGCGGCTTTTATTATGTTAAGGCAGCAGGTGGTGTATACTCTTGCAAAGCACGCGGCGTATTCAGAAAACAAAAGATAACGCCACTTGCAGGAGATGAGGTTATAATCTCTGTAAATGACTCGCAAGACAATACTATTGTGGAAATATTGCCCCGTACAAACTTTTTAATAAGGCCGCCTGTTGCTAATATTGGCAGGTTAATTATAATCTCCTCTACAAAAGAGCCAAGCCCTGTTTTATTTTTAATTGATAAATTAGTAGCGATAGCTGTAAATAAAAATATTGAGCCTGTAGTTGTTTTTTCAAAAAGTGATTTAGAAGATACTTCAGAATATATAAAAATATATGAAAAAGCAGGAATAAAAGCTCTTAGCGTATCTGCCGTTACACACGAGGGCAAAGAAGAGCTATCAGAAATAGTTTCTGATAAGATTAATGTGTTTACAGGAAATTCTGGTGTCGGTAAATCTTCAATTTTAAATATTTTAGAAACAAATATAAATCAAAAGGTAGGAGAAATAAGCAAAAAATTAGGCAGAGGCCGCCACACCACAAGAGAAGTTGAACTTTTTACGTTTAAGGACGGCTATATAGCAGACACTCCTGGTTTTTCAGCACTTGAAACAGGAAAATCCGAAATAATACCAAAAGATGATTTACCTTTTTGCTTTCCTGAGTTTTTGCCCTACCTTGGTACATGCAAATTTTCCACCTGTTCACACACTAATGATGCAGGCTGCGCCATAACAAAGGCACTTAAAAACGGCGAAATTGGTAAGGCCCGCTATGAGAGCTATAAAGCAATGTATGAAGAGGTAAAAGATATTAAAGAGTGGTCTTTGTCACCTTAAGTTTATTAAAGCGTATAATAATATTGCGAAATAGTATTTACGAAAGGTGGATTTAAATGAAGATAGTAGTTTTAAGAAGTCCAAGGGTTTTAAGGGGTGTTTTAAAGCTTATTTTTGGAATAAAGAATTAAAAAGTCGAACATATTGTTAATTTTCTACACAGCATCAATTGATGCTGTGTTTTTTATCATAAACAGGACAGGGTTTGAATACATTTTATTGAAAAGCTACGAGAGGAGCAACAATATGGATATTAGTCTACAAAAAGAAAATTTTGGTTTTAGTTCGGTTATATACGATAGGGTAATCGAACAAAATGTTACAACAGAGCTTAATCTTCCCGATTATATGCCTGATATTGTAAGAGTCATAAGAGCAACCCTCACGCCAATGATTGTTTCGGCAAACTTAGTTGGTGACAGAATTACAGTAGATGGCACATATGAAGCACAAATTATTTACTGTTGTGAGGGGGGAGAGCTTCATTCTTATTGCGGTGTTTCAGATTTTTCACGCTATGCGGAGTGCCATGATGCAATTTCTACAGATTCGGTAAGCGTAAAAGCCGTGTGTGACTATGCAAACTGCCGTGCCTTATCTCCAAAAAAGGCAGAGATTAAAGGCAACATTTCTATACCTGTAAGGCTTACAAGGCGGCAAAGCCAAGAGGTGCTAACGGGTGCCGATGGTGCAGGGGTACAGCTAAAAAGCGATAATATATCAGCTGTGTCAATAACTGCTGTAGGGGAAAGAGTTTTTTCAATGAGTGATGTGTTTGAACTTCCTGATAGCAGGGACAGCATAAAAAGTGTGTTGTATGCAGATGCCTTTGCAGTGCCAAGTGAAATAAAGCAAATTAGCAACAAGCTAATGCTAAGAGGAGAGCTTTTTGTAGATGTAGCGTACATTCCAGAAAGCAGTGTATCTGAAATAGAGCACATATCACACACCTTGCCTATAAGCCAGATTGTTGAGCTTGAAGGGATTAACGAGGACTCTTTATGTGATATACATTTGAGCGTCCCCATGATAGAGGTATTTGCAAAACCAAAGGCAGATAATACCCAAAGAATAGTGGATGTATCGGCATCTGTCTCTGTGTTTGTGGTATCGTCAGAGCCAAAAGAGTTAGAAGTTGTGCTTGACGCATATTCAACAACGCACTGTGTAGATATAAAAACAAACACACATTCTTTATTAGATTTTGTAGATACAGTTGACGAAGTTTTACTTATAAATGAAAGTATTGATGTATCACAAAACGGGGTAAACTCTATAACAGACATAAGGATTGAGGGTTTGAGCTATAGTACAACAGTAACAGAAACAGAGTTTGTAACGTGCGGAACGATAAAAGCGTGTGTTATATATACCGATTCTTCAAATTCACAAAACTATATGGAAAAACTTGTTGATATAAAAAATGTTTTACCGAATGATGTAGGTAAATCAGCAAGATTTGAGCCAAGACTTACGGTAACAGGCAGTAGTTTCGTGTTATCTGCGGCAGAGAAGATAGATATAAAAGTAGAAGCTGTTATGAAAGGTAATGTGTATTTAGAAAAAACTGTTACATCTGTGAGTGACATAATAAACCTTGGCGAGCAAGAAAAAAGCCAAAAGACACGTGGTGTTACAGTTTATTTTACAGATGATAACGAAAGCTTATGGGATATAGCAAGACGCTACAGCACTACTATTGAAGCCATCGCCGAAGAAAACGATATTTCAGACGAGGTTTTAACAGATAAACAAATGCTGATAATTCCGAGTATATAAGGGAGGAAAAAATAATGAAAGACAGCATTTACAGTGAAATTGCAAAACGCTCTCAGGGAGATATTTACATTGGTGTAGTAGGTCCCGTAAGAACAGGAAAGTCAACATTTATAAAAACATTTTGCGATACACTCGTTATACCTAACATAGAAGACGAGAGCGCAAGAGAGAGAGCGCTTGATGAAATGCCGCAGTCGTCAGCAGGAAGAACAATAATGACGACAGAGCCAAAATTCGTACCAGAAGAGGCGGTAAACATTACATTGCCCGGAAACGCCAATCTTAATGTAAGGCTTATAGATTGCGTTGGGTATATTGTGCCAAGTGCATTAGGGTATATTGAAAACGAACAGCCAAGAATGGTAATGTCGCCATGGTATGACCATGAAATTCCGTTTAATATGGCGGCGGAAATAGGTACTAAAAAGGTTATAAATGAGCACTCTACTATAGGGCTTGTAATAACAACAGACGGCAGTATAAGTGAAATTCCTCGTGATGAGTATGAAGAGGCAGAGGAAAGGGTAATAAACGAGTTAAAAGAGCTTTCAAAGCCGTTTATCGTGCTTCTAAACTGCATGTATCCAGAAAGCTCTGCGGCAATAGAGCTTGCAAATGCGCTAACAGCAAAATACGAGGTTCCTGTAATACCTGTAAACTGCCTTGAGATAACAGAAGATGAAATAAAGCAAATTTTAACAGCCGTTCTTTTCAGATTTCCTGTTAAAGAAATTTCTGTAAATCTTCCTAATTGGGTTATTT
>DASRNG010000117.1:0-11865 GCA_035647555.1 Oscillospiraceae bacterium | reverse complement strand
CATGCCGATGTAGACCACCAAGCAACAATGGTTCACAAAGCTGTGAGTAAAACCGATTAACTTGAATACATTTTTAGTATATCACAGAAGCTAATATATGTCAATTGTTTTAATCTGCACATTCTTTGAACATGAGAAAACCAATCTTTTTACCCTTTACTTCAAATTATTGCACAAATATGCTAATAGTCCTTTTAGCTTTTTATGCCACTTCTAACATCAACACAAAAGTTTATATTCTCTTTTTAACATTTTATAATAATACATATTACATTATATATTAAGACGAAACCCCAGCAAAACTTGAGTTTTGCCAGAATTACCTATTAGCATGACACGCCTTTAAGGCGTTTTTTAGCTTTGAGGGCGAAATGCTACAGGAGTTTTGTTTTCTGCCGTTTTAATATTACTTTACTTTTTTGCATATGGTTTATTAACAGCGATGAGAGAAGGGGTAGCATGGGCAGTAATATAAAAGGGCAAAAATATAACTATTTAATAAGCATTTTAATTTGGGGGTCTTATTGGGGGATTTTCGAGGCGACAGTAGGATACTTCTTACATTCTATATCTTTTCCTTATAGCTTTTTGGTTTGGTATCCAGTTGCCTGCTTTTTTATGTATAATGTTTATCGTAAAACACATCAGTTATCGTCTGTTTTTGCAGTTGGCGTGCTTTGCGCCTTTATAAAGCTTCTAAACCTTTTTTTGCCGGGGCGAATTGACAAAGTTATAAATCCTGCGGTGGCCATTGTCTTTGAGGCTCTTGCAATGTTTATTACCATAGCTTTAGCACAGAAGTTTTGGGTTAAAGAGGAGAAAAATGTATTTAGGAAAGCTGTAATAGCCTTTTCGATGAATACATTATGGAGAGTTTTTTATATCATATATTTAGCGTTTTTTGTGCCTGAGTGGATAAGAGAGATTTCTGTAATAATCAGTGCCGAGAAATTTATACCGTTTTTTATTACTCAAAACTTTTTAACGAGCATGATTGTGTTTATTGGATATCAGTATAAGACTGTTGTTTTAAAACTTTTTTTAATTACAGAAAGGAAATTTGCGGCAAAATCCGCAGCAGTGCCGCCTAAAAGATTAGTGGCACTACAAGTTGCTTTTACAATTATTTTATTGGGTGTTAATATCAGTTTGCAGCTTTTACTGAAATAAGACTATCCTTTATTTTATTCTTGCTATTGAGGTGTTGTCTGTAGTTCTGTCACTAAGTTCTAATATCGGATTTTCTTTTAATTCTGCCCTATAATCAATATTAAATTTTTGTTGATGCTGTGCAATAATTTTATGGCTTGCAACATTGTCAATATTATGGTTTATTCGGTTTTGATAAAAGTAAAATTCATGATTTTGCGGTAAATTATTTATAGATATATACCCCTCTTTGTTTGAGGTTAATAGGATTTCTTCTTTTAAAACTTGTTTAACAAAATCCCTATTATCAGTAAAATTTAACGGTGCGGGAAAGCTCATATTTCGTAAAGCCTCCACCTTGCTTTCTTTTTCATATTTGCTTAAAAGCTCTGCCGCTTTGTGCAGGTGTGATAACTCCTGCTGTAAACCAAACTCCCATATGCTTTTTATTTCTGCATCACTTTCGCATTCGTAAAAACTATAATATAAATAGCACTCTGTGTATTCTTGTAATAAAAGGTTCTGAAGCCACGTTAAATTTGAATCCCAAAGTGAATTAAAAAGGCTTAAATGCTGCCTTTCTATCATACAGATTTCTAAAAACAATTTTCGCCCAAGGTCGTTGTAATAATAATTACCGCTGTGCATGTAAAAGCTCATAGCCTTATGCTTTAGCGCCGTAACAATGAGAATATTAAGTGAGGTTTTAATGTCTTGTGCGTTAAAACTCACTTGATTTTTTATGCTGTCAAACGGGTGCCTGTGGCACGCTATACTTGACCTGCCCGGCGTAATATCAACAGTACTGCCAACTATGCTTTGGGCAGGTGTTTCTGAGTCAAAGTCTAGTAAATTAGCAAAACGGTAAAGGTGGTCTAAGTCCTCAAGCAAGGTAAAGCGAAGCGCCTGCCTTACATAAGAGTCCTTTTCCTCCTGTGATAGTACTGCCAATAGCTCTATTTCAAGGTGCTCAAAGCTTATGCTCGTTTCAAGAATGGTTTCGTCTATCGGCTTTAGGGAGTTTACAAGGCTTTGCTGCTGCTGCTCTAAAGCTCCTATTAAAGCTATTTCTCTTCTAAGGTCATTATCATAGCAGCTTTTATTAAAGGCATGCGAAAAAGCTGCCGTCTTTGTCTCAATAGCATTTATCATAAGAATTCTAAGCCTTGTATAAGGGTCTATATCCTGCTTATTGTACGAACTTTTATATAGGCTTGCCCAGTCCATTATACAGTCTTCAATTAATATTGGCTTTTGTTCAAAGGGATTCATTTTATCACCTTTCTTTATGTTAGTATTTTGCGTTTATGGGCATATATTCTTAAAAATAATATAAATAGTATAAAGATTTTTTATATGCAAATACTAAAACAGATATTTTAAGAAAGACGGTAAAAGAATGAATACAGCTATAGGCAAAAATATAAAGCGTAAGGATGCCCTGCTTAAAGTGACGGGCAAAGCGGAATATACAGATGACATTTTAGGCAAAGGTCTGCTTGAAGTACGCCTTTTAACGAGTACCTTAGCACACGCACGAATAAAGTCTATAGATACTTCTAAAGCAAAAGAAATCAAAGGCGTTAAAGCGGTTTTAACGGGTGATGACTGCAACATACTTTTTGGGCCTTTACTTCAAGACAGGCCCGCTCTTGCTAAAAACGTTGTGCGTTATGCAGGAGAGCCTATAGCTCTTGCCGTTGCGGCTGATAAGGCGGCTTGTGAGAAGGCTCTAAGAGCTATTGATGTGGAGTTTGAGAGGCTACCTGCTGTTTTGACACCCCTAAAAGCATTAGACGACAATGCACCCCTCGTTCACGAGAAATCAAATTCATATAAAAAGGTGCTAACGGACATATACCCACGGCAAGGCACGAATATAGCAAGCAGTTACCGAATGGAGAAAGGTAATATAAACTCTGCCTTTGACAAGTGCAGTTTTATTGCCGAGCAAAATTTCTTCTTGCCGCCCTCAGGTCATATTGCAATGGAGGTAAGAACTGCAAGAGCCGAGATTAATTCAAACGGTGACGTAACCATAATTAGCTCCTCTCAAGCTCCCTATTCAATACGAAAACAAATATCCGAGGCCTTTTTAATACCATCAGGTAAAATTCATGTAAAAGTTCCCTTTGTGGGCGGCGGCTTTGGCGGCAAGGCACCCGTTACTCTTGAAATTCTTGCGGTTTTAGCGTCAATGAGTGTGAGCGGCAGGGCTGTTAGGGTAACGATAGAAAGAGAGGATGATATGGCAGCTTTGCCGTGCAGAATGGGGCTTGAGGCCGCTATTAAAATAGGTGCCGACAGCAGCGGATTTATTCAGGCGGCCGACTTGAAGTTTTATTTAGACTGCGGTGCATATACGGATATATCACCTTATATGACAAAGGCGATAGCAATGGACTGTACAGGTCCTTATCATGTTGAAAACCTATCATGCGACGCTTTTTGTGTTTATACGAATCATACCTATGTAACATCATACAGAGGTTTTTCTCATGATAGCATTACCTTTTGTATAGAAAGGGTTTTAGATATTTTAGCTAAAAAGTGCTTTATAGACCCTCTTGAATTTCGGCTGAAAAACGCTATACGCCCTCAAAGCCTTACGCCCTCAAAGGTAAAGTGTACAAATAGCCTTACGGGGGATTTAAGGGAATGTATTAAAAAGATGAAAGAGCTTTCACAGTGGGGAAATGGCAAGCCTATTTATGTAAATGAGAATACTGTAAAAGCTAAGGGTATAGCCTGCTTTTGGAAAACGGAAAATCCGCCAACCGATGCTATATCAGGCTCATTAATCACCTTTAATCCCGATGGCAGCCTAAACCTTAATACAGGTGTAGTTGAAATGGGTTCAAACGGTCAAACACATCTTGCTCAAATTCTTGCAGAGAAATTAAAAATAGACACATCTCAAGTGCATATAATACCCTCTGTTGACACACGCCTAATGCCTGAACATTGGAAAACGGTAGCAAGTCTTACTGAATATATGGCAGGTCATGCCGTTGTTCGTGCTGCAGATGATATATTAGAGCAGTTAAGAATAAACGGCTCACAGGCACTAAAGTGCCATAAAGATGAAATTGTTGTATCACACGGCAGAGTGTTTTCTAAAAAAAATCCTGAAAACTTTATAGAGTTTAAGGACATTGTACAAGGGTATAAATCTGAAAATGATGAATCTTTGGGCGAGCCTGTTATAGGTAGCGGCGGGTATATGCTCAAAGGACTTACTCTTTTAGATACTAATACGGGAGAAGGAAAAACGGGGCCGCAGTGGACGGTGGGGGTGCAGGTTGTGGAGGTAGAGGCAGATTTGAAAACATTCAGATATAGACTTTTAAACGCCTCCACCGTTATAGATATAGGAAAGCTCATTAATCCGAATTCTACTCGTGCCTCTCTTACAGGCGCTATGGCAATGGGGCTTAGCTTAGCTTCAAGAGAGGGCTTTATTTATAATAAAGACGGCATTGTAAAAGCGCCTAATCTTCGCAGTTATAAGCTGCTTCATATAGGGCAGGAGCCGAATTATAAGGTAGACTTTGTAGAAACACCTGATGAAACTGCACCATTTGGCGTTAGAAGCTATTCAGAGCATGGGCTAATAGGAATGCCCGCAGCGCTTGGCAATGCCTTATCTTTAGCCTTTAATAAGGAGTTTTTAACTCTGCCTTTAACGCCTGAGGTGTTATGGAGTACGAGAGCGGAGGATAGCGTATGATAGCTTTTGATTTTTTATATGTTCGCCCCAACTCATTAAAAGATGCGTTTGAAACATTTTCTACTCTTAAATCAGAGGGCAAGAATTCCGTTTATTACAGCGGCGGAAGTGAGATTATTACTTTGTGCCGCACAGGCAGCATAAAGCCTGATGCGGTTATTGACATTAAAAACATTGCGGATTGCAAGGGAATTTATAAAGATGAGGAAACTTTACACATAGGGGCGGCATGCACTCTTTATGAAATTAGCAAATCAAAGTTTTTCCCCCTTTTGGGGCTTTGCTGCGGCAGGATTGCAGACCACACTAACCAGTGCAGAATAACGCTTGGCGGGAATCTTTGCGGAACAATTATTTACAGAGAAACGAGCCTAGCACTTCTTACTTGTGATGCGAAAATAAGAATTTACGGCGAAAACGGTGAAAGGACAGAGCCGTTTAGCAGTGTTTTTAATAAAAGAATGCAGATTTCCCCAGGTGAAATCATTACAAAGATAAGTATTCCACTTTGGGCGCTAAACGCCCGCCATGCGCATATTAAAAAAACGGCGAACGAGAAGATTGATTACCCCTTGTTAAGCTTAGGCGCACTAATAAAAGACGATAAACTACAAATTGCTTTTTCGGGTTTATTTGAATATCCTTTCAGATGTGAAAAGCTCGAAATGCTATTAAACGAAAAAAACAAAAGCCCTTATGATAGGGCAAAAGCGGCGTGTAGCCTAATAAATGAAAATGTTATTCATAATGTGGACTCATCTAAAAAGTACCGTCTTTTCGTGTTTGAAAACACGGTACAGGAGCTTTTGGAGGCAATAGAAAGTGGTAAAATATGAGGGTAAAGCAGTTATAAAGCTGCATGTTAATGGAGAAGAGCACGAGCTTGCAGTAAGAACATCTGATATTCTGCTAGATGTATTAAGGCAGCAAATAGGGCTTACAGGGGCAAAGGCAGGCTGCTTGAATGGGGACTGCGGAGCCTGCACAATTATAGTTGACGGTTTGCCCGCAAAATCCTGCTTGATGCTTGCCGTGGAAGCGGAAAACCATGAGATTTTGACGGTAGAGGGGTTAAACGAAACTGATAAAATACAAAAGTTTTTTGTAGATTCTGATGCGTTTCAATGCGGATACTGCACATCGGGCTTTTTGATGGTGTGCCACAGCTTAAAGCTTGAAAACCCGATAAAGCCTGACGAGATTGTGATAGAGGAATGGCTGCAATCAAACATTTGCCGCTGCACAAGTTATAAGGAAATTGGGCGGGCGGTTGATTTAATGTATCAAAGCGAATGAGGAGTTTACTTTTTTAGGTCACCTGTGGCGGGGTTATCTATTAATTTGCCGTCTTTAGCAAATCTCGAACCATGGCAGGAGCAATCCCAAGAGCTTTCCTCCTTATTCCAACTTAAAGCGCAGCCCATATGAGGGCAGCGTTTTATTGTAGGTTTTAAAAAACTCCCCGTATTTGATATGGCATTTGTGGCAAGATTTGCATGGAGAATAGTTCTTTTAGGGTCAAACACCTTAGAATATGGATTAGTTTTACCCTGCACCATATCGCATAAAATCCCTGCCGCTACCATAGAACTCGTCATTCCCCACTTGTTAAAACCCGTTGCAACATAAAGGTTTGGCGTGTTTTTTGAATATAGACCGATATAAGGGATACTGTCAAGAGTCATACAGTCTTGTGTTGCCCAGTGAAACTTTTTTTGAGAATTTTTATAATGCACACTCGCAAAATCTAAAAGTTCTTGCCACTTTCCACCCTTTTTGCCTGTTCTGTGGTCACCGCCGCCTATTAGTAATAAATCGTTATAATTTCTAAAAGAAAGCCCTTTTTCTGCCTCGTCTAAATACATTCCGTTTACATTTGCACCGCCGCTAAGTGCTATAACATAAGAGCGGCTTTGATACATTTTTATAAAAAAACTGCCATGCTTATTTATAAAAGGAAAGTGCGTAGCCACGATAATGTTTTTAGCATTAATAAAACCATGTTGGGTTTTAGCTTTAAGCCCAATTAGCTCAATAACCTTAGTGTTTTCATAGATATTTAAGCCTTTAGCAATTTCCGAAATGAACTTTAAGGGGTTAAACTGAGCTTGATTTTTAAATCTTACCGCTGCCTCAATGTGAAACGGCAGCGGAATATTATTTTCAAACTGGGCTGAAAACCCTATACTGCTAAGAGCCTGAATCTCATTCTCTATCTTTTTTCTACTGCTAAGCGAATATACAAACGCATCCTTTTTCTCAAAATTACAGTCAATATTTTTGCATAAATCCTTATATTTTAATACGGCATTTTCGTTTGCCGTTAAATATATTTTTGCTTTTTCCCGCCCATAGGCCTTTACTATTTTATTATAAATTAAACCGTGCTGTGAAGTGATTTTTGCCGTTGTATTTTTCGTAACACCGCCGCAAATGCTACCCGCCTCAACAAGAGCGTAATCAATGCCCGCCTCTTTTAGCATAAAGGCAGTTAAGATGCCCGCCATACCGCCGCCTATAATTAAAACATCAGTTTTTATGTCCCCTTTTAAGCTTTCAAAGCTTGGCAGAGAAGACTCATAAGACCAGATTGACTGCATATTATCACTATTCTTTCTTTAATTGATAGTCAGTTACATTGTTTCCCTTATGAGACGAACTATTCTTTGTTAATGAAAGAACACCAACATACGTAGATTTTAGCATCTAATTCAGCCGCTTTACATTTAAAGCAAACAGCTAAATTCGCACACTTTCTTCAAATCAGAGCGAAATCTTTAATTCTATGGAACGTAATATGGTTAGCGTTATGGAAGTTATAAGCACCGTTGATTGCTGTTCTTGAAGCGGCAAGAATATCATCACCGCTAAAAATCCAGTCTACATATTGAAATCCTACCTTAGTATAATCTTCTTGCCAGCCATTGTCCTCATAGTTTAATATATCCCTTTGTATATGCCAGTTTATCAAATTTTCAGAGGAGATTAAGGTAAGAATATTCCTTTGCTTTTTACAATCAGTAGTCACCCTGTTTACTAAAGAATAATACCTTTTATTTTCTTTATTATAATTTATAGTAAACTTCGACATATTACCGGGAAAATCTATAACTTTGCCAAATGTTAAAGGCGCATTCGGGTTGTCCTTATCTATATTCAGCATAATTGCCTTGCCGTAATCAGGCGTTCCTCCTACTGTATTATATCTTAGCAAATTCACTAACTCCCCTTTAGGAGTAACTACTACATTGCCCTCTAAAAGCCCTGGATTTCCGCCTTTAATCGCCCCTTGCCACTGAGAGCTATAAGGTAAAAACGGTGAAACATCCCAGTTTTCGGCGTTCATAATATTAGCATCTACAGAAACCGAAACCACCCCTGAATAGTGCCCCCCAGCAAGCCATGAGCCATGGTCAATAGCTGTCCAAAGTCTCCCGTTATAGTTTACTACTGGCATTGGCGCCTTATGAGGGCCGCCTTTCTCGCCGCAGCCACCAGCCATAATTGTGGTAGGCTCACTAAAGCTAAGCCCCAAGTCATCAGACTTAAATATCAAAAGCCGCCCATACTCTGTACTCGTTCCCAGCATATATAAACTATCGTTATGAGCAAAAAGCTTGCCCCAAAAACAAGGGGATACGTCCGATTTATATTTCCATGTAACGCCGTCATCTTGGGACTGAAAGACTTTCGTTAGGTTTTGCCCTCCCATACCCCAAAATATATCGTGAGATGCTAATAAGTCGCCGTTTGGTAATCGAACTAATGATGGGCTTGCAGGAGAACGCCCTGAAAAGTCATATGTATAATCATCTGGGTGAATATAATTTATAACTACCCCCGGTACATGCCCCGTTCGAAACAGACGTGTGTGACTTCTGGCTACAGTTTTATTAAAACCACTTTCCTGTGCCTCAATATCTACTAAATAATCTATTTTATTTCTTAAATTGTTTATAGAAAAAGAGCGAAGCTCACCGCTGATGACTTTAGAGTACATTTCCTTTTCGCTTTGTCTGTCTTTTAATATTATCTTAAAAGACACATTCTTGTTTTCGCTTTTTCCATTATAACTAAAATCTATAGTGGCCTTTTGGTCTTCTGGGGCTATCCTATCAATTACAAGCCCTCCAAATGCATTTGAATTTTCAAGTCTCGTAGGGTTATTGTCTGTCTTTTTGCTCACTTCCTGCTCTCCCTTTATTATTTGTTTTAATAAAATTTTTATATATCATCAATAAGCCTATGCTCTTTTCTTTTTAATAGATGCACATCTTATAGAATTCAATCCATTTTCATCATCATAACTATATGAGACGAAAATATCGCCGTATTTGTTTTTTGTTATTGCAGAATAGTGGTAGTACCTTAGCCCATTCGCATCAAACTCCAGCGGTGAAAGAAGCCAGCTTTTACCCTCATCTTTTGATACGGCCAGTTTAAGAAGTGACCTATTGTTCTTTCTAATGCCTTTTGCGGTATGTGTGCTAGTAACAGACATTACCCACAAGTCTTTTTCGACTTTTATAATATCAAATCCACCTTGATGTAAAAGCTCTTTCTCTATCTTTACATTGTTATAACTTTTACCCCCGTCGCTCGATTCGTAGCTTATTATATGTTTTTCGGGTTCGCTGTTTCTAAAATAAGTGCGCAGTATGCCACTACTGAGCATAATATCTGCCCCTTGTTCTGGCGCTATAGATACGAAAGGTAAAGAGTAGCTCCAAGTTTTGCCGCCGTCATCAGTAAAAGCCGTAAGACTGCAATGAATTCCGTCTGTATAAAGCGGCAACAGCAGACGGGTTTTTCCCTCAAACTCAAATTCTAACGGCTTATTTTTCGTCTGCCAGCCAAGCGCCCTTTTAATCGGTTTCCACCTTTTATATTCTGAATCTGCTCCCGAAGAATAACGGCAAATGCGGCGTGCCTCCCACCAAAGATAAACTTCAAACAAAGGTGTAAGAGCGGCATATTTTCGCCCCTCTCTTATGTATTTGATAAAATCTATCGTAGAGTTTCTAAGGGCAACCACAAACGGGTCTGTTATATACCTATCCTCAATTTTGACATAAGAAAGCTCAGGAAGAGGGTTTTGCCTAAACTGCTTTTCACTTATATATCTGCACTCGCCATTAACTTCACCATAAATATACTCACCTTTTTCAAAGCCTATTGCTTTACCCTGTAATTCGTCACACCTGCTGGGGTTTAATATTCCGTACCCTGTAAAATTTGGGATAGTCTTAAATCCGTTTTTATACTCATAATTGCCTTTATCGGCATATCTGTACTTAGGCTGGGAGGTTTCCCAAGCATTTGAAAGTACAGGGTACCAGAAAAACCAAAGTCTATCATCACGCCCTAAATAAATAGTAGGATTGCAGTCTGCCATTCCTTTTACATCAGCTATTACAAAAGGCTCAAGCCATGCACTTCCTACAGGCTTCCTTGCAGCTAAAATTCTCCCGTCGTTGCCTTTTCGCTCTCCGTCAGACTGAAACCAAACGCTAATAAGCTCCCCGTCGGGCAGGCAGGCTATGCCAGAGCCGTGGGCATGCTCTTTTATTGGAGGAAAAACATCTTCAATAACAGGCGTTTCGTATCCTGATAAACCTTTTATCTGCTTTGGGGAAAATTCAGCAGGGATAGAGGGCCTTTTGCTTTTTGATGTAAATTCAAGCACCCCTTCAGTTTTAACCACATTATTTAAGATAGAAAAAAACCTTTTTGGAGAGGGCTTGCCAAAAACCTTTATCCGTTTTGTCCTAAAACGCTCTTTTTTAACTTTGGGTGTAAAAACGCTATTTGTCTTAAAAATAAAATCAGTACCGCTATAAAGGTTTTGCCAGCTTTTCTGAAAATCCGAAGTAAAACCAACTTCAACATCTTTTCCCTTAGAGCTTTTAACAGCCTTTATACCGCCGTTTTCCTTTATTAAAACTATCGTATCTTCTGAGTTTAGATAGCATATTAAATAGTCTTTACTATCATAATTTTCACCTTTATCAAAAGAGTAGAGCAAGATTAGGCAGTTAAAAATTTCAGAATAGACGGGAAGAACTAACGCAGTTTTCCCCTCATGCAAAACCTCAATAGGATGCCCTTTAAGCGAAAAACCTATCCGCCTTGCAAACGGATAGTTATTTTCGGCTATTTTTACGCCATAAAGCTTTCCTAAAGCAAGAGAGCGTTTTTCGTTTATATAACTTTCGGCCTGTTCCCATGAAAATCCGCAAGTTCCTTGTAAGCTTTCTGCTAAAAGCGTATAGCGCCTTACAAGCTCTGGAGAAAATTTGTCCTCCTTTTCATTGACACCTGCACTTTGCCTCTCATTTGTAAAGCTGCCGCCAAGCCTTGGATAAAGGGCGTCATGCCACCTAAAATTAATTTCTTGCGCTGTATACTCACCTTTTAGCGCATAGGCGGACATAATTTGCGCGGTTACTTCATCTACACAAAGATAAGCCGTATAAAAAAGCCAAAGCGTATCATCTTTATCTTTATAAAGCATAGGATTTTTGCCCTTAGCTCTCCAAAGCCCTTTAACAGCGGGCAAATAGACCTCACCGTTAGATGAAGTATAGTTAAAAGTAATTTCACCTTTTTTTGATAATACCTTAATCTCATCTCCTGAACTAAGCTTTAATATATCCATTTCAGCCCCCCACATTTTATTTCGCACTTTAACTTCTAATACCTTTAGACATTATCTGCTAATAATAAAGAAATACCACTAAGTCTTTAGCGCCTACCGTAAACTTATGTAAAAAAGTCTGTCTTCATTGTCATAAGTACATAATTATACTTGTCTTGCTACTGTTTATGCGTCTTTTTATTATTCCTGGATTGTCAACCCTAATTCGACAAAAAACATTCGGACATAAATATTAACCCAACTGGGGTCAAGCGTCCATACGCTTGCGGGCTCCAGCGGCGTCGCTGGTCGGCTCCGCAGAGCCGAAACCCCTTATAACCAATTTTTC
>DASRNG010000116.1:0-2540 GCA_035647555.1 Oscillospiraceae bacterium | reverse complement strand
GTTGTAAGTCTTATGGAAAAATTAATGAAGGTAGATAACATTATAGGAGTAAAATTTACGCTTTTAAACTTTTACGATATGAGCAGGATAAAGGGGCTTTGCGGCGGAAATATAAATGTGATAAATGGCCCTGATGAAATGCTGATTTGCGGGCTTACAATGGGTGCAGACGCTGGCATTGGCTCTACTTATAATGTAATGTGCCGTGAATTTAAAAATCTTTACAATGCATTTGATAAGGGTGACTATAAAAAGGCGCAGCAGTTACAGTTTAAGATTAACAAGGTAATAGAAATAATTATAAAATACGGTGTGATACGCACAGTAAAGCACATGCTTTCATATGCTGATATTAACGCAGGGGACGTATGTGCGCCCGCTGCACCGCTAACAGATATAGAGAAAGATAATATAAAAGCAGAGCTTAGCTCAATTGGATACTTTGACGAGTACAATAATTGAGAGAATAAGGGAGTGGTAAAGTGAGAGAATCAGTGGTTTCAAGATTTGGAATCCAGCGTAAAATTGTTGCAAATATGACATCACAAAGCTGGAGCGAGATACCTCATGTAAGTTATAATTATGAGCCGGATATAACAGAGTTTTATGAAAAATATAAACAATTTTCTGAAAAATCAAAAGACAGTGTTAATATAACCTTTAACACAATTTTGCTAAAAACGATTGCTAAGGCGCTAAAAGCAGCACCTAAAATGAATGCACACCTTCATTTTGAGAAAGAGCTCGTGCGCGGTAAGGTTACGCAGTATGAAAATATTGATGTGTCTTTGCCGTGGATATTGCCCTCAGGTGAAATGATGACTATAACCCTAAAAGATATAGGAAACCGCTCGGTTGAGCAGTTGCAAGAATATATAAATGGTATGGCAAGAAAAATTGAAAATACTAATCTTGAGGAGGCTATGTACAGAATATCTCTTCATGATACTTTAGAATATCTTAAAAAGGGAAAACTTATAAAAGTGATTCTTCGTTTGATAGGTTCAAAGACAGGAAATCACAAAGTAAAGGGCTTAAAAGGCAAGGAGAAAAAGGAGTATGAAAAAATCTCTGATAAGTTAACATATCATGACTTAAGACAGGGCACAATTACTATGTCTAACATAGGGTCAATAACTAAAGGTCTTGCCGGAGTTGTTTCGATGCTTATGATTATTCCGCCGCAGGTGGTGGCTATTGGTGTTGCCTCTATATATAAAAAACCTATTGTCGCTGTAGACGAAAATGGAAAAGACGCAATTAAAATAGCCAAAGTGCTTCCTGTTTGTGTGTGTTTTGACCATAGGGCGCTTGATTTTGGAGATATAAAGCCATTTATTGTAGAACTTGAGAAAATATTTAAAAACCCAGAAATAGATTTTGAGTCTATATAAATCATAATATGGCATAAAACGGAATAAATAGGCAAAATTAATGTTTGTATGGTGATTTTTAACGAAAATCGTAGTTTAGTTGTATGAAAAACAGAGAAAATATATTATTCTCTGTTTTTTTATTGCATTATAAAAACTAATCTGATACACTGAACAAGTTGAATTTTTAATGAAACTACATAGCGACCAAACTGGAATACGAGTTTGGAGAGTTATGCTATCTATTTATTTGTTTTATTATTAACTCAAATTCCACTATAACTTAAAATTCAGGACTATAAGTACAACTGGTATTAAGGGGTAATTAAATGGAAAAATATCTAATCGTTAACGCAGATGATTTTGGAATGTGTCATTCGGCAAACATAGCTGTTATGGACTTGCTCTCTAAGGGATTTATAACCTCATCTACTATCATGACTCCATGCTCTTGGGCGAAAGAGGCTGCACAATGGGCTGGAAAAAATCCGCAGCACGCTATAGGTGTTCACCTTACATTTACGAGTGAGTGGGACATGTACCGCTGGGCGCCAATGAGTGATAGCAGCACCGATTCACTTCGTGATAAATATGGTTTTATGTATCATAATAGCGATGAGTTTGAGGAAAAAGCTGATATTGACGAGGTTGAAAAAGAAATTTACACACAGATAGAGCGGTGCAAAAAATACGGTCTTACCCCCTCGCATCTTGATAACCACATGGGTACACTTTATGGTATTGAAACGGGTCGATTTGAACTTTTGAACCTTATTTTTGACATTGCTTCAGAGTATAAACTGCCGTTTCGCTTTCCTGCGGTATTTATGGCAGAGCAGTTTGATAACGATATGTTTGAAATTAATGTTGATAAAAATCTTATTGCCTCTATTTTTGATAAGTTTACTAAATATGCTGAAAATAAAGGCGTTGCTCTTCCTGACTTTCTTATACCGGGAGAGTGGAATGGCCCGCAAAGAGACAGCTATGAAAACTATAGAGAATATATGTTTGAGCTTTATAAAACATTTCCCGACGGCGTTACAGAAACATACATACACCCAGCCGCTGAAAGTGATGAGCTAAAAGCTATAACAGGCTCTTGGGCAAGAAGGGTTTGGGAATACAAGCTGTTTTCTGACCCTGCTTTCCAGCAGCATATTAAAG
>DASRNG010000115.1:0-5201 GCA_035647555.1 Oscillospiraceae bacterium | reverse complement strand
TAATGCTGATTTAACGGCAAACCAAGGCGATGAAACTGATAAAGAAAGTGGAAACACAACTGAAAACTATAATAACACGACGACGAGAAGAAGTGAAACTTCTCCCGTAACTACAACAAAAAGGGAAGTTACAACAACAAGCACTGCGCCATCAAAACCGAAAATGAAGTCGTATACTACCGTTAGTGAAATTCTTGATTTTTATAAGGCTGCCGCAAATCCGCTCAAATCAAGCTCTACAGCCGAGGCTACTCGTACTAAGGAGGTAATAACGGCTATTAGCGGTGAAATTCCGTCAATGTACCAAATTGGCTTCAAGGAAGGAGAGAACGCAGAGCAGGTAAAGGTTGGGTCGGGTCAAAAGGATTCAATGAAAGATAGATTTCCCGTTGAGAAACAGTCATATGTATGCGACCTTTCGCCCGACGATATTGAAAGTGCTGTTTGTACACTAAAAGGTGATGTGTATACAGTTACAATAAATGTTAAAGATGATAGCGAGGGAACATATAACCGCTCAAAGAAATGTGTTTCTACGATTAGTATTCCGATTGGTAAGTGGACTTGCAAGGGCGTGCAGGTTATAGCAACAATAAAGGATGAGAAGCTTTTGACGCTTTATTACAATATGCCCACATATGTTACATCTCGTACAGACGCTTTTGCGTTCACCCTTGAGCAGTGGTGGACGGTTACGAGTCAATAGCATTATTTTGTTATTAAAATAAAAGGAAACATTAGTTTTGATTTTAACGGGTTATTCTATTAAGCTTAGTACTTAAAAGAATAATCGTTATTTTTTACTTTTTATTTAATTTTAGAGTGATTTTGGGAACCTTTTGGGGTTTGTTTGCGTTATAGATTATGAAAGGGTGCGGTAAAGTGAGGGATAAACAACTGCTTATAGGGGCAAGGCTTGGGGATAAAGCAGCTTTATCAGAAGTTGTAGAGCGTTATTACAATGATATTTACAAGTTTCTTGTGCGGCGCACAGGCAGCCCTTTCATTGCTGAGGAGGTTACGCAAAACACTTTTCTAAAGTTTATAAGCACCCTTGAAAACTACAAAGAAAAGAATAAACTAAGAGGCTATCTTTTTACTATAGCAATTAATTGCTCTAACGATTATTTTAGAAGTGAAAGAAAGGCAGTATCGTTAAATAGTTTTGAGGATTGCAAGGCAAATACAGATGTTGAGGGGGAAATTGAGGAAATAAGCCACAGGGAAAGGGTAAAAAAGGCACTAGGGACCCTCCCTGAGTGGCAGCGTGATGTAGTTATACTGCGCTACTATCATGATATGAAATTAAAAGAGATTGCAAAGGTGCTAGATATTCCCGTATCAACAGCAAAAACACGCTTGCACCGTGCCTCAAAAGTGTTAAAAGAAAAATTAGAGGGGGAGACGGAGAATGAAGTATCGTGATAATCTGAAAGCAAAGCTTGGGCTATACACTGTTGATGATGCCCCGATTTGTGTTATTAGCGAAATGAAAAAGTCTGTTACAGGTACGAATTTTATTATAATAGAGCCTCGACTATTGGTGAAACCGCTATTAAAAGGGCAGTTAAAAAATATTAGGCCATCCTTTTGGCTGTGCTGTTTAGCGTATATGATTATAATCACAGCAGTAAGCTTTTTTGCACAGTCATCACAAACACTCATAACAATAGCGGCTATTACGCCGTTTCTTTCGGTTGCGGCAATGCCAAGCTTGTTTTATTACAGCGCACCTATGTATATGGAGCTTGAGCAGTCGTGTCTTTTTAAGCCGAAAACTACACTTGCAGCAAAAGTCTTTTTATGCGGAGTGACAGACTTGCTAACTGTTCTAATAGCAAGCGCTATTTGTGCCGTATTTGGAGATGCCCAGTTTTTACGCTGTCTTGTTTTTGCATTTATAAGTTTTTTTGCCTCTGCGTTTTTTACACTTGGTGCCTCTTTATTTTTAAGAGCACAGACGGCTATTTTTTTAAGCGCCGCTTTATTTGTAGCTTTTATGGGGCTTATTTTTGGCAGTGATTCAGTAAAAACATTCATGCTGCTAAGCCGCAGCTTTATTTTACTTTTAGGAGTTTTTATATTTGCCTTGCTCGTTGCGGCTGTTATAACCATTACTTTTAGAAAATATGATTTTGAAAGGACGGGACTGAAGATTGGAAATCACATTTAAGAATATTACCAAAAGGTATGGCGCAAAATGTGCTGTCAATAACGTAAATATTACTCTTACAAACGGTATTTATGCGCTTTTAGGTGAAAACGGTTCAGGAAAGACGACTTTGATAAGAATGCTTGCGGATGTGCTTCGTCCTACTTCGGGGGAGATATTGCTTGACGGAAACAATATTAAGACGCTTGACGCCTCGTATCGCAATATAATAGGCTATTTGCCGCAAAACTTTGGGTACTATAAAGATTTTACAGCGACAGATTTTTTATTATATATGAGTGCGCTCAAAGGGATTGGAAATAAACAGGCTAAAACACAAATCGAAAAACTACTTAGATATTTTGATTTATATAATGTAAAAAATAAGAAGATACGAACATTCTCAGGCGGTATGCGCCAGCGTTTAGGTATATCGCAGGCACTGTTAAACGACCCGTCAATTTTAATTCTTGACGAGCCAACGGCAGGGCTTGACCCGAAAGAGCGCATACGCTTTAGAAATTTTATAAGCGAAATATCTAAGAATAAGTTAGTTATTTATGCTACGCATATAGTTTCCGATATTTCGTATGTTTCAGATAGAGTAATTATTATGAAACAGGGTGAAGTTATTGCTAATTCTAAGCCAAGCGTGCTTGCTGAACAAATGCAAGGGTTAGTGTGGAGTGTAAATGTTAGCCGTGAAAGCCTTAATATGATACAAAATAATTATACAGTAGGTGCAATTGCGCCGCTTGAAAATGATGTATTTAACGTGCGTATAGTGTCAGATAAAAAGCCGTTTGATGATGCAAAGCAGGAACTGCCAAAGCTTTATGATGTATATTTGCATTATTTCGGAAAGGAGCCAAATAGTGAAGACGTTAGTAAAGTTTGAGCTTAAAAAGATATTGAAAAATAGACTGTTTATAGGTATTTTTATACTTGCGCTAATAGGTATGCTCGCTTTTACATTAAGTTCGGTTAATCAATATAAATTAGGAAACTATGGCAGCCATACAATTTCAGATATGGGAGGAGAAAAACTGCCAGAGATATTCGTTTCAAAGGCAAATATTGACGAGCTAAGGCAAAGCCTTACACAGTTTGAAAACAGAGATGAAATATATGAAGCGTTAGACTCGAGCAAAGAAAAAGCGGGTGACAGAATATATTTTGGGAAAAACGGAGCGGATATGAATCTGCTTATGTGGAAATTAAATAAAGGTGAAATAACCGAAGAAGAGATGCAAAGTATCCTTCAAAATGCCAACACCTCACTTAAAATTAAAAAGGAATATTTGCCTGAATATTTTAAGCTTTATGAGCCTGTAAAGCGATATGAATCGACTTTGATTAATGTTGAGCGGCATGAGCTTGAGGCAAAAGAACAAGAAAGTGAATATGATAAGCTGTTATACTTAAAATATGCTCAATTAGCAAAGGAGTCAATTAATAACGGTTTTACGGTGGGGTATGATTATGGGTGGGCAAATATATTCTCTGCACTTTCAGAGCAGACGGGTATATTACTTGTGCTTGTTATAATTTTTGGTCTTTGCAATGTGTTTACAGGTGAATACTCAAATTCTACAGATGCGCTGCTTTTATCAACTAAAAACGGAAGAGGGAAGGTTGTGGGCGCAAAGATTATAGCATCAATAATATATTGCTTTATGTGCTTTTGTGCGTATCTACTTATGGCGGTAACAATTAACTTTGCTTTTCTTGGAGCCGATGGTGCGAATGTAGGTTTTAATTCGTCAAATGTTGAAAGGTTTTTTGAAATAGTCCCAGCAATATTTTTAGGCTGTGTTTTAATAGGATTTATCACTCTTGCAATTTCGGCTTTTTTAACAAAGCAGGTTACATCTGCCGCTGTTTCGCTCATAGTTTGTATAGTGCCGCTTGGAATATCAATCTTCACATATACTTCGAATATTTATTTTAGCCAAACAGTTGCTGCCATGCCTGTTAATATGGTGTTTGGAACATATATTTTGACAGATTATTTTGCATATTGGAATAATGAGCTAATAGACCTAAAAGTTTTGTTTATCCCTGTAGCTGTTATTGTTACAGCGATATGCATACCTGTTATTTATACGGCATATTGCCGCCATCAGGTAAAAAATTAAAAATGTTGAGGGCATAAATCCCTCAACATTTTTTTTGTGGTTGTTATAAGTTACAGCATTCTTTTAATATTCTTGACAGGCGTGCTATTGGCAGCCCCATAACGTTAAAATAATCACCGTGTATTTCTTTTACAAGAATACATCCATACCCTTGTATTCCGTATGCCCCTGCTTTATCGAATGGCTCGCCCGTGTCAATATATCTGTTTATCTCATCGTCAGATAAATCGTAAAAGGTGACAAGTGTTTTTTCAGAAAAGGTTTCAAAACGGTTTTCATGGGAAACGGTTACGCCTGTATAGACTGTGTGAGTTTCACCGCTTAGGGTTTTTAGCATATTAAACGCATCTTTTTTGTCTTTCGGCTTGCCAAGGATTTTACTGCCCTTTACAACTATTGTGTCGGCAGAAATAACAGTGTCTGTACTATCCGTCATTTTTATTGCTGCCTCTGCCTTTACTTTGCTTAGATACTCTGCTATTTCACCAGCGCTAAGGTCTTCTTTTATAGTTTCATTAGCGTTCGGATTAATTACAGTAAAGCTGTAACCCGCAAGGGTCATTATCTCTCGCCGCCTTGGAGAGGCGGAGGCTAAAATAAGTGCCATAAACTTTTACCCTGCCAATACGTCGTGATAGCGAACGAGTGTGTTAAGACCCCACTCTACGCCTGTTTTTGCATCTTCTATACCCTCAAACTCTATGCTTATAAAGCCATTATAGCCGCTTTTTATAAGTGTTGACATACATTGAAAAACGGGTACACAGCCGTGCCCTACAATAGCACCTCTTAGGAAATTACCTGCTCTTGAGGGGAAAAAGCCGTTTGTCGGGGCTATGCTGTCACCACTTTTTAGGTGGAAATCTTTCGCGTGTACATGAAAAACATAAGGAGCGAGCCTGCCGACTGCA
>DASRNG010000114.1:0-4116 GCA_035647555.1 Oscillospiraceae bacterium | reverse complement strand
GAAAGTGTGTATGTGCCATTACTTTCGCTTAACTGTTTTGTTCCGAACATCTCTACATCACCTGCAATAATTGTGCCAGGTGAGATAATTGCCACTGAGGCGCTGCCAGTGCTCGCAAATGTGTTTTGCCTTGGACCTACTACTGCATAGGTGTCCGTCTTTGGCTTTACATTCATTTTTAAGGCATATTTTGTGGTAACAGTTGGAGCTACAGGCTCTGTAATTTGTGTTGTGCCTCCCTCGTTATACACAGTAATATTAGAAATTTCGTCTATAAAGTCATACATTGGGTATGCTGATAAATTGCTGCGTATAGCCGCATAATCATCATTATACAGCTCGCTTAACTCATAAGTTTTAACTTCTTCTGAAACGTATGAATTACCGTCAATGTTAAAATTTAAGGGTACATTTGCGTTATCTATAGATGGTGTCGCAGGAATCTCCGCCTCCTGTATTACCTCTTCACCTTTATTTGTTTTTAGTGATATTTCACCATTTATAATAGGTACATTATTGCCGCCTGCAAAGTCTTCCTTTGCTTTTAAGATTATGGAAACTGTAGAGCCATAAAACTCGTCTTTAGGAGCTACAATTGATGCCTCATTAATTTCTATGGTGTTTCCGTTTATTACGGCTTCTGAACCCTCTGTGCTGCAAGATGCACTTACAATATCAAAATATTGTGATACATCTGCCACAAGCTTTGTGTGGCTAAGGTGTGAATAATCCGGCTCTTCTGAAATACTTTCGCCTAAATAAGTTACTATACTTGAGCCGCCTGTTGTACTAATGCTTTCTCCTATTAAATAGTCCATAGCCCATGAGGGAATATCCTCATAAGTAACTTTATTAGAAATAAACGAGGAGCCACCGCCACCGCCGCCGATATTTGTTCCAAGTATTAGGCTTGACATAATACCGCCAGAGGCACCGCAAAATCCTGCGCCGCCACCGCCGCCTCTAAGGTTTCCGTCTCCGCCGTAACCTCCACGATAACCTGTATTGTTTGTTCCGCGCCAGTCATTTGGCATTTTACCGCCTACAAAGCCTATAAATGTTGCCGGGTCCTCTCCCGGGATGCTGCTTCCACCTTTACCAACATATTGTGTGCTTTTGCCGCTGGACTTTCCGTCCTGCCCTACAAAATAAGCACCCTCAACATCATAGCCGCTTCCTGAAAGCAGTCCTTTAAGGCTATTTATGTTTCCGCCGTCGCCACCGTCTGGTCTACCGTTAGCAGGAAAAAATCGCTCGTTTCCTGCACCGCCGCCACCACCGCCTGAGGCTATCATAATATATTTTGATACCCTATCAGACTCATTAATTTTTTTATGAGTACCGTCGAGATTCATATACTTTTCTTCAAATTCACCTTTCTCAAATAAGAAAAGGGAAGAATAGCCACCACCTCCGCCTACGGCATAGCTACCCATATCACCATGCCCGCCGCCGTCACCATTTGCGCCGCCACCGTCAGCTTTTCTTGCTGTTTGCACGCCGTTACCGCCAAGTGTAGAGTAGAGTGTTTGACCCTCTTCTAAATACATATATCCATATACATAGCCAGCCCTGCCGCCTACTCCGCCAGCGCTTTGTTTTGTTGCCTGACCGTTCGCTCCACTACCTCCGTAAAGCTCTATAAGGTAATAACCATCCTTATTTATAGTGCAAATACTGTCCTCTGGTGTTGAGTTATGAGCATTTCTGCTTTTTGTTTGCCATGAGGCACCTATGGAAACATCAATTTTATAACGGCTGTTTCCTAAATATGAAAGTTTCTTATTCCAATCAATATTGATGCCGTCCATATCAAAAAAACCATCAACTGATGAAGAATTTGTTGAATCTTCATTTATGCTTTTCTTTTCACCCTTTGCCGAGAACATTCCGATGTGCATAAACGAAAAAAGCAAGGCTGCACAAAGAATAACCGATGTTGTTATTTTAAGTTTTTTACTCACTTCTGGCACCCCTTCTTTTGTTATTTATATGTGATTTTGATAGCTGCACTTTCATACTAAAACCAATAATTGTTATCATTCCTACTTCGTTGATACTTTCAAGCAATATGAATTATCCCGTTATTTCTGCCTAAAGTCTGTGACTTATTCACAAAACTCGCATACATATGGAAAAGTATTCCCTTTCTTGATAATTATGTTAATAATCTGTTCCCGTAGCCGTTTCATAATTCCAGTCAATTATACCACCAAAATCATAAACATTTGTGTAGCCAAGCTCTATTAGCGCTTCTGCCGCAATTGCACTGCGCCTGCCCGATCGGCAATAAATTAATATCTCAGCGTCAAGATTTGGCAATAAATCGGGTTTTTTATCGGTTATGGTATCATACGGAATTAAAATAGCTCCCCCAATGTGGGATATTACATACTCCTCTTTTGTGCGAACATCAAGAACAATTACCTCACTATCCCCATCTATTTTCTCCTTAGCCTCTTTCGCTGTAATAGTTTTATAGGCCGCCTTAGCCTGTACCTGTGTTTGCGTTGTACTTATGGCATCATTGCTTTCTTTTGGAAGAGCGATAATACTACTAAATAAAAGACCTGCTACTACTCCATAAATTGTTGAGATATATGGATTTGAAGTAATAACACAGCTGCCGCCTGAGCAGCCAATAAGCTTGTAAAACACAAAATATCCTACTAACCCCCCAATTATAGAACCTATTAAATACCTAATCATTATATAGCCACTCCTTGTTGTTTATGATTGTTTTTTTAATAGTACTTTTGTTTTCACTAAAACTCAGTAACCAAGTTACATTGTTTTGATTTTTTCTCATGTTTTAAAAGTAAAAAAAGCCACCTTTAGCAGCTTTTTTTATTTTGTAAATTTTTAATTGTTGTAATTTCTTACTATTTTTAAAGTTGTGGTTTTAGGGAACTCTGTGTCACGTGTAACAACTTTTGTAACATGCTTATACACAGGCATTGTTCTGTTTATTGCGTTTACATCTTCACGTATTCTCTCTTTAGCGTCTGGCACTGCGTCTGTATCTAAATAAAACTCTGCTACTATTACGCCTTTATCCTCATACACAAGCTGCTCTTTAACATAGTTTATGGTAGAAAGTTTGTCCTCTATCTCCTCCGGAGAAACATTTTTGCCACTGCTAAGTACTATAAGGTTCTTTTTTCTGCCTATGAAATATAAGAATCCGTCTTCATCAATTCTGCCATAGTCGCCCGTTTTAAACCAATCACCATCAAAAACCTCTGCAGTAGCCTCTGGGTCCTTGTAATAACCGAGCATTACATTATCTCCACGCACATAAATTTCCCCTACCCCATTTTCATTAGGCTCAACAATTTTAATCTCGTTGCAGGAAAAAGGAACACCGACGCTGCCGAATTTATATTTATTCTCCCTGTTGCATGTTACGGCGGGTGAACACTCCGTAATGCCGTAACCGTTTAAGACATGAATTCCAAAATCATACATTCCTTTTTCAATAACGGGGTCAAGATATGCTCCACCGCATGGGATTATCTCTAAATTACCGCCTAAGTTATCAATAATTTCCTTAAAAAGCTTTCTTCTGACATCTATACCAAGTTTCATTAAGAAGTTGCTGATTTTAATTCCCTTTTGAAGCTTCTTTAATTTACCGGTTTGCTCCGCCGTCGTCATTATCTTTTTATATATTGTTTCAACGGCAAGAGGCACGGCTGAAAAGTTTTGCGGCTTATATGTTGTAAGAGCCATTTGTATATCTCTTACACTTCTACATATATAGCCCCATTCAGTAAGAAGGCAACCCGAAAACAGCGCACTAATCCACGAAAAAGAATGATTTAATGGCAGAAACCCTAT
Organism: Oscillospiraceae bacterium; assembly: GCA_035647555.1. Taxonomy (GTDB): domain Bacteria; phylum Bacillota; class Clostridia; order Oscillospirales; family Acutalibacteraceae; genus DTU089. The sequence continues at coordinate 276 of DASRNG010000114.1, read as the reverse complement.
TGCGTGACCGCCCGTAAGGGCACTGTTACCCGCAAGTAGATTTGAAGTAATGTTTTTATGAGTTAGCATAACGCCTTTGCTTTTCCCCGTTGTGCCAGAAGTATATACAATACACGCCAAATCATCCGGTTTTACAGTATCCTCAAGGTAGCTTTGTTCACCTTTTTCAAGAGCAGCATGACCTAACTTCGATAAGTCGTATATATCGTCAAACCTGAAATACTTCGTCACCTTAACGCCTTCAGTGTTCTTGAAAACCTCAATTGAGTCCTCAAA
>DASRNG010000113.1:0-19000 GCA_035647555.1 Oscillospiraceae bacterium | reverse complement strand
GCTTGATACTTTTATATACATTGTGCTACCATATAGAAAGTATAAAATAATGAGGTTTTGCGTATGAATCATAACATAAAAGCAGGCGAAAATATTCAGTCTGTTGTAAACAAAGCTAAAAACGGAGATACGATAACGCTTCTTTCCGGCTGCCACAGGCTGTGCGCTGAAATTGAAGTGAAAAACAAGCACAACATTAAGTTTCGTGGCGAAAAAGGTACTGTTATATCTGGCTCTATTACTGCAAAATGTGAGTGGAAAAAGTATAGCGAAAACATTTTTGCTGCAAGCGTTTCTAAAGGGCTTGATGTTCAGGCTGTTTTTGTTAATGGCGAAAAATATATTATGGCAAGATACCCGAACTACAAAGAGTCTGCAATATTAAATGGCTACTCGAAAAGTGCCGTTTCACCTGATAAAGTTAAGGGATGGAAAAACCCTAAAGGAGCTTATGTTCGTGCCTTACAGTCTTTTGAGTGGGGCGGAAACAGCTTTGTGGTAGAGGGTAAAACGGCAGACAATACGCTTTCTTTAAAGTGGATTGGAGATAATAATAGAGGGCACGATTTTCATAAAGATTATGTAATGATTGAGAATGTTTTTGAAGAGCTTGATGATGAAAAAGAGTGGTTTTATGATAAAGATGAGGGCATTATTTACCTTATTCCTGAAAGTGATACCGATTTATTAAATGCTAAAATTGAGCTTTCGGTTTGTGGAGAGCTTTTTAAGTTTATTGACTGCTCAAATATTACTATTGAAAACATTGAGTTTAGCAAAACGAAAAGAATGATGTTTTGCTCAAAATACATAAAGATTACCAGAAGCGACTGGTCTATCGCTGAAAACGGTGCTGTTTATATAAAAGGCTGTGAAAACATTACGCTTAAAAACTGCACATTTCATGAAATTGGCGGCAACTGTGTTTTCATTCATAATAAAAATAAAAACTGTTTACTTTTAGGCTGTGATTTTTCGTACTGCGGGGCATCAGGAGTTTGCATTATTGGCAACCAAAAATCTGTTCGTGATTTATCAACATGGGAAAATCATAAAACAAAAATAGCAGATAAAATTCAGGGCGCTATTGGAGATGACTTTCCTTGTGATATAACTGTTTCTGACTGCTATTTTTATAGACTTGGAGAGTATGAAAAGCAGTCTGCCGCTGTAACGGTGAGCGTAGCTTTAGGTGTAAAAGTTTTAGGCAGTACAATACACCATATGCCACGAGCTGGAATAAACATTTGCGACGGCTCTTTCGGCGGTCACCTAATAGAGGGGAACTTGGTTTTCGACACGATAAGAGAAACGGGCGACCACGGCCCTTTTAACAGTTGGGGACGTGATAGATTTTGGTCGTATGGCGGATTTGACACGAGCGGCGGAAAAGGCAAAGAAAAAAGGCGCTATGCACTGCTTGACGCTACTGAAACTACCGTTATTGCAAAAAATATGTTCGTTGGCACAAGGGGGTTTGGCATTGACCTTGATGACGGCTCATCAAACTACCTTATAACTAAGAACTACTGCCACGGAGTGGGAATAAAACTGCGTGAGGGGTTTTTGCGTACTGCTTGCAATAACTTTATTGTAAATGCTCCGCTTGATTTGCACTGCACTTTCGCTAAAAATGATGATGTCATTGAAAACAACATCATAATATCAGAAAAGCCGCTTAGTATCATCGCTCAAAATAAAGGTTTTACAACAATAATGAGAAATAATTTATTTGTTGGGGCAAGTGAAGAAGTCCTTTCCAATGAAATCTTTTATGATTATAAAAATTATGTTTGCAAGGCAAATGACAAACACGCACTCTCAATGAATCCAAAAGAAATTTATTTTGAGAAGTTTGACCTCAGCTTCGGACGGAAAGACAAGCCGAAACCTAAGTTCTCTGATAAAGATATGGAAAGTCTACCTCAAATTGAAGTTTTAAAAGCCGTTTTCACCGTTGTAGACGATTCAATTCGTTCAATGGGCGGATTGTCTGACTATAAAGGCGCTTTTGTAAAGTCTGCCTTACCTTGCAGCCCCTTTTATGCTCTTGGAGTTAGGGAAGATGATGTTATACTAAAATTAAATGAGACAAATATAAACTCACCTGATGATATAAAGAAGGTTAATAATTTAACATCTGCACTCGTTAATAGAAAGCAGAAAATAATAAATCTTGAAGCATAGTTTCTGCTATACCTAATTTATAAAGCAAATATAAAACTTTGATAATAAACACATATTTCTGCGCATATAATCTATTTTAGGAGGATGGTTTTATGCGAACATTAAAGCTTGGAATGACGGGAACAGACGTCATGGAAATTCAGGCAACACTACTAAAGATTGGATATAACCCTGGGGCTATTGACGGTATCTTTGGCGCACAAACACAAGATGCTGTAATGCAGTTTCAAAGGGCAAACGGCCTTATAGCTGACGGCATAATAGGACCTGCTACATATGCAGCTCTTACGCCTTATCTTTTAGGCTACACCGTACATACAATTAGAGACGGCGACACCTTTTACAACATAGCAAGGCGGTACAATACGAATTTAACGCTGCTTATGACGGCTAACCCAAATGTAAACCCAAACAATTTGCAAAGCGGACAGCAGATAATTGTGCCGTACCGCTTTAATGTTGTGGATACTAACATTAGCTATACGTATGATATTTTTATGCGGGATATTGAGGGATTAAAAGTTAGATACCCGTTTTTAGAAACGGGCAGTGCAGGTAAAAGCGCACTTGGCAGAGATTTGGCATATATAAGGCTTGGAAAAGGACCAAATCAGGTGTTTTATAACGGCTCTCACCATTCTCTTGAATGGATTACCTCGCCGCTGCTTATGAAGTTTATTGAGGAATTCTCAAGGTCCTTTGCTACGGGTGAAACATTAAGCCATGGTTATAATCCGCAAAACATATGGAACAGCAGCAGTATTTATATTATACCTATGGTAAACCCTGACGGGATAGAGCTTGTGCTAAACGGTCTTAGCCCTGACAATCCAAACTATGAGGATTTAATTCTTTGGAACAATGGCAGTGTTGACTTTTCTACCGTGTGGCAAGCGAATAATAACGGGGTAGACTTAAACCACAACTATAACGCCGCATGGGAACTTTCAAAAGAGGCGGAGGCACAGTATGGTATTACAGGCCCTGGCCCTACAAGGTACGGCGGCACAGCGCCAGAGTCAGAGCCAGAGTCAAGGGCTGTTGCAGACTTTACAAGAGCGCATAACTTTAGGCTCGTATTAGCATACCACAGTCAAGGAGAGCTAATTTTTTGGGATTTTATGAATTTAGCACCGCCTGAGGGAAGAGTTATTGGCGAACAGTTTCAAAGGGCAAGCGGCTACACGCTTGCTGAAACAACGGGAATTGCCTCTTATGCTGGTTATAAAGATTGGTTTATACAGGACTATAGAAGACCTGGATACACTATGGAAGTTGGCAAAGGCAGAAACCCTCTCCCCATATCGCAGTTTGACCAAATTTACAGTGATAACTTAGAAGTGCTGCTTCTTGGGTCTATCATATAGCATATTGCTAAAAGAACCATGGAAAATGGTAAAGGGGCTTATAAATTAAATTTTAGGCATAAAAATAACCAGCAGATTTTGCTGGTTATTTGCTTTATCGGACGAAACCTGTTCGAATTTCCTCATTTATTTCAGATATTTCTTTCTCACCGTCAATATACGGTTTATACATACTCCACGCATCAGGAAGCCCCATAATCCCGTCGCAGAGCGTGCAGCCCTCACACGGTGTACCGCAGGTGTTGAGTGAGCGCTCAATAATTTTAATTCTTTCTTCTTTTGTAGTGTTTTCAATTAAATAAGATTTTGCCAAAGTATCACCTCTTTTATCAGTTCGGCAAAATAACACCACCGCCCAAAACCATATCCCCGTCATAGAACACGGCTGTTTGACCCGGGGTTATTGCCCTTTGAGCCTGTAAGAACTCTACTTTTGCTGTTCCATCATTTTCAATAGAAATAAAAGCTGGCTGCTCTTTTTGGCGATAACGGACTTTAACTTTTGCTTCAAACACTTTTGGCGGATTATCGAAAGGTATAAAGTTTAGGTTTTTTACTCTTAAAGTCTTTTTATACAAATCTTCATTTTCTCCGAGTATAACCGCATTTTCCGCTGCTTTTTTCTCACAGACATAAAGCGGCTTTGGAAGTGCTAACCCAAGCCCTTTGCGCTGCCCTATTGTGTAGCGGATAAGCCCTTTATGCTTTCCTAAAATGCTGCCGTTTTTATCCATAAAATTGCCGTGCGGATATGCTTTTCCTGATACTGTTTCAATAAACTTTGCATAGTCGCCGTTTGGCACAAAGCAAATGTCTTGACTTTCCTTTTTTTTAGCATTTGTAAAGCCCTCGGCCTTTGCTATTTTACGAACTTCATTTTTACTAAGTTCCCCTAAAGGCAGCATAATATGCTTTAGCTGCTTTTGTGTTAAAAAATACAAAAAGTAGCTTTGGTCCTTTTCAGGGTCCGCAGCTTTCATAAGGTAATATCTTCCGCCTTCATTTTTAATCTTTGCGTAATGACCCGTAACTAAATAATCATAGGAAAGTGCTTTTGTGTATTCTAAAAGCGCACCAAACTTCATATAACGATTGCACTCTATACATGGGTTTGGTGTTTCACCACGCTCATAAGAATCAATAAAGTTTCCGATGACTTTTCTTTCAAAATCATCGGAAAAATTTATAATATCATGGGCTATGCCAAGCCTTGCGGCGGCAGTTCGAGCGTCATTATACTCATTTGAAAGGCAATCTGTTTTGCTTTCCCCTAAAAGGCGCATTGTAGCACCTATGCAGTCAAACCCTTTTTGTATTATAAGGTGTGCGGCAACGGTAGAGTCCACCCCACCGCTCATCGCAATTACTGCCCTACTCACTGCCAAGCCTTAGCATTTCGTCTATACTGTGACGTGCTTTTTTAATCGTTTCATCAGACAAAACTATTTCCTCTCCGCCTATAAGCTTTACGGCAGACAGCACATTAGGAAGTGTTGTTATGAGCATATTTGGGCAGAAACAATCCATTGAAAGGGGGTAAAACTCCTTATCAGGGCAGCTAAACTGCAAATGCTGCACAATGCTGTTATCTGTGCCAATTATAAACTCTTTAGCCTTGCTTTCTTTTGCAAAGTCCATAATCTGTGTGGTACTGCCAACAAAGTCTGCCTCACTTACAACTTCAGGGCGGCACTCAGGGTGAACAAGAAGCACAGCATTAGGATATGCCTCACGTTTCTCTCTAACATCTTTTACTGTTATTCTGGAGTGTGTTGGGCAGCCGCCGTTTACAAGCTTGATGTTCTTTTCAGGCACTTGCCTTTTTACATAGTCACCAAGGTTACAGTCTGGTATAAAGACTATATCGTTTTGCGGCATATTTTTAATAATCTTAACAGCAGATGAAGATGTAACGCATACATCACAGCCTGTTTTAAGCTCTGCTGTTGTGTTGACATAAGCCGCTATGGCATAACCCTTGTTATTTTCTTTAATTTTGTTTAAGGCGTCAAGGTCTATCTGCTCTGCCATTGGGCAGCCAGCGCTGGGGTTGCAAAGGACAACCTTTTTTTCAGGAGATAATATCTTTGCCGTTTCTGCCATAAAGCGAACACCGCACATAAGAATAGTTTTCTCTGGTGCTTTTGCGGCAGCCTCACTTATTGCGAATGAATCGCCCGTATAATCAGCAACCTCAAGTATATCCTCTGACTGGTAAACATGGGCGAGAATGCATATATCGTTCTCCTTTTTTAATCGGAGAATCTCATTTTGCATTTCACGGGTTGTCATTTGTACCATCCTCTCTACAACTATCACAAAGAGTGCATGCTGCGCAGTCTGGCTCATTCAAATTGTCTGCTGGAGTTTTGCCACTCTTTCTATAATAGTCTGCTATTGCCGCTCTTATTGCTTCTTCCGCAAGAACTGAGCAATGAACTTTTTGCGGCGGCAAACCGTCAAGTGCCTCTACTACGGCTTTATTTGTAAGCTCAAGTGTCTCTGCTATTGTTTTGCCTTTGACTAGCTGTGTTGCCATTGAGCTTGAAGCTATTGCAGATGCACAGCCGAATGTTTCAAACTTAATATCTTCTATAACATCGTCTTTAACTTTAAGATATATCTTCATTATATCTCCGCATTTTACGTTTCCTGTTTCCCCGATACCGTCTGCATCTTCTATAACTCCTACATTTTGCGGATTAAGAAAATGCTCCATCACCTTTTCACTGTATAACATATTGCTTTCTCCCTTCCACAAGGTCACGCCAAACGGGTGACATTTTTCTAAGTACTTCCACAACTTCTGATACATTTTTTATAATATAGTCTGCATCCTCACCCGAATTCTCTGCTGAAAGAGAAATTCTAAGTGACCCGTGCGCTATTTCATGCGGCCTGCCAATAGCAAGCAAAACATGGCTTGGGTCTAAAGAGCCAGAGGTGCAAGCAGAGCCTGAAGATGCCGCTATGCCGCGTGCATCAAGAAGTAAAAGTAATGCCTCGCCCTCTATCCCCTCAAAGCACACACTAACATTGCCAGGCAAACGGTTTTTTGCATCTCCGTTTAATACTGAATGAGGTATATCTAAAAGCCCTTTTATAATTTTATCACGAAGGGCAGATATTTTTTCATTGTGCTTTTCCATATTCGCAATAGATTCAGAAAAAGCCTCTGCCATGCCTACTATAGCTGGAATATTCTCTGTTCCTGCACGTTTCCCTCTTTCTTGTGCGCCGCCCTCTATAAGGCTTGTTAATAGTATTCCCCGTTTTGCGTAAAGAGCGCCAACGCCTTTTGGACCATGGAATTTGTGGGCAGAGATAGAAAGCATATCTATATTTTCACGGACAACATCAATATCTAAATGAGCGGCAGCTTGTACGGCATCTGTATGAAATAGTACGCCTGCCTTTTTGCAAATTTTGCCTATTTCTGATATAGGCTGAATTGTGCCAATTTCATTATTAGCATACATAATTGTTACAAGGCAAGTATCTTCTCTTATCGCCTCTTCTACCTGTTTTGCTGTAATAATACCGTTTTCAGGTATATCAAGAAGCGTTATGCTAAACCCTTGTTTTTCAAGACTTGTGAGCGTGTGAAGAACTGCATGATGCTCAAACGCCGTTGAAACAATGTGTTTTTTATTTTTTTTAAGACCTATAGCAGCTGCAGACATAATAGCCTGGTTATCCGCCTCACTCCCGCCTGAGGTGAAATATATTTCCCTTGGGTTACAGCCGATAAGACCCGATATTATTTCACGAGATTTATGAAGTGCTGCCGCAGCCTTTTGCCCTTGTGAATGAAGGCTTGACGGATTGCCATAATAGGTATCCATATATGGTATCATCGCATCAATAGAGGCTCTACTCATTTTTGTAGTAGCCGCATTGTCAACATATATATTCACGCTTTTCATAAGCGTCACTCTCCTTAAATTGCGTTATGGCAAAAGAATATCACATAATTCCTACAATGTCAATAGGATATAGTGTTTTCCCTAAATTTCTATACATTTCCTTCAAGTATATCTAGAAGTGATATGTTATCTAAATAGCCTTTTACAATGCCCTCAAGTTTAATCCATACAGGCAGTATTAAGCAGGAACAGGCAGCCTCACAGCTCGTCTCCCCTGAATCTAAGCAGGATACTGGAGACATTGTGCCCTCTGTTAGCTCTATTATAGAGCCTACCGTATAATCTTTAGGGCTTTTTAAAAGCCGATACCCTCCGTCCTTGCCGCGTTTGCTTTCAAGCATTTTAGCACGCACAAGTAAAGAAACAATAGCCTCTAAATACTTCATTGAAATGCCTTGACGCCGTGAAATTGTGCTAAGTGATATAAAGCCGCCATTCGTATTTTGCGCCAAATCAATCATTACACGAAGCGCATAAAGCCCTTTTGTTGATATTAACATTTTTTCCACTCCGTTTTATTTTAACCGGCAATCTATTCACCGAACAAATCTGTTGAAAGATATCTCTCGCCCGTATCTGGAAAAAGGGCAACTATTGTTTTCCCCTTATTCTCTTTCCGTTTTGCAATCTCTCCTGCGGCGAAAAGAGCAGCACCTGAAGAAATGCCAACGAGAATGCCGTCACTTTTTGCTACTTGCTCTGCCGCATTTTTTGCATCTTCATTTTTAACTTTAATAACCTCGTCATAAATATCTGTATTAAGTATCTTTGGTATAAAGTTTGCACCTATTCCTTGAATTTTGTGCGGCGCCGCCTCCCCTTTTGACAGTAAGGGAGAGCTAAAAGGCTCTACTGCAATAATTTTTATAGACGGGTTTTGTGACTTTAAGTACTCCCCAACTCCCGTTATCGTGCCGCCTGTGCCAACACCTGCTACAAAAAAGTCAATATTGCCGCCTGTATCCTCAAAAATTTCTGGTCCCGTTGTCATAAAATGTGCTTTTACGTTAGCGGGGTTTTCAAACTGCGATGGTATAAAACTATTTTCTATTGTTTTTGATAGCTTTGCGGCTACATCAACCGCACCAGATACGCCCTCTCTGCCGTCTGACAGTACCACACGTGCGCCGTAAGCTGACATAAGCTTTCGCCGCTCTTTTGACATTGTGTCTGGCATTACAATAATAGCTTTATATCCTCTAGCCGCTGCAATTGCTGCAAGCCCTATCCCAGTGTTGCCGCTTGTAGGCTCAATAACAACTGAGTTTTCTTTTAGTATTCCTTTTTCTTTTGCATCATCAAGCATGGCTTTCGCCACCCTATCTTTTACACTGCCTGCGGGGTTAAAATATTCAAGCTTTGCTAAGATTGATGCTGAAAGATTATGCTCGTCTTTATAATTAACAAGCTCTAACATAGGCGTTTTGCCTATTAGGGCATCAATTGATTTATATATGTTTGGCATATTATCACCTCAGGCAAAAACTTTAAACTTAATTTTTAGACTATTTTATTATACCGCCACTTTTATAGGAATTCAAGTATTATGAATATTTTAGTCTGTATTACTATTATTGAGTTGAAAACAAGTATATAAAGTGTTAAAATAAATCATTGATAAGGAGTGATATTGTGACAAAAATATTTTTGCTCGGTGACTCTATACGTGAAAACTATCAAGAAAAAGTAAAAGAGCTGCTTCGTGATGATAACTGTGAGATTTTTCACCCTGACGAAAACTGCCGTTTTTCACGCTATACACTAAACTCATTAAAGTTTTGGCTGCCTATGTGCCCAAATCCTGATATTATTCATTGGAACAACGGGCTTTGGGATACTTTAATTACTTATCCTGAGGACGGTCCCTTTACCGAAATTGACGAATATGTAAGAGACATGAAGCGCATTTTAAGAGAACTTAAAAAAACAGGAGCAAAAGTAATTTTCGCCACTACTACCGCTGTTGGTGACGATAACCCGCCATGGAGCAATACAACGATTGAAAAGTATAACAAAGCTTTTATTGAGGCGGCAGGCAGTGATATTGACGCTATAAACGATTTATACGCTTTAACTAGACCCAATAATAAAACGTATATAAGCCCTGAGGATAAGGTGCACCTTACCCCTATGGGTGCTACTGCTTTGGCAAAGGCGGTTGTAAAATCTATTAAAACTTTTATGTAAATTATTTGCTCGTTTTATTACTGTATGGTATACTTACACTTAAAATAAACTAAGGATAAAATATGAATAACAATTCAAAAAGAGGCTTTTTTTACCGAATGCTGTGCGGAGCATTTCTTGGAATAAGTGTTATTGCCCCTGGTGTTAGCGGCAGCATTATGGCAGTTATGATGGGGATTTATGACGAGCTTATAAACATAATATCAAACCCCTTTAAAAATCTTAAAAACAATATTATATACGCTTTTCCTATGGGTATTGGCGCAGGGCTTAGCGTGCTTATATTTATAAACATATTAGAATTTATGTTTACAAACTACCCCACCCCCTCCTACCTCCTTTTTATTAGCCTTATTGCAGGCAGCATACCAACAGTACTAAAAGAGGCTACTAAAGATGGTTTTAAGAAAAGGTTTTTAATAGGCACTTTACTTGCACTTTCTTTCGCTCTTAGCATTGGGCTTTTGGGTAAAAGCGATTTTTCCTTTGGCTTTGGCACCTTTTCTTTAAGCGACAGCAAGACGGCATATTTTGCACTTTGCGGTGGTATTTCTGGCATGACGAGCATGATTCCCGGCATGAGCGTTTCTATGATGCTAATGATGCTTGGTGTCTATGAACCGCTTCTTTCCGCCGTATCAGAGCTTACTAAATTTTCTAACATACCGCACAATCTTTTTATAGTTATACCTACTGGAATTTGTTTTGTTATAGGAATTGTTATCCTTTCAAATCTTACTAAAATAGTATTTAAGAAGTTTAGGTCTCTTGCATACTTTATGGTTTTAGGCTTTATGTCTGGCTCTCTTATAAGCGTTTTTCCGGGCTTGCCTGTAGGGCTTTCAGAATGGATAATCAGCATTATTGCTGTTTGTATTGGTATTGCGGTATCAGTCTTATTTAAAAAACTTGGGGAAAAGTTTAATGTAAGTGAGCAAATATAACTATGCGTTTAGGAGGTTCTTTCAATGAAAAAACGAACAGTAGCAGTTTCTGCTCTTGCAGCTTCTGCTGGGGCATATTTAATACACGATATTTATAAAAACCTATCTATAAAATACCCGCCTGAAAGGCCTTTGTCTGATGATGGAAGTGAGCTTCTACACAAACTGCTGCTTTATTTAGACAATGCAGACCTTGCTAAAAAAGATGGGGTTATAATAAGCAATAAATATATAATTGAGGCTGTAATACCTGCAAAAAAGTATATAGACGGTAGGTTCGACTGTGCCGATTTTCGTATGCAAACGGCAATGCGTCTTTTATATCTGCACGGGGAAAGCATAAAAAGCATTTCTCCTGATGGGCACAATTTATTGTGTGAGGCGTTTTTAAGTGCAAAGTATTGGATGACAGAACCTGGCGAGGACTCTGCGTGCTATTGGTCAGAAAATCATCAGCTTTTATTTGCGGTGGCAGAATACCTTGCAGGTCAGTTATGGGCTGAAAAAAGATTTTTTAATGACAATACCACAGGCGCAGAGCATATGAACCGTGCAAGAAAACGAATAGTCTATTGGATGGAGCATGTTTTCAAGAATGGTTATACAGAGCTTAACTCATCTAACTACTATCTTTTTGACCTTTGCCCTGCTGCTAACTTTATTCAGTTTGCAGCAAAGGAAGACTCTGATATGGTAACGCAAATGAAGATGTGTATTGACCTACTTTTGCATGATGTTGTAACAAATATGCATAACTTTACATTTGTAGCCCCTACAATGCGTGCATATACAGATAATATGGTAGGCGGCAGTGGTGACAAGGTAAAGCCTCTTATAGATTATATTTTTTCGCTTAACGAAAATCATAAAGCAACGACACACCATATGCTTATAAACTTTATATCAATGATGAATGCAAAAGATAAAAGCGGCAAACCCCTCTCATTATACGAAGTGCCTAAGGTTTTCCTTAATATAGGTAACGACAAAGAAACAAGAGTTATAAAGTCCTCCACAGGGCTTGACGTTTCAGAGCTTTCTGAAAAAGGGCTTATAGGCCACAGTGACAAACAAATTATGGCACAATTCGGCATGGAAAGCTTTACAAATCCACAAGTTATACATAACACAGTAACATACCTTGAGGCTAATAGTATGTTTGCCAACAGTTTTCTAAACTTTTTCAAAATCGTCAATATAAAACCGCTAAGGCGGAAAAAAACGCTTGAGTTTATAAGCGAAAAACTAAACCCTATGCCAAATGGAATAGCGCAGCAAAGAGCAAATTTATACTCATATAAAACTCCCCACTATATGCTTGCCAGCTTTCAGAAATATCACCAGGGTTCTTACGGTGCGCAGCAAATGCTGTCCTCCTTAAACTTTGGTGACGGCACTGTAGTTTTTACTGCACACCCCGCACGGCATGAGGAGAAAAAAACAGTAAGCGCAACTCCGGGATATTGGGCAGGCTTTGGCAGAGCGCCTCATATCGCACAGCACGAAAATGTACAGCTGCAAATTTTCAGGATTCCGAAAGTAAGCGGATTTTTAGAACTTTACAAAGTGCCGCAGTTTACGCACACCTATTTACCTGAAGCATTTTTTGACAGTGTGAGAGTTATAGGCAGGCACGCCTTTGCTAAAAAGGGCGATGTATACCTTGCCCTTACGGGAACTGTAGACTTTGAATATAAAGACTTTAGCATAGACTCTGCAAAAGCTTTCAAAAACAATCTTATTGACTACAAAGATAAAAGGTTTGACCTAATACAAAAAGGCAACAACCAATATATTATTTATGAACTTTCTACTAAAAACAATGAAAGTTTTGAAGCGTTTATAAGCAGAATAATATCGAATCGTTCACTTTTTGACGGCAAAACGCTAACATATAATAGCCTTGGCAAAACATATGAGCTATCTTACGGCGAAAACTTTAAGGTAAACGGCTTTGCCATTTCCACAGACTATAAAAGGTTTGACAGTCCCTACTCACAAACAGATAGGGACCCGAGTGAAATTCGTTTCGATTTTGGCGAAAATTATCTCTATCTCAACTTTAAAAAAATGATACGAGACATGAAGTAGCCACTTTACTGCACAATCTATTAAAAAGGTGATTCATTATATCAAAAAGAATAAAACTTAAAGACAGAAAACTTCCAAGCTATTCAAGAAGTGAAGAAATAGTAAATATGATAACTCATATTGTGGGCGGTGCCTTTGGCATTGCAGCGCTTATAATGTGTATAGTTTTTGCTGTTTCTAACGGCAACACTTGGGGGCTTGTAAGCGGCATTATTTACGGTATTTCAATGATACTTGTGTACACTATTTCAAGTGTATATCATGGTCTAAAGCCTGTTATGGGCAAAAAGGTTATGCAGGTGATAGACCACTGCGGCATATATCTTCTAATTGCAGGCTCGTACACGCCTGCACTTCTTACAGGAATAAGAGAGTACAACAAAACACTGAGCATTGTTATGCTTATCCTCGTTTGGGGCGGCAGCATCATAGGAATTACATTTAAGGCAATTGACCTTAGGCGGTACAGGGTGTTAACGACAGCAAGTTATTTTATAATTGGCTGGAGTATGATTTTCCTTATAAGGCCTATTTTAGCCGTCTTTCCTATTAAATTTGCATTTTGGATAGGCTCTGGCGGCATAGTTTATACGCTTGGCATGATTTTCTTTACTATCGGAATGAAAAAGCCATATTTTCATTCTATATTCCATTTATTTATTCTTGCAGGCAGTATACTTCAGTTTTTCGGGATTTTATTTTACTGTATGTAAACATTGTATATCTCTGTCTATGTTCTACTGCTTAAAAATCGTGTTGCTATGCAATATCCCTCGCCCTGCTAACGCCGAAAATATATTTAGTCAACAAATATTATGTAACTTTATATTTTTATAAACTTAAAGTTATACACTCATAAAATTAGATATTAACTTTTGACTTATTACAAAAAAGACTACACAAAAGCAGCGCTTTCATGTAGTCTTTTTACTTTTAGCAAAGCTTTGTAAAAATCAAACCAATTCTGTCTGTGTCAGCCCAAAACTAACAGACAGCGCTTTGTCTATTCGTGTCATGTCTCCGTTTTCAAGCGTTCCCATTCTTTCTTTTAACCTCTGCTTATCCAGTGTTCTTACCTGTTCCAACAGAACAATAGAATTTTTTGAAAGTCCGCAATTATCTGCGTTAACGCTTATATGGGTCGGAAGATTAGTCTTAAACCGCTGGCTTGTAATAGCTGCGGCTATAACCGTCGGGCTGTATTTATTTCCTACATCGTTTTGAACAATAAGTACAGGACGGACACCACCTTGCTCCGAACCGATAACGGGACTGAGGTCTGCATAATAAATCTCTCCCCGTTTTATTGCCATGATATCACTCTCCGAAAATTAACTTTACATTTATATTTTGACCTACTTGGTGTAAAATTAAACATCAATTCAGGAAAAATTTTTCCTGACTGTTATTATTATATTCGGACAAGTGATATTTGATAAAATTTAATCCATATAGGCTATATCATTTTCAATTGCATATTTACGTGCATAAGAGCCGCCCGTGCATTTTATAGAAAGATTTGGGCAATTTTCAAAAGCAAATTCTCCTATAAAAACAACGCTATCTGGAATTTTAATATACTCTAGTTTAGCACAAGAAGAAAACGCTTTGCTTTCTATTCTTTCTACACCGCTTTCTATTTCAACAGAATTTATAGACTGGCAAGACTTTGAGCCAATCCCTGAAAACGCTCCGTTTCCTATTGCAGCAACAGAGTACCCGCCAAGTTTTGCTGGAACTTTAATATTCGTTTCATCTGAAAGATAGCTGTCTATAACCACTTTATCGCCCTGTACGCTATACTTAAATCCCTTTTCAATATTAGCCTTAAACTCATTTTTATTTATATTATAATTCACCTTTGTTGTCGTTTCTTCGCCAGCGTCAAAACCAACCGTTTCAAAAATACTTTCATCTAACCCACTTTCAGTTGCCGTTTCTGTCTGTGCGGTAGTGCTAACTTCACCTGTAATAAATGGGAAATTATCATCAAGTGTTAAATCACTAGGCAAAGTGATACCTCCGAAAACATCTCCTATATCGCTAGTATGTTCATCTCCCTTGACATCTTGCCGTTTTTGGCACATTGATATAAATGAAACAATAACAATGCAAGCAAAAATTATGAGCGCCGCACGCACTCCCTTATAGTTTAATAATTTTTTAAGCTCCAAAAAAACACCACATTTCACACGCAAAAATTAACTTTCTCAATTATATATCAAGAACAGCATAAAGTAAATAAAATTTGTTTTAATGCACTTAGCAAATCATTAAAAACTCTTGATTTTACACAAATGATGGTATATAATTTTACTTGCCGCCAAAGTAGCGGCATATATTTCGGGGTGTAGCGAAGTTTGGTATCGCGCTTGGTTCGGGACCAAGAGGCCCAGGGTTCAAATCCCTGCACTCCGACCAACTCAAAGGCCTTATGTGCAGTGGTTTCTGCGGTTTTCGAGAGTTTTTGTTAGTCGTTAGTAAATTGATCTTTTTGAACTTTTCTAACATTTTTCTAACAAATATCCCGGGATATCCGAAAGCTATGAGCATATTAAGGCCATTTCTTCTGCTATTTTGTTCTTCCTTTCAGTGTCAAGGTGTGCATAAATATTCGCTGTAGTAGAAATATCGGCATGCCCCATCCATTCCTGAATATCTTTCAAAGTGTAGCCTTTTGCAACAAGGTAACTTGCACAACTGTGTCTTAGGTCATGAAATCTAATATGCGGCAAGTCATTTTGTTTTAGCAGTTTAGAAAACCTTCTTGTTATAAAGTCCGGACGATATGGGTTACCATTTTCCCATTTAAATATGTAGCTATTTCTGTTGTAGCAGCTACCGAAAAGCAGCGTGTTTTCACGCTCTTTTCTTTTTATGTCAAGCAGTATGTTTTTGACATTGGGTATTAAAGGGAAGGTCCTATAGCTTGCACAGCTTTTGGTTTTATCTTTGTAAACCATTTCAGTTACACCAGATACTGTGTGATTTACCGTAAGGGTATCATTCTCAAAGTCGATACTATCCCATTTAAGTCCAGCTATTTCACTTCTTCTTAGCCCATAAAGTAAGGCGATTAGTATAATCGGGTACAGCACATCATCTTTAGTTTTTTCAAGCAATTCTTCAGCTTGTTTGCCATTGTAAAAAGATGGTCTAAACTTATTCTGCTGAGGCAGTACAACAAACTCACACGGGTTTCGTACAATATATTCGTCTTTTACCGCCTCCCTAAGAGCAGAGTTTAACATCGTCTTGAAAATCTTTATGCTCTTAGCGGATAGACCGCCCTTGCCGTCTAATCTCCCATTCTTATGTTTCTCATTAATAAAGTCCTGAATATCTTTTCTTTTTACGTCTATAAGCCTGAGATTTTTCTTTTCAAAAAAGGGCAATATGTGTCTATCAACAGCCGATTTATATCCTTGATAAGTCACAGGGTCAACTCTAAGCTCAGACATGTCAAGCCACTCTATAATACAATCTGTAAAAGACTTGTCGCACTCTTTAACTTCACACTGCCTCTCATCTGCTTCTGCGTTAACATCAAAGTCTGAGAGATTATCAGTGCTATCTTTTAGTGACTTAAACTCGCTTAGTTTATCTCTCAAAAACTTTTCTGCTCTCTTTTTGTTTCCCTTTATTGGATAGCCTGTAGCTATCCACTTTTGTTTTCTTTTTCCTTTTTCATCATATAAGTTTAACACGGCATAATATTTACCGTTCTTTTGTTGTACAGATCCTGTCATTTTTACTCCTTTCTGATCCGCACCATTACAATGTTATTATAGCGCATATTATTACATTGTAAAGGCGGCATTTCTATTCTCATTGATAAAGTCTATCAAATACACTTTAGGTATTAGATATTTATTACCTACCTTAATTGAGTTAAGATTTCCATCTTGTAAAAGCTTATATATTGAGTTTTTTCCTATTGATAAAGCCTTACAAGCCTCCGAAACTGTCAACACATCTTTAAGCTCTGCAAACATTTTCTTTCTCCTTTCCCTTTATATTTTTTATCTGTTGGCTTTCACTATAATTATGACAGAAAGTAAAAACAGAATATAAAGCCAAAAGGACAATTAAGCAGTAGAATAAAAAAAGACAAGTAAGAAAGGGCACAGTATAGCCGTTTCTAAACACTTGTCTTTTTATAATTTCTATATAGATATTAAAAATTATTTTACAAAACTTTATATTTCTTTAGTTTTTTTATAAAGCCCTACTATCTGTCATAGTTAGATTAGTAGTTAAAGATGAATGGAGTAAAAAAGAGTTTAGAAAACTGAAAAGCTCAAGTTCACTTTATCTATTAATAAATTATAGGAGTGGTAAAGTTGGTCTAAGACAAAATATCAAAAGGGATTATTAAAATTTATTAAAAACAAAAGGAGTATTGAAATGATTAAATTAAATCCAACTGAAGAAAAAATAGATTTAGAGGTTACAAGCATATGTGGAAACAAGATTGATGTAGTAAGTATTCCCAAGGAAACCTATAACAAATCTGCAACAAAGATAAGTGTTGGTGCTTTTTTTGATGATCACAGTCTTACAGAATTAGTTATACCTGACACTATTACTGAAATTCAAGCCTTTGCTTTTAAGGGCTGTAAAAATTTAAAGGAGATAACCATACCCCATACTGTAAAAGACATAGATGTTGGTACTTTTAGCGAGTGCAAAAGCTTACAGACAGTTAACCTATCAAAAGGAATTGAAGCCCTGTTCAATGCAGCATTTCAGCAGTGCGGCAGTTTAAGAGAAATAGAGATACCAGCAGGTACTAGTTCCATAGGATACGCAGTATTTAATGACTGTGAAAACCTTGAGAAGATAACTCTCCCTGATACAATAAGACACATAGGAGAAAGTGCTTTTCTTAATACTTCTCTCTACAACAACCCTAATAACTGGGAAGATGATGTTCTTTACATTAACAACTGCTTAATCAAGGCAAAGCCTTCAATAAACGGATTTTACAAAGTAAGAGAGGGCACAGTATGTATTGCAGACGGTGCCTTTGGTGAGTGTGAAAATCTTAAAGGGGTATCAATTCCCTCTTCTGTAAAAACTATTGGAAAAGTCTGTTTTAGTTTCTGCACATCTCTTAAAAAAACTATACTTCACGATGAACTTGAGTACATTGGAGACGGAGCCTTCTTCGAATGCAAAGAACTTAGAAAGATAAGGCTTCCTAAAGGTCTTTTAACAATTTCTAAAGGACTATTCTGTAATTGTGAAGCATTAACAAACATAGCAATACCTGAGACTGTTAAATGGATTAAAGATTACGCCTTTGCCTTTTCAGGCATCAAAAGCATAACATTTCCAAAAGGTTTAGAAACTATTGGAGAGCATGCATTTGAAGATTGTGCTAATCTAATGGAGTTTAAGATACCGAATATTAAATTTATAGGTGCTAAAATTCTCAACAACTGCAAATTAAATAGACTTGAAATAAACACTCCCAGTATAGACTTAAATTTTCTTGGAGCTTCTACTAAACACTTAGTATTAGGAGACAACATAGAATGCATAGGCCAAGGAATGTTTTCAGAAGAAAATGAACTTGAAAGTGTTACATTTACATCAGTAAAGTTAATTCAAGATAACGCTTTCTCATTTTGCGGTAACCTTAAAGAACTTAATAACTTACCAAAGGATACAAAAATAGAAAGACGCGCTTTCTCAGGCTGCTTTTTTCTAATGTACTATAACAAAGAGCATAATCTTACAAGCAGTCATAAAGAAAGCTTCTTAATGTTCGCCTAAACTCTTTTAGCCCAGCCTTAAAAAGCTGGGCTTTTTTCTTTATTATAAAATTAAGGTATAGAGAGAATATATTAAGCTTCAATCTCTCTATAGCAGTAAAAGGAGCTACAGCAAAACAAAGATTTTGCCGCAGCCCTTTATTATTAAATAAATTACAATTAAAAGCTATTCTCAAGTCCTACCGCTACTCTAAGTATTGTTCTTGCCTCTGTAACGCTTATACTGCCGTCACCGTCAACATCTCCGGCGAGTTTAGCGGGAGCGTTAGTGTTAAAGTTTTCAAGCTCTACCGCTACCCGTAAAACCGTTCTGGCATCTGTAACGCCTACTACTCCGTCACCGTCTACATCGCCTTTTATAACTACGGTTAAAGAGTCAATTACTTCCCCGCCGTCTCCTATAAGCTTTACTACACAGCCCGTGCCGACGAGTTCATCGCTGCCCAGCACTTTACCGTCTTTATAGATTTTGATATTCCCGCCGTTAAAATTAGAAATCAAAGAGGATGCGGTAATCT
>DASRNG010000112.1:0-5036 GCA_035647555.1 Oscillospiraceae bacterium | reverse complement strand
ATATTGCAACCTTTATACTGAAAAGAAAGTTTAGGTGATGTTTTATGAGTGCCTTTTAATTTATTGATTATATCAAATCTAAAATTAGTATTAAAATCGTCAATTTTATCTACAACAATTTCTCGATCTTTTGAATAGCTTACATAATTACCCATTTGCTCAATACTCCTTTTATTAAGATAATACTATCATATTCCGTATAGCGGAATATGTCAATAAAAAAAATTAAATAACACACTTTTCAAGTTCTCTAATTGCCTTACCATTCTTAAATAATTCATCAACAGAATAATACCTTTCTTTTAAGTCTGGACTGTTAGAATAACATAAAAGATTGAAACATCCATTTACAATTCGTCTTTTATGAGATAGATTTTCCGTTCCATTAAGCACCATAAAATAACTTTCTTTTTCACATAAAATCTTAGTGCAATAGAAGTCAAAAATATAAGTTACTGCTTCAATCCAATCTTCATCATTATCTAAATCGTAAGCATCAAGCATATTGTCATAAATATCTTCTTCTGCATTCCAATAAAACTTTCGGTTAAGTGGTGAGTTGGTTGGATCTAATACGAACTTTACAAAATCAGAAATAAAACTGCGACTATTCCAAGTAAGTTTGCCTTTATTTTCAAAAACTTCCGCGTCTTCATCAGAAACATCATTATTCCTTTCCGGTGGAATATTAAAAACATTCGTAAATTGGTGAAAATCCATAGAATAAATAACCTTATCAAATAATAAGGGCGAATTAGTACATATACTAGTCAAGTTGGCCCGCAACTTCGTTGCGGTCTCTCGCTCGCTCTCGCTCGCTTCTTTTTGAGAAACACTAACTTGTAGTGCTGGTGCGGTGTCGGTTTTTTCTGTCTTGCTCCCTTTTCTGGTCATCAATACTTTTCTTTTGTTAAATATTTTTAAGTAGATGAACTCTTGCAGAAGTTTTCTGTCGGATTTTTTTAGTTCACCGTCTTTTTTAATTATGTCAAAAATATTTTCCTCAATGCCTTTTCCTATGTATTTTGTGAGATACCATTTTAAGTTTTTTCCTTTAGCTGCCTGTAAGTCAAATACCGGACTAAATACAGAACGTGATACCAAGTCAAAAAGCCTACCTTTCTTTATTCTTTGTTGATTGTGATAATATTTTAGTTCTGGGAAAGTGCCTTTAGGTACAAACATCATTATATGAGCGTGAGGATAGCCTTTAGCCGTACTTTCCAAAGTTGCGACATATTCACCGTCATAATGTTTTCTAAGCTTTTCAGTAACTTTATAAACATCCCTTTGCAGAAAGTTCTCCCAAGCGTCTGCCCTATTTTCATATTTTTTTATGTCGCAAGTTATCGTTAAAAAGAAACATTCGTATTTTTTAATTAGATGTTCTTCCACAAAATCTAATATTTTTCCTCGTTGTAAAGTGTTGTACCTTGCAGTTCCTTTAGCGTTGCCCTCGAACCAGGCTATATTTCCCTTACTATTTTCTGTCTGTAACATCATTAATGATGAAGCTACAATTTTTATACATAACTTTAATTCTTCATCATTAAGATTTCTCTCCTTTAATATTTCTCTTGCCCAAAGTAGCTTGTTTCTTGTTTTGTTAGGGTCGTGTTTCTTTTCAAATGGCTCTTGATTGTAATACAAATCGTTTGGTATAGGCTTTATTTTTTTTTCGTCTGTGCAGTTTATTTGTTTTAAAATAGGTTGTCCGCTCTCGTCAATGTACCAATAAGGACGATTACTTAAACGCTGAAAAAAGAAGCGATAAAGAGAAAATATATTGCACTGTTCATCGGAGTATGCTATATTATTCATAGGTCTCTTAGACACTATAGCAAATCTTCCTTGTGCAATGCAAGTGCTATAGTGTCATTTTTTTTTGCTTTCCTAAAATATTTTTTTTGTCATTTTACTTTCTGGTAGAAACATAAAACAAAACACTAACTTGTAAAAAGAAAGGCAGATCAAAAACACTTGTGTTTTTGTTCTGCCTTTTTGTTTTAAGCTGCTGATTGTTTTTGCTTTTACTTAAACTGTCCAGCTACCTATTGTGCTTGGGAAGATAGGGAAGTAATAAGTAATTCCTTTATAATTAAACTGATTACCAGGTTCATTTGGAACAACTGCACAACTTGTGTTTATATCTCCGCTGAGGTCTGCTCCGTCAAAGTTAGCAATTATATTTATAATGCTTTCTGACGGGTCTGTATTATCCAGTTCCATTTGACAATAGTTAGGGTTACAAGCAAAACCGTCTACTGTGTTTACGTGTGATATAAAGTTGTTATCATAAGTTGGCTCTGTGTCTACTTTCAAATTATCGATACTTATTGTGAGAGACATTAAGGCCTCGCCTACGCTACCGCCACCGTCTCTATAGAAGTACCTTCCGACATCATTACTACGCATATAATAACTTGTTTTAATTGCGTTTCGTAAATTGACATCTTGGCTTGCAAGATTATAAGTAACTCCGTTACAAATAAACTGCATAGCTGGAAGAGTGATTTTGTCTCCACTTGTTGCCATAGGATAGTTTTTATATTCGCCACTACAGATGAATGAAAGGTTAGAACCGTCTCCTACATAATTAAAGTTTTGTGCTATTGCACTTCTCTTGTCGAAACGACCGCTACAAATCATCTGCATTGACTGACTACCACTTGCAACTGTTCCGCCAAATGGAATAGTAAATGCGATATCGCCTGTACTTGAAGAGTCCCAGGTTGGTGAGGCGTTGATTGTTCGTGTTAGGTCTGTGTCACTGTATGGCACTGTGTCGTTTGATTTTGTGTATTGCCAAGTAGAACCCTCAAAGGTTACTGAGCTGATAACAAAGTTTGAACTGTTCGGGAAAGCTGGTAAGTGTTGATTGTCTGAAGTTGCGAACGGAATAAGCACTGAACAATAACCATTTTCATTTGCAAGATTTACTCTTGTTGCAGTTGCAGTTGCAGTTTTACCGTTAGAAACAAAGTTTGCCGTGATTGTAATTTCGTTGAATGAAGGTGACTCTTTCCACATTTCTTCAAAGATAACTTTAATTCCGGCTGGTAACTTTTGTACTTCACGTATTGCAGTGTTGAAGTCTCTGGTTTCTTTGCTAACTCCCCCGACTTCGAGGTTTGGACTTGCTATCATATCTACAGAACTGTTTACGTCATCGTTTGTAATTGCTCTTACGAAACAGTGTGTATTGATTTCTGCTACGCTATCGACATCAACTTCCAAGAAACCTGGATTGCTTGCGTAATAGTAACCAAGATACAATTTGTAACCAAGAAAAACATCGCTCTCATTATAGATTGCGAACATAAGCGACAAAACACGGTCGGTGTTGCTGTTTAAGTTTTCTACGGCAAATGTAATATGTTTTTGCCCCTGTACTCTTTCAATTGTTATACTTTGTATAAGCGTAGGCGGTACGAATGATGTTGGATAAAGTGGAATAAGGTCAAGGCCTGTAAGTCCTTGATTTCTTAATTCCCGTGCAACTTTCATTCTGTAATTCCAATGTGTGAAGTTTGGATCATCAAATACAGTCGCATAATAATTCATCTGTAAACCCATTTGTGCAAAAGTTACAGCGTTCGCAAATCTGTTTCTATTTGCTTGCTGAACTTCTGTTCTAGGATTGGCTGGCTTTACGTAAGTTCTGATAGTTCGTTTGTTCTTCCATCTCTGTCCTACGGTTGCGCCTAATTTGCCATAATAGCCACCACTCAAAAAGTTTTGTATTGCCATATAAGACCACCTTTTAATAGATTTGTGTGCTGTCCGCACTACGCACAATAATATATCGTGATATAAAAAAAGGCAACTCTAAAAGAGTTGCCTTTGCATAAGATATACACCTCTGATTTTAAACTACACTACCACCTGGGTAATGGTAGTGCAGTTTTTTTGCTTGCTTATTTACAAGAAATAAGCAAGCTTGCATATGCTCCTATTAAGCACCAAAAATAGCACCAATAAGAGCACCTAAGAAACCCACAACTGCGGTGAGTATGTTCTTCCAGACATTCTTCTGCATTTCACTCATATGTCACCCCCTAGCTGCTTATGCAACTGTTACAGAGATATAGTCGCTTGCAGAAGCAACCTTGTTAGAACCTCTCTTATCGAGGTAGTAAACGTAAACGTCTACGCTACCGTTCTCGAAAGTCATGTTACCTGTGAGTGTTTCTGCGTTGGCAGTTGCCTCTGCAACTTCTACAAGTCCTGTTGCTGGCTGAACCATAACTGCAATCAACTTCGCATTTGCTGTAAAGTTTGTTGCTGTTGGTTTAGTCCAAGTTACAGTGATTTTTCCAGTAGTTGCGTTTGCAGCTTCACCAGCTACTTTCTGCAATCCGCCCTTAGAGATGAGGAGAGTTGTCTTGTCAAAAGCAGCTCCCATAACCTGTGCTTTGTTAGCCTGGATGATTGCGTTACGAACTGACTGTCCGGCTGTGTTGAGTGCAGAGAGATATTTAATCTGGTCTGCAAACATTGCAACAAAACTAGTCATTGCTGCAAACACACCTCTAACGCCCTGCTGAGCTGCGGTGTTTGGATTTGACGGTTTTGTGTAAGTTCTGATTGTGGATTTGTTCTTCCACTTTGCACCAACTGTCTGGCCTACTTTACCTTCCCAATTGGCTTTCAAAAGGTTCATTTTTCCCATAGGATTTTCCTCTTGTATTTTGATTTTTAAGAACAGTAACCTCTTCAACGAAAAGGCTAACTACCGTTCATTAGTTTTAATGTACGGTATCTGTACGGAATTGTCAAGTTTTTTTATCTGGACTAAAAAAATGCGTCAAATTGTTGTTTGCGTAGCAGTCAACAATTTGACGCTTTTTGACGTACAAAAGTAACTCAGATTTGTATTGTTGTAAGATTATTTGGCTGGAATTATAAAAAAACGCTAGGATCACGTTCCTAGCGTTTTTTTGTTTAGATTCTTGTTTTAATCTTTTGTCTCTTCTTTTTAGTCTGTTGTCTTAGTGTATTCTAGTGTAACCCTATAATTATTATTAATATAACCT
>DASRNG010000111.1:0-2261 GCA_035647555.1 Oscillospiraceae bacterium | reverse complement strand
ATGCAATCGGGTTTTTATACCTCAATAAATTTTGAGCATTGCAATAGCCTATACTTATAATTTTGTTGTATCCTTCCCTCATTTCTTTCTTTGTCGCTTTGAATTTCATTGTTATAACCTCCCTATGTTATATATAATAATTTTTACGCTTTTTGCGTTGGTGGCGGTTTTTAGAGATGCCGCCGTAAACTCATTTTTTTAGTTACCACAAGGCTCACACCTTTGCTAACTGTTATACACTTGTTTAACAAATAAATTAAAATCATCAATATTGACATAGCTCAAATCGTGCGTTCCAACATATCGCACATTGCCATTAGTCATATACTCTATGCCGTGTATTCCTTGAATATAGTACATTTTACTCTCCCTTTTATTATCAATTCTTTTGCCTAAATATTGCTCAAACTCCTTTAGTGTTGCACCATAGTAACCACAATCAGAAAAAATCTTATCAAAAACATAAACAACAACTTTTTGGCAAATAGAACGCTGATATCTATCAATTTTCTTAATGGCGTTTATCCTTTTTTCTGTCACATATGTGATATGTTTCATTCTGTTATCTCCTTTTCTTATCTTTCATTATATTAATTATACCATATTAAGACATACATGTCAATAGTTTTATTAAAGTTTTTTGTAATTTATTAGAATATTCTTTCTGTATATAGCATATCATCAAGGCAATAAGCATATTGTATACTTAGCAAATAGCACCACACACCGCCACAACCATACACCACACACCGCCACCACACACCACACACCACACACCGCCACCAAATCACTATATCATTATATAATTGTACTATCACTTTTTGACGCTCTCATTTAGCTTTTAAGGCGTGTTTCTCTGTGTCATTGGGTTATTAGTCAATGACAACGCAAACAAGCAATGACGGCCATACCACAGCCCCATAAAGCACCCCCTACCCCCTATGCGGACAATGAGCCACTCACGGCGGGGGTACTCTCTTACCCAACCAAATTTTTCTAAAAGGTAAAAAACAGAGTTAAACAGCAAAGAGAATTTTATTTATAAAAAGTCAAGGAAAGAAAAAGCACTATTAACTAATGGCATTGAAAAGGATAATTTTAAAAAGAACAAGCAAATTAACAAAACTTCCTAAAAGGTAAAAACAATGCGGTAAAGTGTAAAAACTTGCGAGAATGATAAAATTTTGGTAAGGTATTGGTATGAAAGACAAAGAAAAGTACAAGAAGTACCTAAAGAGCAAGCGTTGGGCGAGGCGGAGGGCGTTGGTAATAGAGCGTTCGCAGGGCAAGTGTGAGGAATGCGGGAAATTTATCGAATTAAAAGGAGAGGTACATCACCTGACGTACCGACATTTTGGGAACGAGCAGATAAACGAGTTGAAATATTTGTGTAAGAACTGCCATAGGAAACACCATTTCGTAAAAAAATACTTGACAAAGTGTAAAAAGTATGGTAAAAGGTAAAATATGGGATAGGTTGGATTTCCAAAACAAAAAAACGGTATGATAATACCGAAATCGCACGCAAAGCCTACTTTCGTAAAAACAAATTTGACAAAAGGGTAAAAATGAGTAATATATACGGCAAGAAATTCAAGAAAGTGATAAAGAATAGGCGACTTACATACGACCAAGTGGCTTATAAGCTGAACTTGAATGGCAGACAGAACATAAACTATATGCTTAACCACCAAACAGACGAGAATTGGAAATATGCAGATATAGAAAAGATGTGTGCGGTTTTAAGAATACCGATAACATACATTTTAGGAGAGAAATGATACCGCCAAACAAACTATTAGTTAAGATAATAAAAGATTGTGGCTATTCTGTAGCAGAAATGTCGCAAGAGATATATGGAAATAAAGAAACACTAGCTTGTATGGTATCAAGGGATAGACTAAATATCAAGATTGTAGGAAAAATAAGCAAGATATTAGGAATAGACCTAACATTTCTTGCAAAAGAAAATAGAGGAAGTGCAAGGATAATAAGATAAGGGCTTGGAAAGGTTTCGATTGTACATAGAGCCGCTAGACGGACTGTATAACACTAGGGTTCGACTCCCTACAAGTCCACCAAATAAGAATGGATAGTTGACGAACTTTAGGAGAAAACGTGGCTAGGGGAGAGTTGACGGACTCTGAATGTTAGCGTTGGTGGGGCGAAACATTAAATTAACAATAAGGTGATAAATGGAACTTCATAAAAGGCATTTAGTAGATAATGAGGATTTAGATAAATTAAGAAAGAAATTTAGG
>DASRNG010000110.1:0-2064 GCA_035647555.1 Oscillospiraceae bacterium | reverse complement strand
GTATTATTGCTACTGTGAATATGGTAGTTAGCTTTTGTGATATGTTTGCTACTGCTGGTTTTCAAAAATATTTAGTACAACATGAATATAAATCGAAAAGTGAACTTTATAAAGGAACTACTGTAGCCTTTTGGACTAATTTAGGGCTTTCTTTCGTTCTTTGGATTATTTTAGTTGTTTTTAAAGACCAAATAGCAATTTTTGTAGGGAATGAAGGTTATGGCACGCCCATAGCTGTTGCTGGCCTTTCTTTATTTTTAACGGCATTCTCCTCCATACAAACTTCTTTGTATAGAAGAAATTTTGATTTTAAGACATTATTCATAAACAGGCTTGTCTCGACAATAGTCCCTTTTGTTGTTACTATTCCTCTTGCCTTTTTCGGGTTTGGCTACTGGTCACTTATAGTCGGTACAATTTCTGGTTATTTAGCACAGGCGGTTGTTTTAACCGTAAAGTCTGAATGGAAGCCCAAACTTTTTTATAGCTTTTCGCTTCTAAAAGAAATGCTATCCTATAGTATTTGGACTTTATTTGAAACTTTCACCGTTTGGGCAAGCGGATGGGTAGATGTTTTTATTGTTAGTAATATTTTAGGTAAATATTATACAGGACTTTATAAAACAGGGCAAAGCACAGTAACGGGAATATTAGCAATAATTACAAGTGCTACCACTGCAGTGCTCTTTTCCTCTTTATCTCGAGTGCAAAATGATGACAAACAGTTTACATCAGTCTTTTTCACTTTTCAAAAAAATGTCGCTTTATTAGTCGTTCCTTTGGGTGTTGGTATTTTTATGTTTAGTGATATTATTACCTTGATTCTTCTTGGTAGCAAATGGTTAGAAGCGAGTGAGTTTATCGGCATTTGGGGACTTTCTACCGCCCTTGTTGCAACATATGGTACTTTCAGCCGTGAGGCATATCGAGCTAAGGGCAAACCTAAAATTGCTCTTGCCGTTCAGCTTTTGCATTTAGCTTTTATAGTTCCTGTTTGCTTTTTTGGAGTAAGAAGCGGGTTTAATACCCTGATTTATGTAAGGTCTTTTGGAAGTTTACAGATAATAATTTTACATTTAATCTTCATGAAAGCAGTGTTAAAGTTTGATGTTTTCAGTATGTTTAAGGTTACATATCCCGTTATTATATCCTCTGCTGTTATGGGGGCTACGGCATTTTTACTTAGAACTTACTTAGGCACATATGTTAATGCCATATTCCTAATTCCAATATGCGGTGCTGTTTACTTTGCAGTTGTTATGTTATTTCCAGATTTTCGGAATACAATTGTTGATTTTGTTGTAAGCTTTACGGCAAAGTTTTTAGATATTAAAAAATAACATTGGTAATGTGATAGTTTTACCTTTTTTGTATTGACTTATATTTTGCCTTATGATAAAATATAAAACGTTCCGTATAAGCGGGTGTAGTTCAATGGTAGAATCCCAGCCTTCCAAGCTGGTCGTGTGGGTTCAATTCCCATCACCCGCTCCATTTATGCGCTTGTAGCTCAGGTGGATAGAGCAACTGCCTTCTAAGCAGTGGGTCAGGGGTTCGAGTCCCTTCAAGCGTGCCATGTGGTGGATGTAGCTCAGTTGGTTAGAGTGCCAGGTTGTGGCCCTGGAGGTCGTCGGTTCGAAACCGATCATCCACCCCACTAAAAGACTACGTCAAATATCACTCCTTTTTTGATATTTGGCGTTTTTATAGGGGTGTAGCCAAGCGGTAAGGCAACGGACTTTGACTCCGTCATCCGTAGGTTCAAATCCTGCCACCCCTGCCAGTCGGCAAAGCCGACAAGGTTTATTGCTCTTAGATTAACGCTAAGGGCAATTTTTATTGCCGATTTTCTTATCTTATAGGCTTAAATAATGAAAATATCCATTTTATTTTACAATCAACACATTGTTGCGTGACTTTATTATAATTTCGTGTATAATAAAGCTTAGCAAGACATAAACAGAAAATACGGGAGATGGTTATTTTATGGCGAAAATTTCAAAGAACATTAAAACGCTGCGTATTGATAAACGCCTAACACAAGAAGAACTTGCTGAAAATATT
>DASRNG010000109.1:0-3034 GCA_035647555.1 Oscillospiraceae bacterium | reverse complement strand
CCCTTTTCTTTTTACAAAAAGCCCTGTAAGAATAGCTCTGTCAACCTCACGCACATCTGTTGATATACCGTGGTCACCTGTAACTATAATACACGCATCATTATAAAGATTTTTCTCTTTTAATTGCAACATAATTTCACGCACAATATTAAAGCAGCCTTTTGTTTGTTTTATTGTAGTTGTATTTGAGGCGTTAACTGCCTCTATTTTTTCATTTATCATTAAAGGTGCATGAGTGCCATTTAAGTGATAATAAGCAAAGTTGCCTTTCTCTGACTGTAAGCTTATACCTTGATTTTTAAAGTCTGTATAAAAAGCATAATCATCCGTAACGTATGGTACAGCAGACACTTCTTTTTCTACTATATTTGCAAAATCTGCTGTCGTGAGCCAAAACGATGGCTTCATTGTGTGTGGTGCATATCAAATGCTGATAACTCAAGAACACGTTCTACAGCTAATCTTCTTTTTATTTTCGTTTGTTCAGTCGCTATATTGTCCGCAAGCCCCGAAAGCTGGTTTATATCTGTAAAAGTATAGCGTTTTTCCATATAAAATTTAGTTGTAAATCCCTTTTCTCTTATATCTGAAATAAAAGTAGACTCCTTGTAAGCCTTTTCTGCAAATTTACCTGCTGGTATTTCATAAAAAGTTACCTTACCCGTCAGCATATTAATCACAGACGGATAAGTTCTGCAGTAGTAGTTCATATTGTTTGTGTAACGGGTAAAGCCATCAAAATCATCAAAGTAATTTGGCTCTTCTCTTACTATTTCATTTATATAATATTCATCAAGTCTATCCAAAACTATTACAATTATATTATCCTTTTCTGAAAACTCATATATACCGTCAACAGATAAATACCCATCATCTTTTATTTGCGGCAAATTTGTTGAGCCAAACAGTAAAACTACAAGGGATATTAGCTGCGTTATTACGAGCAATAACGGCAATAGAGAGCAGAAAAACTTCCAGATAATTTTACTAAAGTGAGAAATAATTATAGGAATACATATAATAACGAGCCAAATTAAAGTATTTAAAAGCATATGACCTTTATAGTCCTGCCACATAATAGCCTCGCCCGTAAGCTGACCTAGTTTAAGGTTTAAGAAGTTACCCTGAATATACCCTGCAATTAAAATGCCTACAGCAAACGAGATAGCAATATTGAATACCTTGCCTTTAAGTAGTGAAAATAAAAGTGTTAGTACAATAAACGATACAAAGCCAATAATAAAAATTGGTAGCCACACATCGCCCAGAGCAAAAACAAGCATTTCACGGTTAGCAATAATAAGGTCATAACAACCAAAAATTATAAATGTAAATGTAAGTGCTAAAGAGCAAACGAGGGCAAAAAGTAGCCTTTGAGGGAAAGAGCGTTCATCGTGCCATAATGAAGTGGTTGCAGTGCCTTTTGTTTCCCCTTCTACACTATTTGTAGCTGCCCTACGGCTATAGTACTCTTTCATAAGCTGCATTTTTATTTTTGTGAAAAGCATTTTAACCCTTGTGCTAAAAGAGCTGAGAAGAACGCCTATTGTAATAAAAAAAGCCGCTGTAATCTGAATGATGTACGAGGCAGTTGCAGGGTCAATATAGGCATTGACGGTTTTTGATAAAAAAACTGCACCAAAAAAAGTAAAATAGAAATACGTCAAAATACGGGTTGATTTTTTCATAGTTAATAAGCTCTTTCCTTATGTTTTAACAAATTGACAATACAGGCATTATAAAACAAACTTTAGCAATATTCAAGCGTTATGCCTCTTTTTAATAAGATTGTTACTTTTATATTAATAGCACTTTAGCCTTTAGTTTTTACAATCTATTTGATAGCATAATCTTTCATGCCCTCTATAGCCCCGCCAGCTACTTCCCATATATAAAGGCTCGCTACTGTGCAGTATGGGCTATATCTTTTGCGGTATTTCTCAAAAAGATGTTTATCTATACTGCTATGGTGATAAAGTATACGTAAACCTCTGTGTATAGCAAGGTCGCCAAAACTTAAAATATTCTGACGCTGCATACAAAAAATCATAAGCATTTCAGCCGTCCACACACCTACTCCTTTAAGCGTTATAAGCTTTGCAATAACCTCTCTATCACTCATATCCCAAAGTGATTGAATATCAAACTCTTCGTTTTGCACCTTTTTAGCAATATCTTTAATATACCCAACTTTACGAAATGTTAATCCGCATTTTTGAAGTTTATCACTATCAATTTTACATATTGTGTCTGCATTAACTTCACCTAACAAGTCACAAACCCTACTCCAAATTGTATTGTGTGCGGTGGTAGAAATTTGCTGCCCTATTATGCTGTTTATAAGTGCTAAAAACAAATCATCTTGGCAAGGCCTATAAATATGACCTATTTTATCAATAGCATCTGAAAGCCGCTTATCTTTTGATTTTAAATAATTTATCTCTTTTTCACCGTATTTGAAATATATCTCTTTCATTCTTCATTTTTCTCTTTCAATAATTAAGTTAATCTATAAATAACGTGTAATGCTATTTTACCATAAAATAAACCCGCCATCAATTGATTTTTCTCAATTGACGGTAGGCTCTTTGTAAAAGGCAGACAAAAAAGATGCAGTGCCGGCGTGGGAATAAAATAAAAAACCACGCACTAATTATAATGCGCGAATTGTGTCCAGCTTCAAGCTGGTGGGTCGAGTGTTATCTTTTGATACCATTTTAAAAATAAAACTTTTACCACAAAATAAAACTTTTTTATTTTTCACTAACATGGTTACTAAATGCTATGAATCCCACCATTTGTAAACAGTAACACGGCTAATGCCAGTTTCTTTTTCGCACTGATATTTATTACCATTTGGATTCTTTTCTCTCCAAGTCTTAATAATGTGTTGTTTGCTTTTAGCTTTTCCAACAGCTTTAATTTGGCAAGATGGACAACCAGTTCCTTTTAGCAATTCTGAAGCTGCTGTTTTCCAAATCAAGCCACATTTTTTGCATTTGCATTCGATAAAATTTTTAGCACTGGTATATTC
>DASRNG010000108.1:0-26332 GCA_035647555.1 Oscillospiraceae bacterium | reverse complement strand
AGCGTAACGAGTATAGGCAGCGGTGCTTTTGCTATGTGTGAATCACTTACAGAAGTTATTATAGGCAACAGTGTAGTGAGTTTTGGAGACTGGTCATTCCTTGAATGTCACCGTCTTGCAAGCATTATAATCCCCGATAGTACAATTGATATTGGAGAGGGTGCTTTCTCTTGGTGCTGTTCTCTTAAAAGCATCACAATACCAAACAGCGTAACGAGCATAGGAGACGGTGCGTTTGATAGATGCAACCTTCTTACTGTTTACTGTTCTAAAGATAGTTTTGCGCATAATTATGCTGATGAAAATGGTATTAATTATGAGTTTATGAATGTAGATGATAACTTTCCTTTCACCTATGAAAAACTTAATAATACAGAGATTGTTATTACGAGTTGTGATAGAAATGTACAGGGAGAACTTATAATACCAGATGAGATTGACGGCCTTCCTGTGACAGGTATAGGAGACTATGCGTTTGAATGGTGCTCCCTTACAAGTATTGTAATACCGCACAGCGTAACAAATATAGGTAATTCTGCATTTTCTGGGTGTACTTCTCTTGCAAGCATTATAATTCCTGACGGTGTAATAAGTATAGGGGAGTGGGCTTTTTACAACTGCTATTCTCTTACAAGTATCACAATTCCTGATAGTGTTACGAGCATAGGGCAGAATGCATTTTCAAACAGTAGTTATTTTGATAACCTATCAAATTGGGAAAATGATGTGTTATATATAGGTGACCACTTAATTGCAGCTGGGCAGAATATAGAAGGCTCTTATACTATAAATTCTGGTACAAAATGTGTTGCAAATACCGCATTTCAAATGTGTAATTCCCTTACAAGCATTATAATTCCAAACAGTGTAACGAGTATTGGAAAGGCCGCATTTGCTCAATGCTCATCGCTTGAGAGCATAGAAATACCAAATAGTGTAACAAGGATAGAAGATGATACATTTTATGGTTGCCATTCTCTTGCAAATATAATACTACCAAACAGTATAGTAAGTATTGGAGTTACAGCATTTGCTGAATGCTTATCTCTTGAAAACATAATAATACCAAACAGCGTGGTAAATATCGGTTTCGCTGCCTTTGTTGGATGCACTTCACTTACAAACATAACTCTTTCAAGCAGTATGACAAGTATAGAAGACGGGTTGTTTGCTGGATGCTCCTCTCTTGTGAGCGTCATAATACCAAAAAGTGTGACGAGTATCGGGGTTTCCGCGTTTGTTGAATGCTCCTCTCTTAAAAACATAAAGATTCCAAGCAGTGTAGAAACCATAGGTGACTATGCGTTTACTAACTGCCCATTGCTGCAAAGCGTGTTTGTTCCACTTAGTGCTGCAAACATCGGTGAGCTTGCCTTTGGTTATATTTTAGATGACTATGGCGTACCGCACTTTGTTCCAGATTTCGTCTTATTTTGCCATGAGGGCAGTGCGGCAAAGGATTATGCGGTAGAAAACTCTCTTGTGTATTTTGCGTCTAAAGCTAGCACAAATTTAGATGTTAATGACGGCTATTTATTTGTTTGGTCTAAACAGGGGTTTACCGCAAAGTCTTTGCTTTCTCAATTTGCAAACGACAATTTAGATTTATATAAAAATGGTTCAAAGGTGCCTGAAAATGACCCTTCTGGTACAGGTTGTGAAATTAGATTTTTGCACCCTGACAGTTCATATGATAGTATAGAGGTTGTAGTTCCGGGAGATGTTAACGGGGACTCTGTGGTTGACTCGGCAGACCTATTTTTAGTAAACAATGTAGTAAATACCCATAGTACCTTAGAGGGTGCATACTATACAGCGGCAAACCTTGACCTTTCAGATTTTGATTTAACGATAGCAGACTATCAAATGATAGAAAACATTGCCCTTGGCAAAGCTTAATAAAAGTGTTTTATACAAAAGAGCGGTAACCGTAAAAAGTTACCGCTCTTTCTTTTGCTTAATATCCCCTAATAGGAAATAAAGCTATATTATATAAGCAGTTTTAATAGATAACCATAACCCTCTTTTTCCATATCCTCTTTAGGGATAAAGCGCAAAGCGGCACTGTTTATACAGTAACGAAGTCCGCCTTTGTCTTTAGGTCCATCATCAAACACGTGACCTAAATGGGCATCACCCTTTCGGCTTTTAACCTCTATTCTGCTCATACCTATTGAGTTGTCTTGCCTGTTTTTAACTACATTTGGCTCTATTGGCTTTGTAAAGCTTGGCCAGCCGCAGCCAGACTCATATTTATCACTTGAGAAAAAAAGAGGCTCTCCTGTTGTTATATCTACATAAATACCCTTATCAAAGGTGTTCCAAAACTCATTGCGAAATGGCGGCTCTGTGGCACTGTTTTGTGTAACCTCGTATTGAAGTGGGGTTAAAGCCTTTTTAAGCTCATTTTCATCTGCTTTTTTATAGTTTGCGGGATTTATAATTGCTTTTTCCACTTTTTCAAACTTTGATTTTGGGATATGGCAATAACCGCCCTCATTTTTGTCAAGGTATTTTTGATGGTGCTTTTCTGCTGGATAAAAGTTGTATAATCTTTCTACTTCAATCGCAATGGGTGCTTTATAATGCTTTTGAAGCTCGTTTATAGAGCTTTCTATAATAGGCAAATCGTTTCCATTTGTATAGTATATGCCTGTTCTATACTGCACACCATGGTCGCCGCCTTGCCTGTTTATGGAAACAGGGTCAATAGAGTCATAGAAAAGCTCTAACAAAAACTCTAAAGGTAAAACTTCTTTATCATATATAACATGAACAGCCTCTGCATGCCCCGTGTTTCTATAGCAAACATCTTCATATGTTGGGTTTTCTGTTTTTCCATTTGCGTACCCTACTTGTGATGACACCACACCACAAATTAAGGAAATATATTTTTCCGTTCCCCAAAAACATCCGCCCGCAAGATAAATCTCCGACATTTTGCACCACCCTTTTTCTTTTACTACTTATATATAGTTTGAAATTACACTGTAAAATATTCACTTGTAAAAAAATCCGCCACAAATTTATTAAAAACCTGTGGCAGATATATATTTAATTGTTTTTTACTCCTGCCAATAGGTTGACAAAAAGTCGCCAAGGTCGCTCATAGCTTTTGCAAGCTCTTTTGGCTCTGGCAGCATTACTATTCTGAAGTGGTCTGGCTCACTCCAGCTAAAGCCTCTGCCAGGAATGATTAAAACGTTTTTACTGTGCAAATAGTCCATTGCAAACTGCTGGTCATCTGTAATATTAAACTTTTTAACATCAAGTTTTGGGAATAGGTAGAATGCGGCACTGTTTTTAACGTAGCTTATACCGTCTATCTTGTCAAGCTCACGGCAAGCCGCTTCTCTTTGCTCATACAGTCTGCCGCCTGGAGTTATAAGCTCTCTTGTGCTTTCAGGGTCTGCAAGAGCCGCAGGAATAACAAGCTGCTGCAAGGCGTTGGCACAAAGGCGCATAGCACAAAGCTGAACAAGCCCTGCTGCAAAATCTTTAGACTCCTCTTTTTTGCCGCTTAAAACCATCCAGCCGCACCTAAAGCCGCAAATAATGTGTGACTTTGAAAGCCCGTTCATAGTGATAACAAGAAGGTCTGGTGCTAACGTTGCAGTAGATATATGTGTTAGGTCATCCATAACAAGCCTGTCATAAATTTCATCAGAAAATACAACAAGGTTATGCTCTCTTGCTATCTCTAAAAGCTCTAAAAGCAGCTCTTTAGGATAAAGCGCACCTGTGGGGTTGTTGGGGTTTATGATTACAAGCGCCCTTGTTTTTGAAGTTATTTTTGATTTAATATCGTCTAAATCTGGGTACCAAAGAGCCTCTTCATCGCAAACATAATGGACAGGCTTTGCACCTGCTATGTGCACAGAATTTGTCCAAAGTGAATAATCGGGAGAGGGAACAAGTATCTCGTCGCCATAGTTAAGCAGTGCTGTAAGTGCCATTGTAACGAGCTCACTTACACCGTTTCCTATAAAAACATCGTCAGGTGTAATATCTTTTATGCCTTTGTTTTTGTGGTATTCGCATATAGCTTCTCTTGCGTCTGGCATGCCTTTAAGGTCACAGTAAGCCACAGCCTCATCAGCATTTTTTACAAGTGCATTTCTCACGCTGTCAGGCATCTTAAACCCAAAAGTGGCAGGGTTGCCTGTGTTAAGACGCATTACATCTATACCCTCTTTACGCATACGCATTGCCTCTACAAAAACGGGGCCTCTAATATCAGAATGTACATTTTTAAGCTTATCAGAGCGCATTATTAAACTCATAAAATCCCTCTTTTCCTTTATATTACATACATTATACTTTAAGGGTTAAAAGCCGTCAAGAGAAATCTTTTTGTTTGGTGTTAAGATTGCATTTTTTATATGAATGGTGTATAATTTACAAGAATTTTCTAAGTAAAATCGGATTTATTAACGGAGGAATTATTAAAATGAAAAAAGTCTTATGTCTTATTCTCTCACTGACTATGCTATTCGCTCTCGCCTCGTGCGGTGGAAATGGCGAAGATACCTCAAGCACATCTGGCACTAAAACAGAAAAAACAACCATAAAATTAGCTGTTCTCAAAGGCCCCACTGGCATGGGCGCTGCATATCTTATGAAGCAGAATGAAGAAAATAAATCTGCAAACAAATATGTATTTTCAATTGAAAACACGCCAGACGCTATCTCTGGGCAACTTATTAATGGCTCTCTTGATATGGCAGCTGTTCCCACAAATCTTGCTGCCACCTTAAAGAATAAAGGCGGGGCAGATATTCAAATAATAGCTGTAAATACCTTAGGCGTTTTATACCTGCTTGAAAAAGGCGACTCTATTAAAAGCATAGCTGACCTGAAAGGCAAAAAGATTATAGCCTCAGGCAAGGGGTCTACTGCACAGGCTGTTATTGAAAAACTGTTTACAGACACTTCTATAGAAATTACATATGCCGCAGAGCATACAGAGGCTGTGTCTCTTGCAGCTTCGGGCAGCTATGATATTTGCATTTTGCCAGAGCCGTTTGTAACCACATTAGTTTCTAAAGATATTGGCTTTAAAGTTGCGCTTGACCTTACAAAAGAATGGAAAGAGGCAGGGCTTTCAGAGCTTACTATGGGCGCTATTGCTGCAAGGACAGAGTTTATTAATGAAAATGAAGATGCTGTAAAAAGCTTTCTTAATGAATACAAGTCATCTGTTGACTATGTAAACGGGAATATTGAAGATGCTGCTGCTCTTATAGATACATACGGTATTATGGCAAAGGATATTGCAAAATCGGCTATTCCTAACTGCAACATGGTATGTATTACAGGAAATGAAATGAAAACAGCTCTTATTGATTTTTATAAGGTTCTTAATGGCTTTAACCCTGCTTTAATTGGCGGTGGCCTGCCCTTGGATGATATCTATTACCTAAAATAATGAAAAGTGAAAAGCTTAAAAAGCTTTTAAGAAGTCTATCGGTAGCTGTAGTTTGGCTTGCCGTGTGGGAGTTTTTCTCTTTTCTTATAGGCTCTGAGATACTACTCCCCTCCCCTATTTTAGTATTAAAAACGCTTACTTCGATGATGAAAACGGCAGATTTTTATGTATCCTCTTGCTACTCACTGCTAAGAATTCTGCTTGGGTTTTTCCTTGGGGTTATCATTGGCGTTGTTTTAGCCGTAGCCACAAAGCTTTCAAAATGGATTGCAGCTTTTATATCCCCTTTACTAACTGTTATAAAAGCTACACCCATAGCCTCTTTTATAATACTGCTTATGGTTTGGGTAAATAGGGACTATGTACCCGTTTTCACATCTATTTTAATTGTAACTCCTATTGTTTGCGGCAGTTTTATTACTGCTATACAGCAAACAGATGCTAACCTTTTAGAGATGGCAAGTGCGTTTAACATGAGCAAAATAAATAAAATTAAAAAACTTTATATACCGTCTGTTTTGCCGCACTTTTCGTCCTCATCTGCAACTGCCCTTGGCATGGCATGGAAAGCTGGCACAGCGGCAGAGGTTATATGCAACCCGCACTTTGGAATAGGTGCGCGGCTTTATGACTCTAAAATTTACCTTGAGGTTCCAAAGCTTTTTGCTTGGACTGTAGCTGTTGTAGCTCTTAGCTTTCTTTTAGAAAAGCTGTTTGCTTTCTTTGCCTTTAAGGCAAATGAAAGGAGGCGGACTTGTGATTGAGTTTGACAGAGTTTCAAAAAGTTTTGATGGAAAGCAAGTGCTAAAAAACTTTAGCGTTACCTTTTCAAAAGGTGAGTTTGTGTGCCTTTTAGGCGCTTCTGGCTGTGGTAAAACAACGGTGCTGCGAATAGCAAGCGGTCTTACTTTACCAGACTCTGGAGAAGTTAAAAGGGACGATACGCTAAGGCAGTCATTCATATTTCAAGAAAACAGGCTACTGCCTTGGTATGATGCACTTGGAAACATTCTTGCCGTAACAGATGACAAAGAAAAGGCAGAGCATTTTTTAAGACGAACGGGGCTTTATGAAGATAAACATAAGTTTCCAAATGAGCTTAGCGGCGGAATGAAAAGGCGGCTTGCCATAGCCCGTGCTTTAGCCTTTGGCGGCGATGTTTTCTTTCTTGATGAACCGCTGCGTGAGCTTGATAAAAAAACAGCCTCCCTTATAAATTCATTATTAAAAAAAGAGCTTAAAGGAAAGACTGTTATAATGGTAACGCATATACAAGAGCATGCAAACCTACTTGCAGACAGAATTTTAACAATCGGCTAAACTAAAAATATATGTAACAAGCGATAAAGGTTTTTCCTTTGCCGCTTGTTTCTTTTTTAAAAATTAAAAATACTTGAATGATTTTCTCATTATCTGCCTAAAATAATAAAAGCATATGAAAAGGGCGGTACGTATGAAAATTGGGATAATAAAAGCTTTGTACTATTATGAATACGGCGATTTATGGGCATATTTTTTGAAAAATCTTGGGCATGAATGTGTGTTTTCAAAGCATAATGGAGAGTCTATTTATTTATGCGGCGATGAGGCTTGCCTGCCTATAAAGCTATATCACTCACACACAAAAAGTTTGCTTGACTGTGGAGTAGACTATATATTTTCTCCAAAAATTATAAAATGCGGTACAAGCAGCTTTACCTGTCCAAAAATAATTGGCGTTAATGAAATGCTTAAAGCGGCATTAAAGCCTCATGTAGAGATTATCTCCCCAGAGTTTACAGGAGACTTCAAATCTTTTTTTGCAAATACAGGGCTTTTACTAAATGAAAGTGCCGCTAATATAAAAAGAGCCTTAAATAAAACACTTTTATACAAAGATAGAAAAGTTGTGTTTGACTCTATTTCAAAGGCTAAAAATGACGGTGATGATTTTCAGTATTCCATATGCCTTTTAGGGCACAAATATGTAGTTGATGACAAGTCAATGAATATGGATATAAAAGATAAACTAAAACAGTTTGGCATTCGCTCTATTACCTCATCTTGTTTTGATAACAACTTTTTATCCACTGCCGCGTCTTACGCTTTATCTGACACACCGTTTTGGATAACGGGAAAACAAGCGGCAGGGCTTGCTGCTGCTTGTGAAGCTAAAACAGATGAAATTGACGGGTATATTTATCTGTCCGCTTTCGGCTGCGGCCCTGACTCGTTTATAGTGCCGCTTACAAAAAAATATACAAGTGTTTTAAGCGGCAAGCCGTTTATGGAGATTTCTCTTGATGAGCATACAGCGGCAACGGGCCTTGACACTCGCCTTGAGGCATTTATTGATATGATAAAGGACAGGGTAACAGTATGATATTTACTTTTCCTAACTTCGGCAGTCTTTCAATTCTTCTTTCTGTTTTAATGCATGAGTGGGGTGTGCCTTTTGTTATGCCGCCTAAAACAACGAAAAACACCGTTTTACTTGGTAGCAGATATGCGCCAGCAGATGCCTGCCTGCCTCTTAAAATTATACTTGGCAACTTTTTAGAGGCAGCTGAAAAAGGTGCAAATACAGCGGTGTTTCTTGGCGGCAGCGGCCCGTGCCTATTTGGCTGCTTTTCACAAATGATAGAGCTTTCTTTTATAGAAAACTCTATACCTATTAATATGCTGCGAATAGAGCCTACTAAAGACGGGCTAAAAGAAATGTTAAGTTTAATAAAAAGAGTGTCAAATAAAAGCCTTTCTCAAATAGCTGCCCCTATTTTTGATGCGGCTAAAAGCTGTCATATGCTTGATAAGCTTGAAAACCGATTACTTCTAGTACGCTCTACTATTGAAAACGAGGCAGATAGAAAAAACTTTAATACATTTGAGGAGTGTGTATATGACCTTTTAAGCAGTGCTAAAAGTTTTAATGAGCTTTTAACAATTATTGATATTTCTTATGAAAAAGCTGATAGGTATATGGGCGGGCGGCAAAACGTGCTTGCAGTTGGCATTGTGGGTGACATTTACACCACAATAGATAGCGATGCAAACTTTAATTTGCAAAAACAGCTTGCCGATATGGGTGCATATAGTGAGCGCTCTTTAACTATAACCAAATGGTTTAAAGATAAGCTTATTCTATCCCCTTTTGGCTGGCGATGGTACTCAAAGCCGCACATACCAAAAGGCATAGGCGGGTTTGCAAGGCAAACTGTGGGGTATGCCGCAATGTGGTCTGACACGGTAGACGGCATTATACAGGTGCACCCTTTAAACTGTATGCCTGAAGTTGCGGCGGCAACAATTCTTTCTAATATGTCAAGCGAGCAAAACTTTCCTTTTCTTTCTCTTGTGCTTGATGAATTATCGGGAGAGTCTGGCTATGTTACACGTATTGAGGCGTTTTATGATTTATTGGAGGCGAAAAGCTAAAATGCAAAACCTTTGGCTCGGAATTGATGTTGGCTCTGTTAGCACAAAGCTTGTGCTAATGGATAGCAGCAAAAATATTGTAAGCAAGGTCTACTTAAAAACAGAAAGCTCACCTATGAAAAGTGTGATTAAAGGGTATAGTGCCGTACTAGAAAATGTAGATGACAATATAAAAATTTGCGGTGCTGGCGCAACGGGCAGCGGACGAAAAATAGCGGCGGCAATAGTAAATGCAGATGCCGTTAAAAATGAAATAACCGCACACGGCACTGCCGCTCTTATAACTAATAAAAACGCACGTACAGTTCTTGAAATAGGTGGACAGGACTCGAAAATTATTTTTCTAAAAGACGGCTGTATCGTTGATTTTAATATGAATACAGTGTGCGCTGCTGGCACTGGCTC
This sequence comes from Oscillospiraceae bacterium, assembly GCA_035647555.1. Lineage (GTDB taxonomy): Bacteria > Bacillota > Clostridia > Oscillospirales > Acutalibacteraceae > DTU089. The sequence goes on along the minus strand of DASRNG010000108.1, from coordinate 17,085 downwards.
GTTTCTTGACAGGCAGGCGCTAAGGCTTGGGATTCCCGTTTCAGATATTGGCAAGCTTGCTGCAAAAGCGAAAAACCCCGTAAAGATTGCTGGCAAATGTGCCGTTTTTGCAGAGTCTGACATGATTCACAGGCAGCAGGAGGGCGCAAAGATTGAGGATATACTTTCAGGTCTTTGCGACGCACTCGTTCGTGGCTATTTAAATAACCTTGCAAGCGGCAAAAATATTGAAGGTCCTGTTTTATTTCAAGGAGGCGTTGCTGCAAATAGCGGTATTAAGCGTGCATTTGAAAAGGCTCTTGATATGCCCGTTAGCGTTCCAAAGCAGTATGATGTTATGGGTGCCTTGGGCGCTGCTATTATTGCACAAAGGACAGTTGAAAAAAATCATGGCAAAACATCTTTTCGTGAAATAAAAGGAAACTTAGATGACTGGGAAATGAAAAGCACCCCTTGCAGCGGCTGTGCAAACTGCTGTACCATTGTTTCTATTTTAAGCGGTGGCAAGGTAGCAGCAAAATGGGGTGGCAGATGTAATTAAATAGCTAAAAAAGTAAAAAAATGTATTGACATAGTATTTTGTATGTGCTAATATAGCGTTTAGGTTAAGGAGGTGTAGGGTTGAAATACATTTTGAAAAACGCTTTTGTTTTCCTTAACGGCTGCTTTTCTAAAAATGATGTTTTTATTGAAAGTGGTGTTATTTCAAATATTTCCCCGTATGTTTCCCCTGAAGAAGGCACTTTAATTTATGATTTAAACAATTGTTATATATTTCCCGGTCTCTTGGACGCTCATGTTCATCTTAGAGAGCCGGGTTTTTCATATAAAGAAACAATTAAAAGCGGCACATTAGCGGCGGCAAAGGGCGGTTTTACAGGCGTTTGTGCTATGCCTAACCTCTCCCCCGTACCTGATAGCCTTAGTAACCTTAACATAGAATTAGAGCTTATAAAAAAAGATGCCATGATAGAAGTTTACCCTATAGGAGCTATCACCGTTTCGCAAGACGGTAAGCAGTTATCAGATATGGAGAGTATGGCGCCTTTTGTTATAGGCTTTTCTGACGATGGAAAAGGTGTAAATGACAGTGAGCTGATGCTACAAGCTATGAAAACCGCTAAAAAGCTTGACAAGCCCATAATCGCACACTGTGAGGACCTTACATACGGCGGTGAGGGTGTTATTAATGATTGCGACTATGCAAGACGGCACAATTTACCTGCCATTACTTCTGAAAGTGAATGGAAAGCCGTTGAAAATGACATAAGACTTCTCAAAAAGGCAGACTGTGCCTATCACGTGTGCCATGTCTCAACAAAAAAAAGTGTAGCGCTTATTAGAGATGCAAAAAAACAGGGGCTTAACATAACGTCTGAGACGGCTCCGCACTACCTATTTCTTAACGATACTATGCTAAAAGACAGCGGCAATTTTAAGATGAACCCACCTATAAGGGGCAAAAGTGACCGCACAGCTCTTTTAGAGGGGCTTTTAGACGGCACTATTGATATGATAGCTACAGACCATGCGCCCCACTCTGCCGCCGAAAAATCAAAAGGGCTTTTAGGCAGTAGTATGGGGGTTACGGGTATTGAGCTTTCCTTCTCTCTTTGCTATACAAACCTTGTTAAAACGGGTATTTTACCGCTTGAGAAACTTCTGTGCCTTATGCACGAAAACCCGAAAAATAGGTTTGGTATTGGGTCTTCTCTTATAAAAGGAAGTGCGGCAAACTTAACTGTTTTTGATTTAAGTAAAAACTATAAAATAGATGCAAATAGCCTTATCTCAAAAGGGAAAAGCACTCCCTTTTTGGGCGAAAGTGTATTTGCAAAATGTGTAATGACAATGTTCGGTGGGAGGATAATATGGAGTTAAAACCCAGAAAATTAGTGCTGGAAGACGGAAGCGAATACTGCGGACAGGCTTTTGGCAGCTTTGGTGAGAGTGTTTGTGAAGTTGTTTTTAATACATCAATGGTAGGGTATCAGGAAATTATATCTGACCCTGCGTATGCTGGCAAAATTGTTGTAATGACTTATCCGCTAATAGGAAATAGCGGAATTGTAGATGAGGACCTTGAAAGTAAATCTCTTTCATTAGGTGGTCTTATCGTTAGAGATTATAACGACTTTCCAAGCAACTTTAGAACGACTAAAACGCTATCTGAAATTTTAGACGAGGACTCTGTACCCGGTATAACGGGAATTGACACAAGAAAGCTTGCAAAGCACGTGCGGGACAATGGTTTTATAAGAGGCGTTATAACAGACGCAGAAACTCCAACGGAAAAAGCCGTTTTAGAGATAAAAAATACGCCCATACCGCACGACCATGTTTGCAAAGTAAGCTGCAAGAAAAAATGGTACTCAAGAACTTCAAACCACACTCTTAACATTGTAGTGGTTGACTGCGGCGTAAGGCTTAGCACAATAAAAAGCCTTAACTTGCAAGGTTGTAACGTAACAGTAGTGCCTTTTGACACAACCGCCAATGCCATTTCCGAATTTGCTCCTGACGGTGTTTTAATTTCTAACGGCCCTGGAGAGGTGAAAGATATTCTTGAAGTTGTAAGCCTTGCTAAAGCCCTTAAAGGCAAGTACCCGCTTTTCGGTATAGGACTTGGCTGCCTTGTGCTTGCAAAAGCATATGATGCTAAGATAATAAAACTCCCGTTTGGACATTTTGGCAGCAATCACCCTATATTAAATCTTTTAACAGGTAAAATAGAAACAGCTAATCAAAGCCATGAAAGCACAATAGATGAAAAATCTATTGAAAACACAGGGCTAAAAGTAGCCTACAAAAACATAATTGACAATACAGTTGAGGGAATAATTTCAGAAAACGATAAAGTTTTCGGAATGCTTCATTACTATAATGTATCTCCTTTTTCAAACAAAGCAGCTTTTATGCTTGACAAATTTTTAGACAGTGCTAAGGGGGCTAATGAAAATGCCTAAAAGAACAGATTTGAAAAAAATACTCGTAATTGGCTCTGGACCTATTGTAATTGGTCAAGCAGCAGAGTTTGACTATGCTGGTACACAAGCTTGCATAGCCCTTAAAGAGGAGGGTTATGAGGTTATACTTATAAACTCTAACCCTGCTACTATTATGACGGACTCTATAATGGCAGACAAAATATATATGGAGCCTTTAACTCTTGAATATGTGGCAAAGATTTTAAGGTTTGAGCGCCCTGACGCTATAATACCAGGTATTGGAGGGCAAACGGGGCTTAATCTTGCTATGCAGCTTTACAGAAAGGGCGTTCTAAAAGAGTGCGGAGTGGAGCTTTTGGGCACTCCTGCTGACAGTATTGACAGGGCAGAGGATAGAGAAAAGTTCAAAGAGCTTTGCGAAAAACTTGGAGAGCCTGTTATAGCATCTAAAATCACCTACTCTATAGAGGGCGCTATTAAGGCGGCTAAAGAAATTGGCTACCCCGTTGTGCTTCGCCCTGCTTTTACGCTTGGCGGCACGGGCGGCGGCTTTGCAAATGATGAGCAAGAGCTGCTTGACATTATGAAAAACGCACTTAAACTTTCTCCTGTAAAACAAGTACTTGTAGAAAAAAGTATTAAAGGCTATAAGGAAATAGAGTTTGAGGTAATAAGAGATAAAGAGGACACGGCAATAACCGTTTGCAGCATGGAAAATGTTGACCCTGTGGGCGTGCATACGGGTGACAGCGTTGTGGTAGCACCTGCCCAAACGCTCACAAGCAAAGAGTATAACATGCTAAAAGAAAGCGCTCTTAAAATTATAAGAGAGCTTAAAATAGAGGGCGGCTGCAACGTTCAGTATGCCTTAGACCCGCAATCTTTCAAATACTATCTTATAGAGGTAAACCCAAGGGTTTCACGCTCATCTGCCCTTGCCTCTAAGGCAAGCGGCTACCCTATAGCTCGTGTTTCAGCAAAAATAGCTATAGGAATGACATTAAGGGATATTATGCTTTCAGGCATTCCTGCTTGCTGTGAGCCTGCTATTGATTATGTTGTGGCTAAGATGTCACGCTTTCCTTTTGATAAATTTGTTTCAGCCTCTAACAAGCTTTCTACACAAATGAAAGCAACGGGAGAGGTTATGAGCATTGGCAGAACTCTTGAAGAAGCGTTTCTAAAAGCTGTGCGCTCGCTTGAAATAGGTGTGTGCCACCTTTATATGCCAAAATTTGCCTCAAGCAGCAACAAAGAGCTTTTAGAGTATATAGAAGACGGCAGAGATGACAGAATATTTGCAGTAACCCAGCTTATTAGAAACGGTGTGGATTTAGGTATTATTTGCAACTCTACACAAATGGATATGCTGTTTCTTGAAAAGATAAAAAAGATTGTTGACTGCGAAAAAGAGCTTTCTGCTTGCTGCTTTGATGAAAAAATGCTTCTAAAGTCTAAAAAAATGGGCTTTTCTGATATGTACATAGCAAAGCTTTGGGGCAGCACAGAGGACGAGGTTTATAACTTTAGGCTAAGCCGCGGCATCTCCCCTATTTATAAAATGATTGACGCCTGTGCAGCAGAGTTTGGCAGCTATGTATCATACTTTTACTCTACTTATGAAGAGGAAAATGAGTCTATAAGAAGCGATAAAAAGAAGGTAATAGTTCTTGGCTCTGGACCTATTAGAATTGGGCAAGGAATAGAGTTTGACTATTCAACCGTACATGCCGTTATGACAATTAGGCAGTGCGGATATGAGGCTATTATTATAAATAACAACCCTGAAACCGTTTCAACAGACCATACAACGAGTGACAAGCTGTATTTTGAGCCGCTCACTGTTGAAGATGTTATGAACATTGTAAACCTTGAACAGCCAGAGGGTGTTATAGCCTCATTAGGAGGGCAAACGGCAATAAACCTTGCAGAGCCGCTTATGAAGCGTGGTGTAAAGATAATAGGGACTGATGTTGCCGCTATTGAAAAGGCGGAAAATCGGGATTCGTTTGAAAAGGTTATGTCAGAGCTTTGCATACCGCAGCCGAAAGGAACGGCTGTAACTAATATTGAGGACGGTATAAAGGCGGCTACTGAAATTGGGTACCCCGTTCTTGTAAGGCCGAGCTATGTTTTAGGCGGCAGGGCAATGCAAATGGTATCTAACGAGGAGTCACTAAAAATATACCTTAAAACTGCTGTTGAAATAGATGAGGACAAGCCTGTGCTTGTAGATAAATACATTTGCGGTAAAGAGTGTGAGGTGGACGCTGTTTGTGACGGCACAGATGTTTTTGTGCCGGGGATTATGGAGCATGTTGAGAAAACTGGTATTCACTCTGGTGACAGTATAAGCGTTTACCCTACGTTTAGTTTGTCTGACAATGTGAAAGATAAAATTCTTGATTATACAAAACGGCTTGGGCTTGGAATTGGCATTATAGGGCTTTACAATATACAGTTTGTTGTAGATGAAGACGAAAATGTATTTGTAATTGAGGCTAACCCACGCTCGTCAAGAACTGTTCCGTTCGTATCAAAGGCAACGGGCTATTCGTTAGGTGATATTGCAACACTCGTTATACTTGGCATTAGCTTAAAAGAGCAGGGAATTACAGAGATTTATCCAAAAGAAAGAGAGCGCTGGTATGTAAAAGCGCCTGCTTTCTCGTTTTCAAAACTTCGTGGGCTTGACGCTTACCTCTCACCTGAAATGAAGTCAACGGGTGAGGCTATAGGGTACGACAACACGCTTACCCGTGCTTTATACAAAGCGCTGCGCTCATCTGGCATGAGTGTTGTAAACTATGGTACAATATTAGTTACTATAGCAGATAGGGATAAAAAGGAGGCTTTGCCTCTCATACGGAGATTTTATAACCTTGGCTTTAACATTGAGGCTACAGCAGGCACTGCAAACTTTTTGAAAAAACATGGTATAAGAACAAGAGAAAAGGCTAAAATCAGTGAGGGCAGTGAAGAAATTCTTGACTCTATGCGTCAGGGGTACGTAACATATGTTATAAACACTAGGGACCTTGGCAACATTAATACCGAAACAGACGGTCATTATATAAGGCAGTGTGCAGTAGAAAATAATATAACCATGTTTACCGCTCTTGACACTGTACGGGTGCTGCTTGACGTGCTTGAGGAGCAAACCCTAATGATTTCTACTATTGATGCCGATAAGGAGTAATGATGACTAAAGGACTTTACAATATTTCGCATAACAAAAAGATAGCAAAAGATATTTATGAGATGAGGCTTGCGGGCGATACCTCTGCCCTTTCTCGTCCAGGGCAGTTTATAAATATCTTGCTTGACGGCTTTTATCTTCGCCGCCCTATTTCAGTTTGCGATTATGATACAAACTCTATCACCATAGTTTACAAGGTTGTGGGCGATGGTACAGAGTATTTATCAACCCTCAAAGAAAACAGCAAGCTTGATATGCTTGTAGGGCTTGGAAATGGTTTTGACACTTCAAAAAGCGGCAACTCCCCTCTTATTATAGGCGGCGGAGTAGGCGTTCCCCCTTTGTATGCGCTTGCAAAAAAGTTAATAAATGAGGGTAAAGATGTAAAAGTTATTATTGGATTTAATAGTAAAGATGAAGTTTTTTATGAAAACGAATTTAGCGCACTTGGTGCTAAAACTTTTGTAACAACGGCAGACGGTTCTTATGGAACACATGGTTTTGTTACAGACGCACTGCCTTTAGTAGACTTTTATACATACTTTTATACCTGCGGCCCAGAGCCAATGCTAAAGGCTGTATACTCCGCCTGTGATAAAAGCGGGCAATTTAGCTTTGAGGAGCGTATGGGCTGCGGATTTGGAGCTTGTATGGGCTGTAGCTGCAAAACTAAATATGGGGATAAACGAATATGCAAAGAAGGTCCCGTGCTTTTAAAGGAGGAAATTATATGGTAGACACAAGCGTAACGCTTTGCGGCGTAGAGCTTTCTAACCCTGTTATTCCTGCAAGCGGCACATTTGGCTATGGGTATGAATTTTCAGAGTTTTATGATATAAATATATTAGGCTCATTCTCATTTAAGGGTACAACAAGAAATCCACGGTTTGGCAACCCTACCCCAAGAATTGCAGAGTGTACCTCTGGCATGATAAACTCTGTTGGGCTGCAAAACCCCGGTATTGAAAAAGTTATATCTAACGAGTTGCCAAAGCTTAAAGAGTGTTTTAATAAACCCGTTATAGCAAACATTAGTGGCTTTTCTATTGATGAGTTTGTTTACTGCTGTGAGCTTATAGATGAAAGCGCACAAGTTGGAATAATTGAGGTCAACGTAAGCTGCCCCAATGTGGAGCATGGCGGCATGAGTTTTGGAACATCTGAAAAAAGCGTGTTTGAAGTGACAAAGGCAGTTAAAAAGGTAACCACAAAGCCTGTTGTAATAAAGCTTAGCCCAAATGTAACTGACATTGCCGCAATAGCAAAAGCGTGTGAAGATGGTGGTGCAGACGGAATTAGCCTTATAAACACTCTTTTAGGTATGAAAATAGACCTTAAAACGAAAAAACCTGTTGTGGCAAATAAAATGGGCGGCTTTTCAGGGCCTGCTATTTTACCTGTTGCAGTTAGAATGGTGTATCAGGTTTATGAGGCGGTTAAAATCCCTATAATAGGCATGGGTGGTGTAAGCTCGGCACAAGATGTTATAGAGCTTATGCTCGCAGGGGCCGTGGCTGTACAGGTTGGTGCGGCAAACCTTATAAATCCGTATGCCTCAAAAGAAATTATTGAAGATTTGCCAAAAGTTATGAATAAATATGATATAAAAAGCTTAAAAGATATAATAGGAGGAGCGCACAATGGGTAAAGATGTTATAGTAGCATGTGATTTTAGCAGTAAGACAGAGGTCTTTGATTTTCTTGACCTCTTTTCAGGAAGAAAGCCATTTGTAAAAATCGGTATGGAGCTTTTTTATGCAGAGGGTCCCTCTATTGTTAGAGAAATCAAAGCAAGGGGGCATAAAATATTTCTTGACTTAAAGCTTCACGATATTCCGAATACCGTAAAAAAAGCTATGGCTGTTTTATCATCACTTGATGTTGATATGTGTAACCTGCACGCCGCAGGAACAAAGGCTATGATGGAGGCGGCACTTCTTGGGCTTACTCGTAAAGACGGTACAAGGCCGCTGCTTATTGCCGTAACACAGCTAACCTCTACAGATGAAACACGAATGAAAGAAGAACTTTTAATAGAGAAGCCAATTGAAAAGGTTGTTGCTCATTATGCTAAAAATGCGGCAGAGGCCGGGCTTGACGGTGTCGTATGCTCTCCGCTTGAAGCGGCTGGTGTAAAGCTTATATGCGGCAGTGGATTTGTAACTGTAACACCGGGCATACGCTTTGCCGACGGTGACATAGGCGACCAAGTTAGAGTAATGACACCTGAAAAAGCGAAGAAAACAGGCTCTGACTATATAGTTGTGGGCAGACCGATAACACAGGCGAAAGACCCCGTAGCAGCATATGAAAGATGTGTGAAAGAGTTTGTAGACTAAGTTATTATAAAAACTATATTATTTAAGGGGGTGCTAAGAATGAACAAGAAAAACAAAGTCTTAATCATTTTATTCTATTGTTTTTTTGGAGCTTTGCTTATAATAGGCACATTTTATGACGAGCAAATTAGTAAGGCTATTTACTCGCCTGATAGTCTATTTGGAAGTATCTTTAATAAAATTGGGGAGTTTCCGCCGTACCTTACAATACCCCTTTTCGGAACAGTATTCTTCTATGGCAAACCAAAAAATATAAGCAAGACGCTAAGTGTTATATGGAAAGTGTTTTTCGGCGTTGTTTGCCTTGCTGGCTTTGTATTTATGACGACGAAATTCGGCTCTCATTTCTTGCCTAAAAACGATTTTAGAACACCTATCGAAATACTTTTTGCAGTTGTTTTCACTGTGCTTTCACTCGTTTTTGGCAAACGTATACCAGAAAAGTATTTAAGCTCTCTTAAAAGATTTTCAGTATTTGGCGTATTAGCTTTTGCTATTTCCGGATTAGGCATTGACTTAATAAAGTCCGTTTGGGGGCGTACTCGTCCACGTGATATGCTGAAAATAGACGATTTTTCAAACTTTTCACCTTGGTATATTCCACAAGGGAAAACAAAAAACTACTCATTCCCCTCAGGTCATGCCAATCAAGCTACACTTCTTTTCCTTATCATGGGGCTTCCAAAGGTTTTCAGCTCTCTTAAAAAGCATGATGTAAAGCTATTTCTCATTTCATGGCTTTTTGCTTTTGCCGTTTCACTTTCAAGGCTTGTTGTTGGCGCACACTTTTTAACGGACGTTACAATGGGTATATTAATCACATTTACAACTGTTTATGTGTTAAAATCAATTATATTCAAAACAAATAAAGAGAAAACACTACAGTAAAAAGGAGAAAGATATGGAAAAACAAATTGCAAAGGATTTACTAAAAATAGGCGCTGTTTTCTTCAGACCAAGCGAGCCTTTTACATGGGCAAGCGGCATAAAAAGCCCCGTATACTGCGATAACAGGCTAACTCTTAGTGATTTAGATGTGAGAAACAATGTAGAAAATGCTCTTGCAGAACTTATAAAAAAGCACTACCCCGACTGTGAAATGCTAATGGGCACAAGCACAGCAGGCATAGCACACGCCGCTATTACTGCTCATATATTAGGTATTCCCATGGGCTATGTGCGCTCTGGCACAAAGGACCATGGCAGAGAAAATCAGATAGAGGGCAAACTGCAAAAAGGGCAAAAAGTTGTTGTTATTGAGGACCTTATCTCAACGGGCGGCAGTGTTATAAGCGTTGTTGAAATACTTCGTGAGGCAGGAGCAGATGTTCTTGGGATTGCGTCTATATTCACATACAAAATGCAAAAAGGGCTTGACAGATTGGCTCAAGCTAATGTAAAGAACTTTAGCCTTACAGACTTTGATGTAGTGGCAGAAACTGCCGCTAATGAGGGTTATATAGAGGAGAAAAATATTCGCCAGCTTATAGCGTTTAGGGACAACCCGTCAGACGAATCATGGATTGAAAAATAAGCGGGAGGTGTGGTACTGTGCGACACTTGATTGATATACTTGACCTTAGCATAAATGAGATTGACACGCTCATAAATACAGCAGAAGATATAATAGAAAGACCCGAAATATACAGCGACAAGTGTAAAGGCAAAAAGCTTGCCACCCTCTTTTTTGAGCCATCTACTCGGACAAGGCTTAGTTTTGAAGCTGCAATGCTTGAGCTTGGGGGAAATTGTCTCGGTTTTTCTGAAACAGGGAGCAGCTCTGCCTCCAAAGGAGAAAGCGTAGCCGATACGGCTAAAGTTGTAGGCTACTATGCAGATATTATTGCTATGCGCCACCCAAAAGAGGGCGCTCCCCTTGTTGCCTCACAAAAGGCTGGTATCCCCGTTATAAACGCAGGTGACGGCGGACACAATCACCCCACACAAACTCTTGCAGACTTGTTGACAATAAAACGAGAAAAAGGCTCTTTCAACAACCTTACAATAGGTTTGTGCGGTGACTTAAAGTTTGGCAGAACGGTTCATTCGCTTATTTTAGCTTTATCACGCTATGAAAATATTAAGTTCGTTCTTATCTCACCAAAAGAGCTAAAGCTTCCTGAATACATGAAAAGTAATGTGCTTGCTAAGCGGAAAATTAGCTATAAGGAAACCACTTTGCTTGAAAAGGCTATGCCAGAGCTTGACATACTTTATATGACAAGAGTGCAAAAGGAGCGTTTCTTTAACGAGGCAGACTATATTCGACTTAAAGACAGCTATGTTTTAACATCTCAAAAACTCCAAAGCGCAAAATCAGACCTTTCTATAATGCACCCACTGCCACGAGTTAATGAAATTACTACTGAAGTTGATAATGACAGCAGAGCTTGCTATTTTAAGCAGGTGGAAAACGGCAAATATATGCGTATGGCGCTTATACTTATGCTTTTGGAGGTAGATTAAATGATTATTGACTCTATTCAAAACGGCATTGTATTAGACCATGTAAGAGCTGGTAAAAGCATGGACATATACCAAGTGCTAAATCTAGAAAAGCTTAACTGCCAGATTGCTATAATTAAAAATGCATCAAGCAAAAAGCGCGGCAGAAAAGATGTTATAAAAATTGACTCACTAATTGACTTAAAACTTGATGTGCTTGGCTATATTGACCCTGATATTACAATAAGCTATATTAGAAACGGAAAAGTAATTGAGAAAAAGCGGCTTGCGCTGCCAGAGAAAGTTACAAATGTTATTTTTTGTAGTAATCCACGCTGTATAACCTCTATCGAGCAGGAACTGCCGCACGTTTTTAAGCTTACTGATAAAGAAAGCCGCACATATAGGTGCATTTACTGTGAATCAAAGCCTAAGGAAAGCACGTTTGATTAGGAGAAGTTATGCTTGATGTAAAAAGGGATTTTAACGCCATGGGCGATGCTGCCGCTGACGATACGAGTGTACTTCAAAATGCGCTTGACTACATAAAAAACGGCGGCGAGCTTTTCTTTCCCTCTGGAATATATAAAACAATGGCGTGTTTGATTTTCTATTCAAACCAAAGTTTATACTTTGAAAAAGGTGCGGCTTTACTTCGTTTTGACGAGGATACGCCGCAAAGATACATACTTGCAAATCACACAGACCCTGATGATGGCGGCTATACGGCATGTGAGAACGTGCTAATAGATGGTGCTACTTTTGACGGTAACAGTGAAATAGAAATCTGCACAACACTTCTTAACACTTGCCACGCTAAAGATATTGTTATTAAAAACTGTACTTTTAAAAACGGCTGTTTGTGGCATTATATTGAGATAAACTCAAGCAAAAATGTTGTAATTGATAACTGCGTGTTTGAAAATTCTTATTCCTCAACGGCTGAAAATGGTGAGCAAATACAGCTTGACTTTGCAAAAACAGGAAGTTATGGTCCTATTGTTAATAAAGACGGAAAACTCATTGATTTTAAGCCTGACGAAACTGTTTGTTGTGATATTGAGATAAAAAACTGTAAATTTTATGGCTATGGCTATGCACCCGCCATTGGAAATCATACGAATGCACCTCATCACCGCATTAAAATTCATAATAACGAATTTATAGGCAGTTTTGGTAGCAGGGGCGCTATAAGCTTTGTAGACCTTACGACAGATATTGAAGTTTTCGATAACAAATTTTCTAAGTAATATTTAGTTTTATTATAAAAACTACAAAATAAATATAGTATTAATATAATAGGAGGAGTTAAAATGTCAAAAAAAATTGGTTATGCGGTAGTAGGGCTTGGAGTGGGGAAATCTCATGCAAAAGTAGCACATAATTCTGAAAATGCAGATTTAATTGCTGTGTGTGACCTAATTCCCGAAAAATTAGAAGATGCAAAAGAGCTTTACCCTGATGTTCTCACGTACACAGATTTTACCGAAATGCTCAAAAACCCTGATATTGATATTGTCAGTATCGCCGTTCCAAGTGGTGACCATGCAAAACTTGCCGTAGAGGCACTGGAAGCTGGCAAAAATATACTCATTGAAAAGCCGATTGATATTACCGTCCCAGCAGCAATGGAAATAGAAAAGGCACGAGTAAAAACAGGGAAAATCGCTGGTGTTGTCCATCAAAACCGCAACAACGCAAATATGAAGCCCATTAGAGAGGCAATAGCAAAAGGCGAGTTTGGCAACATTTATTATGGCGACTTTGAAGTGAAATGGCACCGCACACAAAAGTATTATGATGACGGCGGCTGGAGAGGCACGTGGGAAATGGACGGCGGCGGCTCACTTATGAATCAGGCTGTTCATACCGTTGACATTATGCAGTGGCTCATGGGTGACATTGAAAGTATTACTTCCCTTATGGGAATTTATGCGCATAAGATTGACACAGAGGACTTTACAGCCTCTCTTATTAAATTCAAGTCTGGCTCTGCTGCAACTTTTGTAAGCACAACAAATGCGTATCCTGGTCTTAACACAGGTGTTAAGCTATACGGCACAAAAGGCTCTATTGAGTGTGACGGTGATACTATCTTGCTTTGGAAGCGTGAGGGCGCCCCTGAGAGCGAAGAGGGCGAGATGAAAGCTAATTACTCAGGAAACAGCGCTGCTGCCGCTCTTGACCCAACACTTTGCACAGGGCATACCTCTATGGTAGAGGATATTATATCTGCTGTAAAAGACGGGAGAGAGCCTCAAATAATGCCGCTTGAAGCAATTAAAAGTGTGCGCATAGTAAACGCTATTTATGAGTCTGCAAAAACAGGAAAGACAATATATTTTGACTAATGACTAAAAAACAAAAAGCATTACATATTATTGAAGCACTAAAGAAAAAATACCCTCACTCAATCTGCTCTATTAATGCAGACACACCTTTTGAGCTTCTTGTTGCCACACGGCTTTCTGCACAGTGTACAGACGCTCGTGTTAATAAAATTACACCTGCATTATTTAGGCGCTATAAAACTCTTGACGACTATGCAAATGCTGACATAGCAGAAGTTGAAAAGTTTGTACACTCATGCGGATTTTACCGCACAAAAGCAAGAGATATTGTAGGCATGGCGGCAATGTTAAGAGATGAATATAACGGTGTTCTTCCTGACACGATTGAGGAGCTTATTAAACTGCCTGGTGTTGGCAGAAAAACAGCAAACATAATTGTTGGAGATGTGTATAACAAGCCTGCTGTGGTTTGTGATACTCATTTAATTCGTATTACAAACAGGATAGGGCTTGTGGATACTAAGGTGCCAGAAAAGGTTGAAATGGCGCTTAGAAAGATACTCCCCCCTCACGAAAGTAATGACTTTAGCCACAGAATGGTGCTTTTCGGGCGTGAAACTTGCACTGCAAGAAAAGCCCACTGTGACAAGTGTGAAATTGCTATATACTGTGACTATGCAAAGGCAAATAAAAATGAAAATAATTGATGCACATACACACATATACCCCGATAAAATAGCCCTGAGGGCCTCTTTGGGCGTGGGAGATTTTTATGACCTAAAGCCAGAGTATGATGGTAAGGTAAACACTCTTATAAACGCATGTGAAAAGGCAGGTGTGTCGCAGTGCCTTGTGCATTCTGTAGCAACAAATGCTTTACAGGTAGACTCTATTAACTCCTTTATCCATAAAACTATTAACACTTATAAAGGCAAGTTTTACGGGTTTGCCACACTCCACCCTCACAGTAGCGAAAAGGACATAGAGGGGCATATAGAAAAAGCAATATCTTTAGGGCTTCATGGCTTTAAGCTTCACCCTGACTTTCAAAAGTTTTATGCAGACGGTGAAAAGGCTCTTAAGATATATGAGATAATAAATGGAAGGCTGCCTATACTAATTCACGCAGGCGACAAAAGAACAGATTTTTCAAAGCCAAAAAGAATACTCAATATGTGCAAAGCCTTTCCGAACCAAGCCTTTATAGCCGCTCATTTTGGCGGCTGGTCTGAGTGGGGCGACTGTGCGAAACAGCTTTCAGATTGCGGCATATATGTGGACACTTCAAGCACTCAGTCCTTTCTGCCGCCTAAAGAAATTCGGGAGCTTATTGATGCATTTTCTCCCTCTCGTGTTTTATTTGGAACTGATTATCCTATATGGAACATAAAAAATGAAATCGAAATGCTCGGCAGCATTCTTTACGACAATACTGAGGCGGAAAAAATATACTATAAGAATTTTGAAGAACTTTTACAAAGGCATAACATAGCTTTAATATAGCCTTTTTACAAAAAACAATATCCCCATATTTCAGTCATTTGAAATATGGGGATATATTTTAAGCCTACTGAGCCGTTAAAGCCTCTTTGGCAACTGGAGTAACTTCTACCTTTCCATCTTTTGTGATGTCACAGATATAGCTTTTGCCCGCTTCAAGCTTGTTGTCAAGCAGCATTTCAGACATATGGTCCTCAAGCTTTGATTGAATGGCACGCCTTAGCGGCCTTGCGCCATAAACTGGGTCAAATCCTTCGTCTGCAATTTTTTCTACCACAGCATCTGTAAATGAGACGTCAATATCCATTTCTGCTACACGTTTTTTAAGCGTTTCAAGTAGTTTTTTTGTAATTTTCTCAATATCATTCTTTTTAAGTGAATTAAATACGATTACATCATCAAGTCTGTTAAGAAACTCTGGCTTAAACAGCTTTTTAAGCTCCGCTGTTACCGCTTCTGATATCTTTTTCTCACGGCTTTCATAGCTGCTGTCCTCTGCCGTATCTGAAAATCCTAATTCTATTTTCTTATCTGTTATAAGTGAGGCACCTGCGTTTGAAGTCATTATTATTATGCAGTTTTTGAAGTCTACTCTTCTGCCTTGTGAGTCGGTTAAAATTCCGTCCTCAAGAATTTGCAAAAGAATGTTAAATACATCGGGGTGTGCTTTTTCTATTTCGTCAAACAGCACTACAGAATAGGCATTTCTTCTGATTTTTTCTGTTAGCTGTCCTCCCTCGTCGTAACCAACATAGCCGGGTGGTGAGCCTATAAGCCTTGAAACAGAGTGTTTTTCCATATACTCGGACATATCTATTCTTATCATCGCATTTTCATTGCCGAACATAGACTCTGCAAGTGCCTTTGAAAGCTCTGTTTTGCCAACTCCTGTGGGACCTAAAAACATAAATGAGCCAATTGGTCTTTTAGGGTCTTTAAGCCCTGCCCTGCCCCTTCTTATTGCCTTTGAAACAGCCTTAACGCCTCTTTCCTGCCCCACAATTCTTTTCTTTAATTCTTCTTCCATACTAAGAAGCCTTTTACTTTCTTCCATAGTTATTTGCACAACGGGGATTTTCGTCCACTCTGCAACAACTGTTGCTACTTCGTCTGCCGTTACTTCTCCTACATAATTTGAGGCAGAATCGTGCCAAAACTGTTTTTTCTCGTTATACTCCTTTGTAAGCTCTTTCTCCTTATCTCGTAAAGATGCCGCTTCCTCAAAGCTTTGTGAGCCTACTGCCGCTGATTTTTCCTCGCTTATCTTTTTTATTTCTAATTCAAGCTCTTTTAGCTCTTTTGGCGGTGTAAATGCTCTTAGTCTTACCTTAGAAGACGCCTCATCTATAATGTCTATTGCCTTGTCTGGTAAATATCTGTCTCCTATATAGCGCGCACTAAGTTTTACTGCTGATTCGATTGTTTCGTCAGGTATACGAACTTTGTGGTGCTCCTCATATTTTGGGCGTAAACCTTTTAATATTAAGATAGACTCATCTTCAGTTGGCTCATCAACTTGAACGGGCTGAAATCTTCTTTCAAGAGCAGCATCTTTTTCAATATACTTTCTATATTCAGTAATCGTTGTTGCGCCTATTACCTGCAAATCTCCCCTTGCGAGTGATGGTTTTAGAATATTTGCCGCATCTATAGCACCCTCTGCAGAGCCTGCCCCCACAAGGTTGTGAATTTCATCTATGAACAAAATAATATCATCAGAGTTTGTAACTTCATCTATCACGCTTTTTATGCGTTCCTCAAAGTCGCCCCTATATTTCGTGCCCGCTACCATGCCCGTAAGGTCAAGAGAAAACACTCGTTTGCCTTTTAAAAGCTCTGGTATTTCACCCTCTGATATTTTCAGGGCAAGCCCCTCTGCAATAGCCGTCTTTCCAACGCCCGGCTCGCCTATAAGGCAAGGGTTGTTTTTCGTGCGCCTGCTAAGAATTTCTATAACTCTTTGAATTTCTCTATGCCTGCCTATTACGGGGTCTATCTTTCCATCTTCAGCACATTTTGTTAAATCTCTGCCAAACTGTGAAAGCGTGCCTAAGTCTCCACTCCCCTCTTTTTCGCCAGACTTTTGTTTTGACGACTGAGTGCTATTAATGCCCTTTGAAAGCTTTGTAATCATATCATACGGCGAAATTCCAAGCTGCATTAAAAAACGGCAACCTGCGCTTTGCGGCTCTCTTAAAATAGCTACTAAAAGCTGCTGTGTCCCAGCACTTCCAAACCTGCTGCTTTTGCCCATTATAAGCGCTGTTTCTATTATATGCTTACATCTTGGTGTAAAATCGTCAGGCGAAAGCGTGGTGGGAATGCCTATGCCTATGTTTTGCTTTAATAGTTCATCTACCTTT
>DASRNG010000107.1:0-9693 GCA_035647555.1 Oscillospiraceae bacterium | reverse complement strand
AATTATAACAGGCTCTAAAGGCATTGCACTTCAAACTCCTGTTACTATTGATTCAAATCTGAAAAAATTGGGTAGAAAGCAGTACAGAAAATCTATTGAAAGCAACGAAGATATAGAAATTGCAGGTCTTGTTGTTGAGGAGATAGAGAAATTTAACACTCCTGTATTTGCTGCACAATTAGATGATGCAAAAGAAGTATTTAATATGGGTCTTCAAAATTTTGCTAATATTGACAAATCAGAGCTTGATGCTGCTAAAGCTTTGCCAAACACTACACCCGAGGAAAAGGCTATTAGGAAACAACGTATAGCTTTAACAAAAGCAAGGCTCAATAGTAAAAAGGGCATCTTAAAACATTACTCAGGTGGCTTTGATGAATTTGATGAATCAGTCTTTACTGGCTTATTTGAAAATGAAGATGCTAAAGAAGCAGAGATTGACGGGCTTTATAAAGCCTATTATGCTGCAAAAGATAACAAGAATAAAAGCGAGGCTGCACGCATAAAACAGTCTATCAAAAATGCCAAGCATGAGCGCAACCTCATATCTCACGAAATTAATGAAAAAGTGAACGAAAGCTCAAAGTTTTATAGAATTGCAAAACCTTTCCTTGATAGTAAAAGGGTAATAGAGCAATCTGAAGGGTACGCTTTAATAGACGAGCTTTTCTATAAACAACAGTCAGTCTAAAATATAAAAATATGCAGCGGTTAGCTAAAAACTAACCGCTGCTTTTTTGTTTTATATAATTGTTTTAGAAATTATAAGTGCTGCTGAAGCCACTATATATGCCGCTGCAAAAATTAAAAGAAGAATAACTGCACCCAGTACCTTTTTAACTGTTTCACTGCGTTTTACCTTTAAGCTATCTCCTATAAGGTAAGAGCCAAGGACACTTCCGGGATATTTTTTTGCAAAACCGTAATAGCTTTTTCTTTTTATAACCCTTTCAGGGTTTGTGTTTTTCTTTTTCATATCCTTTATGCCGCCACATCTTTAGTTTCAGGCTCTGTAGTTGTGGTTACAGGCTGCTCTGTAGTAGTTGTTGTCTCTCTTTCAGTACTACTTTCAATTGGCACATTGGTAGTTTTAGGCTCAGTTGTAGTATCCCCAGCGTTTTCTGTTGTAGTAATCACAGCTGCCGTTGTTGTTTTGTTTTCTGTCTTTTGCGAAGTGGTTGATGGTTTTGCCAAAGCAGAGCTGCTGCCTGTTCCTTTATCCCAGCCATGAAGTCTGTCAATAATCGTTTTTCTGCCCTCTTTAAGCTCTATATTCGTTCTGTCGTATATTGCTTTTTGAAGTGCTTGCGCCGCAAGCGGAAAGTCAACAGCCCATATCCATGTTGAGCCTGAATAGCCATACCTTGATTCCTCTGTTGGGATTTGCATGCTTTGAATATTATAGTTATACCACTTCATAAGCAGTGCTCTTGTTCCCAAAGAAATAATTTCGTGGTCCTTAATATTCGTAGTTACATAAGGCAGCAATATATCAAGGTAGTTATCTAATTTTGTGACTGATGCAGACGATGTCTTTTTTATAATAGCTTTTATAACAGTTTGCTGGCGCCTTGTGCGGCTTACATCTCCGTCAGCATCACACTTTCTCATTCTGCAAAAACCTAGTGCCTGAAAGCCATTAAGGTGAACACTGTCTCCGTGTGTTGTTATAGGGTCCTTTTTATTTGATAAATTAAAGTAATTTGCCTCATACTTTTGAACGGGCACATCAACCCCGCCAATTTCATCTATAATACTTTCAAATGATGCAAAGTTTACGGCAACATATTTATCAACTTTAACCTTAAAGTGGGTTCCAATTGTATCCATAAGTAGCCTTGTGCCGCCAATGCTGCAAAGCGCATTTATCTTTGTATGGCCAGAAGACCCGCCCTTTGTTTCATAATAAACATATGTGTCTCTTAAAATAGATGAAAGTGTTATTGTTTTTGTCTTTGTATTAAGGCTAAGGAGCATAATAGCATCAGTATTGCCCGAAAATTTATTACTTCTACTGTCATATCCTAAAATTAAAATATTAATAACATTTTCACTTGACATTATTTCTCCGCCGTTTGTTGCCCATTCTTTAATACTTTCCTTAAACCCTGTGGAGTTCAAATCTGCATCTATCGTAGAAAAGTCAATCTCCTCTGCAATTTCGTCTCCCGTCCATGGGGTTTCCTCGTATTCATTACCAAGTTTACTAAGCTTTAACTTTACATAAACCACGGCACTAATCCCTACAATTAAAACAAGCACAGCAAGTATAGATGAAATTATTATAAGCGTTTTTTTATTTTTATAAAAAGGCTTTTTCTCGTTATTTACCTCTATATCGGAAGAATTATTTTCGATGCTGTCCATTATTTCATTTTCATCCGAAATAACCTCGTCAGGACTTTTTAAGTTTTCGCTTTCAGGAAGATTTTCATCTTCCTGTATCTCTTTTTCTTTTTCCTTATTTTCCTTTTCTTTTTGTTCCTCAGAGTTAAACTTATCGTCAGTATTCCCCATCACAATTCCTCCGTTTAAGCATTACTTTTTGCCTTATTAAACATCTTCCTTTGTGTCTGTTTCGGCTTTTTCTTCAGTGTCAATTTCCGCTTCATCTTCTACTTCAGTTTCAGTGTCTGTTTCGACTTCTTCTTCAGTGTCAATTTCCGTTTCTTCTGTATCTGTATCTGTTTCTATCTCTTTTTCCGATATTCGTGAAAGTGTTGCTACTTTTTCACCCTCGTTTACATTCATAACGATAACACCTTTTGAGGGCCTTGCACATTCTCTTATATCCATAGCGGGTATTCTTATAATTATTCCATCTGTTGAAATAATTATAACATCATCGTCACTATCTACCACTCTAATAGCTGCTACATCACCGTATTTTTTCGTTCTATAATTTATAAGGCCTTTACCAGCCCTTGACTGACGTCTGTAATTGCTCTCGTCACTTCTTCTGCCAAACCCAGTTTCACTAACTGTTAAAACTTTGCCGTCTTCACGCAGTACAGACATTCCTACTACTTCATCACCTGGTGCTAATGTAATTGCTTTTACTCCTCTTGCCGTTCTGCCTATGGGGCGGCAATCTTTTTCACTAAAGCGTATACTCATGCCTTTTTTTGTTGCAACAAGCAGGTCACTATCACCATCTGTAAGCTTAACCCATGCAAGCTCGTCATCATCATCAAGATTAATGGCGATAACACCTGTTTTTCTTACATTTTTATATGCGTCAAGCGCCGTTCTTTTTATAATACCTTTACGTGTAACCATGCAAAGGTATCTTTCGTCCTCAATTTCTGGGACTCTAATCATAGCAGATACTTTTTCACCTTGTTCAAGAGGTAAAATATTTACTATATTAATTCCTCTGCTCGTTCTGCTGCCCTCTGGTATTTCATAGCCCTTTAGCCTGTACGTTCTGCCTTTCGTGGTAAAGAACATAACAAACTCATGAGTAGAGCACATAAACATTGTTTCTGCAACGTCATCCTCACGGCGGGTCATGCCTTTAATGCCTCTGCCGCCACGCCGTTGCAGTTTATATTCGTCCATATCCTGCCTTTTTATATAACCCATTGTGGTATATGTGAATACGCAAGTTTCTTCAGGTATAAGGTCTTCTATATCCACTTCACCGCTAACAGCTTCTATATTAGTGCGCCTTTCATCGTTATACTTGTCAGATATTGCTCTAACTTCTGTTTTTATTATGTCAAGAACAATGTCTCGTGAGCCTAAAATTTCAAGGAATCCTTCAATTTTCTCTTTTAAAGTTTTAACTTCTTCCTCTATTTTAGACCTTTCCATACCTGTAAGCTGCCCAAGACGCATTTGAACTATCGCTTGTGCTTGTATATCGTCAAGTCCAAAACGCTCTATAAGTCTTTCTTTACCTGTAGTTTGGTCAGGAGAATTTCTAAGAATTTTAATAACTTCATCAATAAAATCTAACGCAATTAAAAGACCCTCAAGTATATGCGCCCTTTCCTGAGCTTTTTTAAGGTCATACTTTGTGCGTCTTATGATAATTTCACATTGATAGTCAATATAATGCTGTAAAACTTCTTTAAGTGTAAGAACTTTAGGCTCGCCGTCCACAATAGCAAGCATAATTACCCCAAATGTTGTTTGCATTTGTGTGTAAGTATAAAGCCTATTAAGTACAACTTGCGGATTTGCATCACGTTTTAAGTCAATGTCAATTTGCATGCCTGTTCTGTTAGAGGAATAGTCATTTATATCAGATATACCCTCTATTCTCTTATCTCTTACAAGGTCTGCTATTGATTCAATAAGCTTTGATTTATTTACTAAATAGGGAATTTCGGTAACTATAATTTTAAACCTGCCGTTTTTATCCTCAACAATTTCTGCCTTTGCACGTACAACAACTTTTCCCCTGCCTGTAGCATATGCCGCCCTTATGCCGCTTTTACCCATAATAGTGCCAGCCGTTGGAAAGTCTGGTCCTTTTATAAACTGCATAAGCTCGTCAAGCTCTGCCCCAGGGTTATCTATCAAATAACATAAACCGTCTACAACTTCACCCATATTGTGAGGTGGAATGTTCGTTGCCATTCCAACTGCAATACCAGATGAACCATTGACTAATAAATTAGGAAAGCGTGACGGTAAAACAGTAGGCTCTTTTAATCTGTCATCATAGTTCGGCGTAAAATCTACCGTATCTTTTTCTATGTCTGTTAGCATTTCAACTGCAATTTTACTCATTCTTGACTCTGTATAACGGTATGCCGCTGGCGGGTCACCGTCAACAGAACCAAAGTTTCCATGCCCGTCTATTAGCATATATCTTATTCTAAAGTTTTGTGCCAAACGTACCATAGCGTCGTATACAGAGGCGTCACCGTGCGGGTGGTATCTTCCTAAAACAGAGCCTACGGTATCAGCGCATTTTCTATATGCTTTATCCGGCGTAAGGTTATTTTCATACATTGTATAAAGAGTGCGCCTGTGTACGGGCTTTAACCCGTCTCTTACATCGGGGAGAGCACGTGATATTATTACAGACATTGAATATTCAAGGTATGACTTTTTCATTTCGTCATTAATTTCAATATTTATAATCTTTTCGTTTTCGTTTGTATTTATAGTATTTTCCATATTATTATCATTTCTTATATTATCCATGTATCTCACCCCTAAACATCAAGATTTTTAGCATACTTTGCATTTTTCTCAATAAACTCTCGTCTTGGCTCAACCTTGTCACCCATAAGTATTGAAAAAGTTTCGTCTGCCTCTACGGCATCTTCAACAGTTACTCTTAAAATTGTGCGTGTTTCTGGGCTCATTGTTGTATCCCAAAGTTGGTTTGAGTCCATCTCACCAAGACCTTTATATCGCTGTATATCGCACTTTCCGCCAAATTCCTCAACAAGTCTGTCCCTTTCCTCATCTGAAAAAGCATATTCATACTTTTTACCTTTGCTTATTTTATAAAGGGGTGGCTGGGCAATATATATATGACCCTCGTCAATAAGTGTTCTCATATACCTGAAAAAGAAAGTTAAAAATAATGTTCTAATGTGCAGTCCGTCAACGTCGGCGTCTGCCATTATTACTATTTTATTATATCTTAGCTTTGATAAATCAAAATCCTCACCTATGCCAGTGCCAAGTGCCGTTACAACAGGCATTAACTTTTCATTACCAATAACTTTATCAAGCCTTGATTTTTCAACATTAAGCATTTTTCCCCACAGTGGTAAAATAGCTTGAATTGTACGGTCCCTGCCCTCTTTAGCAGAGCCCCCTGCAGAGTCACCCTCAACGATAAATATTTCTGTTTTAGAGGGGTCTTTCTCTGTACAGTCCGCAAGCTTGCCAGGAAGTGAGTTATTTTCAAGTGCTGATTTTCTTCTTGCATTTTCCCTTGCTTTTCTTGCTGCCTCACGCGCCCTGAAAGCATCTAAAGCCTTGTTAAATATTGCTTTTGCAACGCTTGGATTTTCTTCAAAATAAGTCATCAGCTTGTTATAAAGAGTTTGTGAAACTAACTGTGCCATATCAGTGTTTCCAAGCTTTCCTTTTGTTTGACCCTCAAACTGTGCATCTGTAAGTTTTACACTTATAATTACCGTAAGTCCCTCTCTAACATCATCTCCTGAAAGGTTTTTATCAGCCTCTTTAAGTATGCCGTATTTTCTGCCATAGTCATTAAATACTCTTGTAAGTGCCGTCTTAAATCCTGTTTCATGCGTGCCGCCGTCAATAGTTCTTACATTATTAGCAAAGCTTAATATAATCTCGTTATAGCTATTATTATAAATCATAGCTATCTCAACGCTTCTTTCGCCATAGCTTGACATAAAGTGTATAGTTTCAGTATGAAGAGGGGAAAGCCCTCTATTTGAAGTTATATATTCAGCAAAACTCCTAAGTCCGCCGTCATACTTAAAATTTTCTTCTTTAATATTTTCACTATCCCTTTCATCTTTAAGAGAAATGGATAGCCCGCCATTTAAGAATGCTTGTTCACGTATTCTTTTTTGGATAATTTCATATTCATATTCTGTTGTTTCTGTAAAAACATCTCTATCAGCCTTAAAACGAATAAGAGTACCAACTTTTTCTGTATCTCCTGTTATTTCAAGCTCTGTTACTGGCTCACCTTTTTCAAAACGCTGGTAATGCACATGGCCATTTTGAGAAACCTCAACCTCAAACCATTCAGATAATGCGTTTACTACAGATGACCCAACACCATGCAGCCCTCCAGAAACCTTGTAACCGCTGCCGCCAAACTTTCCCCCAGCGTGCAGCCGTGTAAGTACAATTGTAACAGCAGGCAGTCCATACTGCTGTGTTATACCTACTGGTATTCCTCTGCCGTTATCTTTTACCTCTATAATATTATCCGGCAAAATTCTAACGTCAATATGCGTACAAAAGCCTGCAAGAGCCTCATCTATTGAGTTATCAATAATCTCATAAACAAGGTGGTGAAGTCCCCTAGGGCCTGTAGAGCCTATATACATTCCAGGCCTTTTTCTTACCGCCTCAAGCCCCTCAAGAACTTGTATAGCACTTGCATCATATGCTTTTTTTACAGTGGTATCCATTTCGCTATCAAGCTCTTCAATAATTTCTTTATTGATATTTTTTTCGTTCAATTACAAAGCCTCCGTTTACTATAGCTGTTTTATTTATATTCTTTAGCAAGCCTTTTTTCAATAGTGCCCGCTGCAATAGGTGAAATATATGTTTTATCAATGTTTTTACTTTTACATATAATAAATGTTTTTGGTAATTCCTCCGAAACACTAACAATCTTTTTATTTTTTTCACAGGACCTTAAAAAATCTCTCGTTGATTTTTGCACTGTTGTAATATCCATATCAAAAATTCCTACAATATCTTTATCTCTTGCCATAGTCAAATAGCCTATATGAATATACATTACTTTATAAGTCCCCCGTTTTCTATCTTAAATCTTTTCCCCTCATGTTTTTCTATCTCTCCTGAAAGCTCACACGTTGTTATAATTACTTGATAATCTTTTATTTTATTAAAAATATAGTCTTGTCTTTTATAATCTAACTCGCTCATTACATCATCAAGAAGCACAAGCGGGCTTTCATTTGTTATTTCTTTTATAACTTCTGTTTCGCCAAGTTTAAGGGAAAGAGCCGCTGAGCGCTGCTGCCCCTGTGAGCCAAAAGTTCTTGCGCTTTTACCGTTTATAAAAATACAAAGGTCATCTCTGTGCGGGCCTACTCCTGTTGACTTTAAGATAATATCATTTTTTCGTGTGTTTTTTAGCATATTTATAAGAAGCTGCCTTATTTCATCTTCAGTTTTAATGCTTTTTTCATTACAACTTGCAAAATCATATTTTATATTAAATTTTTCAGTACCACCACAAATACCGTTATAAACATTTTCTGAAAACTTTTTAAGATAATCAATATATTTTAATCGCTTATAAATAATTTTTGCCCCATATAAGGCAAGCTGCATTTCCCATATTTCAAGAGTATCATAAAGAAGTGAATTATATTGCAAATCTTTAAGCAGCACATTTCTTTGAGCTAGTGCATATCTATATTTTTTTACAAATTCTCTGTAACTAGGGCTTAGCTGGCATAAGGAAATATCTAAAAACTTTCGCCTTTCTGCAGGACCGTCTTTAATTAAAGACAAATGAGTAGGAGAAAAGATAGTTACAGGAAACTCACCCACAAGAATTGACGGAGAATTTAATAAAACTCCGTTTTTATATGCTCGGCGCTTGTCTGAAAGCGTTATTTCACTAACAATTTTTCTAATACTTGTTTGGTACTGTGCTTTTATTTTTGCAATATCTTTACCAAACATTATAATGTCGCTATCTTTACCGCCTCTAAAACTTTTATAACCCGTTAAAAGCCAAATACTTTCAATAATATTAGTTTTGCCTTGTGCGTTTTTACCACATATTATATTTAGGTTATGAGAAAAATCTATATTTAAATTTTCAATGTTCCTATACTGCATTAATGTTAAATTGTTAACTACCATCTTTTTTAATGTTGTATTTTTCTATTCCATATTCTACTGTATCGCCGTCTCTTAACTTTTTTCCTCTTAGTAAACAAACTTCTCCATTAACTTTAACTTCACCATCTGTTATTACCATTTTTGCATGGCCGCCTGTATTCACAACACTGACAGCCTTTAACAGGCTGTCAAGCTTTATGAAATCGGTAGTGAGTAAAAATGTTTTTTCTTTTTTTTCGGCTATTTTAACTTTTATCTTTTTATATTTCATACTATTTTGCCTTTAGCCTTACGGGAAGAACTAAGAATAAGAAAGAATCACCCTCAAGAGGCTTTATAATAATGGGGGAAACTTGACTATTAAGCTCTATCTTTATTTCATCTGTATCGCAAACTTTAAGAGCATCGAGCAAATATGTGTTGTTAAACCCAATTTCAAGCCTCTTACCCTCAATTTTTGCGGGTATTTTATCGTTTACAGAGCCAAGCGCCGTAGTGCTTGAAACTTTTATTAAATCTTCATCAAATATACAGCGAACAGGGCTTTTATTTTTATTAGAGATAACAAGAGAGGCCCTTTCAATACTTTCAGTAAATAATCTAAGTTTTAAGGTTGCCGTTGTAGAACAAGATGAGGGAATTGTAGATTGATACTTTAAAAATTCACCCTCTAAAAGGCGTGAAACAAGGCAGTAACCGCCTATTTCAAAAACAACTATGCGTTTTCCTACATTAAGAGTTATATCTTCATCTTCATCACAAGGCAGGCGCATAATTTCTGAAAGAGTTTTAGATGGAATTACAAAAGAAACCTCTTTACCGTTATAGTTTATAGGCTCGTTTCTTATTGCTAAACGAAAACCATCAACAGCAATAAGCCTAAGTTTGCCTTTCTCTGCTTCAAATTTTATTCCTTTATGAACAAGTTTAGTGTCACTTGTTGAAACTGCAAAGATAGTTTGCCTTATCATTTCTTTTAATATAGATTGTTTTATGCTAAGCATATAACCGCCGCTTACAGAGGGAAGCTCTGGATAATCATCTGCAGAAATTCCTATAAGTGAAAAGTCAGCATCTCCCGACGTAATGCGGCAAAGGTTATGCTCATCTATTTCAATCTGTACACGCTCTGCTGGAAGGGACCTTAAAATATCACACAGAAGACGTGCGTTTAAAACGGTA
>DASRNG010000106.1:0-2113 GCA_035647555.1 Oscillospiraceae bacterium | reverse complement strand
TGGCAAAAAAATAACCCTAACGGCTACGAGAAATAACTATGTTTTGTCCTTATAACTCCAGAGATTTAAGCTATAAATCTAAGTTTGGTGCTGTGCCTTCAGGCGAAAATGTTCGCTTCTCAATAAAAATACCCCGCTCATTCTCATGCAGCGGGGCATATTTGATTGTAAGAAGAGATGAGTCGCAAATTCAAAAGATTAATCTAACATGGAGCGGCCTTTCAGACAATGAAACAAGCGAATGGTGGCAAGGAGAATACCCGTTTCCTACAAAAGGCATTTACTTTTATCACTTTGAATACGAAACTCCCTTTGGAATAAGCAAAATCTTTCTTAAAAAAAGCGGCATAGGCAAGTTTTCACCCTCTGGAAGTGAGTGGCAGCAAACCGTATATGACCGCTCTCTTAAAACGCCTGACTGGGTTTTAGGCGGCACTATGTATCAAATCTTTCCAGACAGGTTCTTCAGCTCTGGCAATAAAAAAGAAAACGTCCCAAAAGACAGAGTAATTCATAAAACCCCTGATGAACCTATGGTTTGGCAGCCAGACGAAAAGGGTGAAATTCTTAACAACGACTATTACCTTGGCGACCTTGACGGTATCTCTGAAAAACTTTTGTATCTTAAATCTCTTTCGGTTACAGTAATATATTTAAACCCTATTTTCGAGGCACATTCTAACCACCGTTATAACACGGCTGACTATCTAAAAGTTGACCCCATGCTAGGTGACACCGCCTCGTTAAAACGCTTGTGCGAAAAGGCAGCAGAGTATGGAATAAAAATTATTCTTGACGGGGTTTTTAGTCATACTGGCTCTGATAGTATTTATTTTAATAAAGAAAAGCGTTACGGCAGCGGCGGAGCATATAACGATAAAAAAAGTCTTTATTATGATTGGTACACATTCACCGAAAACGGAAAATACAAATGCTGGTGGGGTATAAAAACTCTGCCAGAGATTGACGAGGACAACCCATCGTACCTAAGATTTATAACGGGTGAAAATGGTGTGCTAAAAAGGTGGCTGGACATTGGAGTTTCGGGCTGGCGGCTTGATGTGGCGGACGAGCTTACAGACTTATTTCTTGACAAGCTTTACGAGCGGGTAAAAAACGAAAATCCAAATCACTTTATTATTGGCGAGGTGTGGGAAGATGCCTCTAATAAAATGAGCTACGGCAAGCGCCGCCGCTATTTGTTAGGCGGACAGCTTGACAGTGTTATGAACTACCCGTTAAAGGATGCTATGCTAAACTTTATGCGGTACGGCAATGCAGAGGAGTTTATGGAAAGCGTTGTAACACTTTTTGAAAACTACCCTATAGAAGTTATAAACTCTCTTATGAACCACATTGGCACACACGATACCGCAAGGGCGATAACACACCTTGTAGTAGACGGTGTAGAGAATAAATCACGTGAAATGCTCTCAAAACTCACTTTCACAAAAAAAGAGTATGAGCATGGGAAAAATCTGCTTAAAACACTTTCCATTTTGCAGTATATGCTGCCAGGTTTCCCTTGTTTGTATTATGGAGATGAGGCAGGGCTTACAGGCGGCTCTGACCCATTTAACAGAGCGTTTTACCCATGGGGAAAAGAAGATGATGAGCTTCTTTTACATTACAGATTTTTAGGAAAGCTAAGGCAGTCCCTTCTTTGCCTTAAAGAGGGCACCTTTATTCCCATCTCCGCAATGCTCAGCTGCATAGCCTTTGCAAGAGAGTGTAAAAAGCATAATGAGGGTGTAATAGTCATAATAAATAAAAATTCTCATGACATTGACTACTACCTGCCCGACCGTTACAAAAACTCCGTGGAGCTACTAACAAACTCCCCTTGCGGCGAATTTGTAAAAGTGCCAAAAATCGGCGCTGCTATAATAAAAGCAAACTATTTAATATAAAAAGGCGAGCAAAACTGCCCGCCTTTTTATATTTTGTAACATTCCTTTTCGTCAAGATAAATTTAATATGAGAAAACGGGAAAATCAATACCGCTATAAAGGGACAATCCATGCGGTATTTTTTATTCGAGCACTTTGGGTAAATTTTATCCCAAAGATTATTGGGGTTTATTTATAAAATTATTGACAAAATAATGTAGAAT
>DASRNG010000105.1:0-19558 GCA_035647555.1 Oscillospiraceae bacterium | reverse complement strand
GTATATAGAGTTATGACTTTTTTGTGTTAGATGGAATGGCAGCGGAGACAATCTCTATCGTTTCTTTTTTCTCTCCCGCCGCTTTTGCTTTGTTTTCAAGCTCTCTTTTACCTTCTTCTGTATCTCTATAATACTGCGTATGAGTGTTGGGGTGCTTTGTAGAGTTCCAAAGCTCGTCTGCAACAGGTTTCCACGCAAGAGAGAAAGCGTCACACTTTGAGCAAAGAGTTTCAACATCTTCATGTGAAAGGAAGTCAGACGATTTTGCACCCGTTTGTTTAATTATCTCCCGTAGTCTATCAGGATTTTCAAGCATTGGGCAAGGACGAAGATGATTGTCATTAAACGGCTGGTTTTTTCTGTATGCCATAAACAAAGGATTGTTAAGCGCCTCTATTAGCGTATGCGTGCGAATATTAGAGTCAGAATAATGGATGAAAACGCAAGGCTCAATATCCCCTGCGGAGTTAATGTGGAAGTAGTTTCTGCCGCCTGCGATACACCCGCCAACGTATTCGCCGTCATTTTGAAAGTCTACAACGAACAGGGGCTTGCCTGTTTTTGAGTTTCGCATTTTTTTCATCCAGCCGTACATAAATTTACGTTGCTCAGGCGTTGGAATTAGGTCTGTATCGGCGCCTTTTCCAAGAGGCATATAGTTGAAAAACCAAGCATATTTTACGCCATTTTCAATAAGAAAATCTAAAAAGTCGCTGTTTGTAACGCTCGGTATATTTTTTTGTGTATAACAAATTGATACACCGAATAAAATCTTGTTTTTTCTTAATAGCTTCATAGCGGACACTGTTTTGTCATATGAGCCGTCACCGCGCCTAAAGTCTGTAGCTTCTCTCTCTCCCTCAATGCTAAGAGCAAGTGTGATGTTGCCCGCCTTGTGAAGGTCATCACAAAACTTTTGGTCTATTAGAGTGGCATTCGTATAAATGAGGAAGAAGCAATCTCTATTTTCTTGACAGAGAGTAAGAATATCGTCCTTTCTCATAAGCGGCTCTCCGCCCGTCATCATATAATTATGAGTGCCCATTTCTTTTCCTTGTGAAACAATGCTTCTCATTTCATCAAGAGTTAGGTTTTGCTTATACCCATACTCGGCAGACCAGCAGCCCTTGCATTTGCGGTTGCAGGCGCTCGTTGGGTCAAAAAGTATCGTCCACGGAATGTTTATATTTAAACTATCGCGCTTTTCTCTTACTGTTTTTGTGCCGTAAAAGCCAGCGTGAAGCCCTAAAGCTAACATCATAGTCTTAATATCGTTTCTGTCAACATCAGAAAGAATACTAAGGGCAAGCTTGCGGTAAATATTATCAGGGTCTTTTACGCCTTGTTTTATAGAGGCAAAATACTTTTCAGGATAAACTCCCTTTGAAAGCTTTTCTGCAATCGTAATAAGCTTGAGAAAATTTTTCTCAGGATTTTTATCAAGATATTTTAGTGTTTTATCAAGAATGAAAGACGCTGATGCGTGTTGCACTTTGTGTTTCATAGAATTACATAACTTCCTTTCTGAAAAAGCTTATGCGTATTTGTGATTTTAACATAATTATACTCCTTTGTAAATAATAAGCCTTATTATTTTTAATTATTGCCAACAAAAGCAAAAATAGTCCCGCATTTTTAGACGGAACCATTTTATTATACGAAAAGGCTATTTTTCTATTTGCATAACCTGTACCAGTTTTTTGTATTGAAAAATACTAAAGCCGCCTGATATAAGAAGCAAAACAATACAAAAGGTTGCGCTGTCACTGTTTTTAATATTGGAAACATAGTGCCATTTAATGCTGAAAAACATTGTGTATAGAAAGACCCCTGCGAACATAAGCGAGCGTACAAAAAAGTTTTTTTGACTGTGAATGAGAAACCAAAAGGAGCTGAAAGTCTTTAGAATGATACCTGTAAAAAGTAAAATTCCGAAAGCAGTTGTTGTTGTTTTATTTAATTTAAACAACTGTGAGAAAGTGAAACCTATAAAAGATGCTGCTGCTGAGAAGATGTAGATTATATAAAATATGAAAGATGGGTTTTTGCCTTTGGTTATATAATAATTTTCAGGGTTTTTACGCATAATGCCAATAATTTCGATGAATATAAATATACATACCGCAATAACTATAAAAGACAATATTTTGACGAAGCTTGAATCTGAATAAAACAAAACGGTAATAAAAAGGAAGGGCAAAAGCCACACTCCGACCATAGTCGGTATATCCATCAGCTTATAATTCAAAGCTGTCATAGAAATAATTGAGATTATAAATATAATGATAGATATAATGCCCGTTGCAGTGATTGAGCTTTCTGTGGTGGGTATTAAAGACATAATGTGAAGCGGGAGGGTGTCTATATTACTAATCCACAAACGGTCAACAAGCACCTTAATAAAGGGAAAACCGGAAAGTGCCGTGACAATAAGAAACATAACTGTAACTATAAATCTTGAGGCATTCGCTTTGGAGTTTCTCATTATTATGCTCCTTTTATATATTATATAATAAGTATACCATATATCGCTGTAAAGTAAAGTGATGGCTTTGGGTTTATAACCATGCTCTCTATTATTGACAATGGTTTTATATAACTATATAATGAAAAAGAGGAAAAAGGAGATGAAGTTTTGGCAAAAGATAAGCTCAAAGGGTGCGTTTATACGCGGAGCCGAAAAAATGATCCCCATCAAAAAGAACGGGAACCATTTTATGAAAGTTAACTAACCCTTAAACATTTCGGGTATTTTCTTTGTCAAAATAAAGTCAAAAACCAATTGCTTGTTATACTCTTCCGTCTGTCCGTCTTTAGCGGTGACGGTGCCGTAATAGGTAACGACCGTCTGCCCGTTCTTGATCTCGATTTTCGCGTGGACGTTCATCGGCTTTTTGTACTGCTCTGTATATTCCAGAAATACCTCTTGATTTTTCTTTCCGAATTCGTTTAAATTTTTCGTAAAGCTTTTGGGCAAAAATCGCTCGGATTTGTATGTGTCCGCTACGCTGACCAGTTCCGTATACGAGCTGCCGATCGGATCTGACGGTTTCATAGAAATAAACGCAACATACGGACGGTAATAGAAGTATAAAGATGTACCCAAAACTATGATTACCGCAACAACTGCTGTAACAATAACCCAGAATCTTTTTCTCACTATAGTGCCCTCCTAAAAATATGGATCAATACATGGTGGTTGTTCGAACATTGAAAGTAAAGGATGTTAGGTTGCCGTCATTCCATACGTCGAATAAACCATATGGAAATGGACCGAAGGCGGATTGAAATCCAAACCCGTTTACTCCGTTACAATTAATATCTCCAAAATATAAAGAGCTCCAAGTACCCGAAATATCACAGAAATAATATGTAAAACTTATTGTAGTGCTTGAATACCAATGCTTTTTAACTAAATCAGTTGATTTTACCCTAATAGCGTTATGTTTAGAATAAAAATGCAATGCTTGCGTTGAAATAGATTGTGCCGTTCCAAAAACGATATTTTTGGAATATGAATAAGGACTCACCGTCAGGTTAACGGGATTAGTGGGTATTGCCCTTGTTGAGATGCCTGTATCTGTGTTTGCTTTTCCAATCGCTGTATTTAATTCCGCTATTTTTTCCGGGTCAGTCACCTTTAAATGGTCGAGGGCTAAAGCCGTATACATGATTTTACCATTGACGTAATTATAAGGGTTCCCATTCTTATCAAGATAATAGTATACTACCGAACCGTTTGGATGCTGGTATTCATACCTGGTGCTCACTTTAGCAACACCCGCAAACGAACTAATCGAAAACAAAACCATTAAGGTTAATGCCATTATTAAACAAACCGCTTTTTTCATTTTTGTACAGCCCTTCCTTTTTGTATGTTTTATGTTTTTCATAAATACATTTCAGTCTATTCCATTAGAATCACCCCTAATCTATAAAGTTATAACGGCAAACACACATATATATAATATATCAAAACCATATTAAGATTTATAGGATATAACGCAGGTTATCCTTACACAGCCAAACATTTACTTAAGTATAAATCTTAGCACATATTTTGTCAAATATTATCTTAAGCGTAAACTTAATATGTATTTTATTTATATTTTTTTAGGATTATTTATAAAAAAACATAGAACCTCTGTTTATTTATTCAGCCCATTTTATTGACAACAGTTTTATATAACTATATAATGAAAAAGAGGAAAAGGGGTGAGTTTTTGGCAAAAGATAAGCTCAAAGGGCGTGTTTGGTTTAACCTGATTGTTTTCGGCTTTATGGGGCAGATAGCGTGGAATGTGGAAAATATGTACTTTAACACATTCTTATATAATTCTGTTTACAACGGCGCGTCGCAAGCGGCGGTTGACGGAGCTTTAGATGTTATGAACGCCATTAGCGTTATGGTAGCGGCAAGCGCCGCCACAGCCGTTATTACTACTTTTCTTATCGGCATTTTAAGTGATAAACTTGGCAGACGCAAAGTTTTCATATCTGCCGGCTATGTGCTTTGGGGCATTGTTACCGCAATGTTTGGGTTTATTACTCGTGACAATACAGCCTCTATTTTTGGTTTATCGAATGAGATTACGATACTCACTTTAACTGTTGCTATTGTTATTGTACTTGACTGTGTTATGACCTTTGTCGGCTCCTCTGCGAATGACGCCGCTTTTAACGCTTGGGTAACTGATGTTACAACAGTTAAAAATAGGGCGACCGCTGAAAGCGTGCTGGCTATTTTGCCAATAGTCGCAATGATTGCCGTTATGGCTTTAGCAGGTATTGTAAGCAGTGTTGGCTACCCTGTATTTTTCTATCTGCTTGGAGGGATAGTGTCTGTTTGCGGTGTTATCGGAATATTTTCACTTAAAGACTCTGGTGACAGGGTTAAAAAGGACTTATCTTATTCTAAAGAGCTTGTTTATGGTTTTAGGGCATCTGTTATTAAAGAGAACAAGCGTCTTTATCTTGCCCTAACTTCTGTTTGTATATTTTCAACGGCGGTGCAGGTGTTTTTCCCGTATATATTTATATATCTTACGAACGGGCTGGGGCTTAATCTTGACAGTTTTATTGCCGGGCTTACTCCGAAAACAATTGCCGCCATCGGCATAGGTTTTGCGGCAGTTGTAGCCTTAATAGTATTTATGGGTAAAATTATAGATAAGTTCGGTAAGGATAAGTTCATATTCGCCTCAATTATTATTTTTATTATCGGGCTTGTTTTTGCAGGCTTTGCAAAAGGTCTTTCAGGCTTTGCTGTTGCTATTATCCCAACACTCGCGGGGTACGGTCTTTTGATGATTATGCTTAACTCCGCAGTGCGTGACTTTACGCCAAAGGATAAGGCAGGGCTTTTTCAAGGGATTAGAATGATATTTTTCGTGTTTATACCCATGGTTTTGGGTCCTTTTATCGGTAACTTTGTTTGCAGGTTTTCCGAGATTAAATATGTTAATGAATACGGCGTAGCCACCTCAGCGCCCGGTGCGGTTATGTTTATTGCGGCGGCTATTGTGGCTGTATTTATATTTATACCCATACTTGCCCTTAAAAAGAAGGGCTTTGTCCCTAAAAATTAATATAATAAGGCGGTGTTTTAATGAAAGCAGTTCTTTTATCCTCACTTGCAAAGGTTTTTCCAGAGCGTGAGCCAAATTACAGTGAGATAACAGGGTTTTCTGTATTAAAAAACGAGGGGTTTTCTTTTCAAATTGCGTTTATGACAGAAGTTGAGGCAGAGCAGAACGTTAAAGTTAGTGTTTCTGGTGCGTTTGATGGAGAATATGAAACGCATCTTGTAAAAAGCATACCCTCTCGTAAAACATCTTACGATGACAGTGATGTTTATTATTTAAACAAAAAACGTAAGACATATCCAGATTTGCTGTCTCCCATTAAGGAGGGAGAAGTTTTGTCTCTTCGGGATACATGGTCCTCTGTTTGGGTGAAAGTCTTACCAAAGAGCGTAAAGAAAGCTGGCATAAAGAAAATTGATGTGACACTTAAAGCTGGCAAGACCGAAATTAAAAAAACACTTACAGTAGAGGTTATTGATGCCATTTTGCCTGAGCAAACGCTGCTTCATACATGTTGGTTTCATAATGACTGCCTTTGCACATGGTATAAAGTTAAGCCATTTTCGCCCGAATATTGGGAAATTGCTGAAAACTACATAAAAAATGCTGTAGAGCACGGTGTAAACATGATTTTGACCCCAATTTTCACTCCCCCTCTTGATACAGAAATTGGCGGTGAAAGGCCAACAATACAGTTAGTTGATGTTGTAAAAATAGATAAAGATACATATAGTTTTGACTTTTTAAACTTTAGGCGCTATATTAAGCTTTGTTTAGATTGCGGTGTAAAAGCGTTTGAAATCTCCCATTTGTTTACACAGTGGGGCGCTTTGGCAGCACCAAAAATTGTTGCAACCGTGGATGGTGAAGAAAAAACGATTTTTGGATGGGATACGAAAGCTGGCAGCAAGGCATATGTAACATTTTTAACGGCGTTTGCCGCAGAGTTTAACAAAGAAGTAAAAGATCTTGGAATTAAAGACAGGTGCTATTTACATGTTTCAGACGAGCCGAGCTTGCAGCAAATAAGCTCATACAGGAGAGCTGCCAAAATAATAAAAGAGCTGTTTCCCGGATATAAAACTTTTGATGCATTGTCAGACTTTGATTTTTATAAAAAAGGACTTATTAAAACGCCCGTGCCAAATGTGGGAGAGCTTGACGTGTTTTATGGCAAGGTAGAGGAGTTATGGACATATTACTGCTGTGGACAGCATAAGGATTTTGTCCCTAACCGCTTTTTTGCAATGCCCTCTTTAAGAAACAGGATTCTTGGATTTTTACTGTATAACTATGAAGCTAAGGGCTTTCTGCAATGGGGCTATAATTTCTGGTATTCACAGTATTCAAAGTCAGAGATTAACCCATTTAAGGTAACAGATTCAGGCGGTGCTTTTCCATCTGGAGATGCTTTTGTGGTTTACCCTGGAGAGGATAGGAAACCGCTTAATTCTTTAAGGTTTGAAGTTTTTTCTGAGGGGCTTGAGGACCAAAGGGCGCTGCAGCTTTTAGAAAGCCTTTCTACACGGCGTTATGCTATGGAGGTTTTGTTAAGAGATTTAGATGCGCCTCTTTCTATGAATGAATACCCGCACAGCACGAAGTGGTTTTTCGATAAACGTGAGGAAATAAACGCCGAAATAAAGCAATTGATTTCTATAAGGTGAAAGTATGGTAAAAGAGAAAGGTAGCCCCGCTGAAAAAGCTCATGTAGCGTCAAAAGGTTTTGGAAAGTTTCTGTTTTACTTTTGGCAGTTTACTTGGGGCCTGCCCGTTAATATTATTGGGATTATTATGTTTTTTGTGATGTGTAAAGGGCGCAGACGTGAAAAGTTTTGCAACTCTGTTATTACATATATCCCAGGAAACTGGGGCGGGGTATCCCTTGGTGTATTTATATTTATGTGTGAGGGTAAGGACAAAAAATGGGAGCATGATACGAAAATACACGAGTATGGTCATACAATACAGTGCCTTTTACTTGGAGTTTTTTACTGGCTTGTAATAGGCATACCCTCTGCTGTTTGGTGCAACTTTCCGCCATGCATAAAATACCGTGAGAAAAACAATGTTTCATACTATGCACTATATTGTGAAAAGTGGGCAAATAAATGGGGTGAGAGCTGGAGCAGACAGAAAAGGGAAAAGTATAAATGATAATAAGACTGTTAGATGAAAATGACGTTAAAGAGCACAACGAGGTGTCCTCCTCAAGCTTTATTTGGCAGGTGGGAGAGGCAGACAATAAATTGCCTGATGCTATGGTTTTGGGCGCTTTTAACGATGATAATAAAACCTTGATGTCTAATTTTGAGTGTGTTCCGTTTTCCACTTATTTTGACGATGGGACACTTAGCTGTTTAGGGATAGGCGGCGTGGCAACAAAACCAGAGTATAGGCGTGGCGGCTTAGTTCGCTCATTGTTTGACGAGGCGTTCAAAATGAGCAAAGAATACGGCTGGGATTACAGCCTATTATCACCCTTTTCAACTACATATTACCGCAAGTTTGGCTACGAGCCTATTTTGTGGCATATTAATGCAAAGGCAGAAACTAAGGTAATGTCAAACATTGAAAGGTGTTTTGATGTTGAGCTTGTAACACCTGACAATGTTTCAAGGCTAATAAAACTTTACAACGATATAGCAAAGTCTACAAACCTACTCGTTGTAAGAGAGGATAGTAAAGACTTTTTCCACAAACCATATACAGATTGCGAATATACATATATGTATAAAAAAGACGGCGCAGAAAGAGGTTTTATTAGTTATAAGATTGATAGACCTACGAGCAGAATAGTAGTAAATGAACTTTATTTTTATGATAAAGAGGCTCTTTTAGGGCTGCTTGGATTTTTACGTGTTTATGAGGGGAATCTAAAGTATATTGAGTTTACAAAACTTACGGCAAACACGCCAGTTATAGATGCGTTTAAAGAGCCTCGTGCTTTTACAATTACGCTATCCCCTGGAAACTCGGGCAGAATACTAAATATGGAGAATGTGCTAAAAGCGAAAAGGTATCCAAAGCAATACGGCAAGTTTTCGTTTTTATCAATTGATGATGTACCTTATAATAGCGGTGTATTTACAGTTGAATATGAAAATGGAAGCTGCCTTGTAAGCCGCGCCCGTAGCGGTGAATATGATTTTTCTGTAACGGCACCTGCTGCCGCAAGGCTTTTTCTTGCAGGTGAGGGACTAAACGAGCAAACGCTTTGCTATGTTGATGGATTTGACAAAAAAGGCAAAATGCATGATTTTATAAGGGCTTTTCCAAGAGTAGGTACTGATTTTAATAAAGGGTTTTAATTATCTTAATACAATTGTTCACCTTTTTTAAAAATTAGTTCATATTCAGTACATAAATATAATGTACGATTTAATTGCTTAAGGAAAGGACGCCGCATCCTGACTTAAGAATCCCGAAATTCGGGAAATACCCCTC
Source organism: Oscillospiraceae bacterium (assembly GCA_035647555.1). Taxonomy (GTDB): domain Bacteria; phylum Bacillota; class Clostridia; order Oscillospirales; family Acutalibacteraceae; genus DTU089. The sequence continues at coordinate 10,526 of DASRNG010000105.1, read as the reverse complement.
CTCGAGTAAATTTATGCCGATTGCCATAAAGGCAATTGGAGAATGGGCGACTGTCCCCTCAGTCGCTCATTTTCCTTTTTTATTTAAAGAGTTTACGGTTTTGTATATTATTCTTGAAAATAGGGAATAACAGTACAAAAAGAGATGAGGAAAAATGTATGAATGATAAAACAGGAAACAACAAAATAGGCAATATTAAAAATCCTAAAAAGCTTTATGCTATTCTTATCCTTATTGCCATAACTTTAGCGCTTACAACAAAGTTTATATCGGATAACGATTTCAGCAGGTTATCGCTTGAGGACGAGTACACACATAGTCAGTATAACTTTCCATCACTAAATTTTACAGAGCCTGAAAATGAGGCAGATGCAAATGAAGAAGTTACAGGCGTAAAGGACACAAGACAAGTAGAAACTGAAAAGGTGCCTGAAAGCACAAAGGGCACAACAGTTCCCGCCACGTCTTTTAAGGCGGAAGAGCCGTATAAGGGCAGGTTTGATTTGCCGCTTGGTGGCGCAATAAGTAAGGGGTATAGCGACTTTATACCTGTGTATAGCGCTACTATGAAAGATTGGCGTGTTCATAATGCGGTGGATTTTGCAGGTGTTAAAGGGGATAGAGTTGCGGCAATTTCACCAGGCAAAGTTGAGGCTGTATATGAAGACCCGCTTTATGGAACGGTTGCAGTTATAGACCACGGAAATGGAATATCTGCCTATTATTGCGGACTTTCTGCAGAGGGGTGTGTTGAAGTAGGCGATATTGTAGAAGCGAGCGATACGGTTGGGTACCTTGACACAGTTCCGTGCGAGCAGGAGGACGGTGCAGAGCATCTACACTTTGAAATAACTGTAAATGGAAAGAAAGTAAACCCGCTTGAAGTTATGGGTAAAGCAGAGTAAAGTGTTTTTATACTTGCATTCTTTTTAATATCGTGATAGTATGTTTATAATAACCTTGCAGCGGCTTTGCCGCTTATAAAGACTTACGTCTTTAGTTTTGTGTTATAATATTTTTGGTAGAGGCGCGACTTATCATTAGTAACTGCTGCTGTGGTGACAGGGGTTAACCCAGGGAACCTAAACCCAAAGGCGGGGCAGTGTGTGAAAGGGGTAGCCGCCGAGGTAGACCGAAAGCCTTTGTTCGGTTTATCGGGGTGATGTAGAAAATACATCATTCTGTCACAGAAATGTGGAGTGCTATCACTGTTAATTTGCCGTGATTTGCTTTCTGCAATCACGGCTTAAATTATTATTGAAAGGATGTTTTTTATGAAAAGGATTTTCAGTTTAATTCTTGTTTCCGTTATGATTTTATCATTTGCGGCTTGCGGCGGAAACGGCGGAGACACAAGCACAACTACAGGCACAGAAACCACCACAGAAGGCACGACAGCAAAACCATTAGCAGAGCTTGCAAAGATTGTTGAAAGCGGTGCTATAAAGGTTGGTATGGAGTGTGACTATGCTCCTTTTAACTGGACTCAGGCAAAATCATCTGATACCGCAGTAGCTATTGACGGCGGCGGTTATGCGGACGGTTATGACGTTCAAATTGCAAAAATGATAGCCGCAGGGCTTGGCGTGGAGCTTAAAATTGTTAAAACCGATTGGGACGGGCTTACAACAGCGCTAACTTCAGGCACGATTGACCTTATAATAGCAGGTATGAGTCCTCTTGCTGACAGAAAAGTTACGATTGATTTTTCAGACTATTACTATGCAAGCGAGCTTGTTATGGTAGTAAAAAAAGATGGTCCTTATAAAGACGCTACCTCTATAGCAGACTTTAAAGATGCTAAAATAACAGGGCAGCTTAACACTTTCCACTATGATGTTGTAGGGCAGATTGAAGGCGTTAAAAAACAAACGGCACTTGCAGACTTTCCGTCTATGATAGTTGCACTAAACTCAGGAGCGATTGACGGATACGTATCTGAAAAGCCTGGAGCTGACTCTGCTGTTGCTGCAAACTCTAACTTTAAGTTTATTGAGTTTGAAGGGGACAAAGGATTTACTTTTGAGCCTGACGAGGTTAACGTTTCTGTAGGCACAAGAAAAGGCAGTGATATGACTGCAAAAATAAATGAGATTCTTTCAGGAATAAGCGAAGAGAAAAGAATAGAGCTTATGAATGATGCTATTAAAAATCAGCCTATTTCTGAAGAAAAGTAAGGATTGTTATTTATGCCCGATAGTTTTTTTGGCTGGGTAGCGCATATATTTATAGAGTATTTGCCGCTTTTTGCGCGCGGCACTTTGACGACGCTTGAGGTAGCTATTACAGGTACGATTTTTGGTTTTATAATAGGGCTTGCAGTAGCCGTTATAAGAACTATTCCGCTTGAAAAGAGCAGCCCTCTTGCAAAAAGGGTGTCTTTGAAAATTGTTAAGGCACTATTAGTAGCATACATAGAGGTTTTCAGAGGCACACCTATGATTGTTCAGTCAATGGTAATATTTTACGGAATACCGCAAGTATTCGGCGTGCACCTTAACGTTATTGGTGCGGCGATACTTATTATTTCAATAAACACAGGCGCCTATATGGCAGAGATTATAAGGGGCGGCATTGTTTCGGTTGATGCTGGGCAAACAGAGGGTGCGTATTCAATAGGAATGACGCACAGTCAAACTATGATGAGTGTAGTTTTGCCGCAAGCTGTAAGAAATATTATGCCCTCAATAGGCAACGAGTTTGTAATAAACATAAAGGACAGTTCTGTTCTCAATGTAATATCAGTTACAGAGCTGTTCTTTATGACGAAGTCTGCGGCAGGTACATATCTTAAATACTTTGAGTCCTTTTTTATTACCGCTGTAATATATTTTATATTAACCTTTACAGTAACACGTATTTTACGGTTTGTTGAAAAAAGAATGGACGGAAAAGATAGCTATACGATTTTTGGCTCACAAAGTTCGCCTGATGCAGAGATACAAATAAAGGAGGAGGCTTACCATGAGTGAAGTTTTCACAATTTCAAATCTTGCTAAAAACTTTGGCAGAAATGAAGTGCTAAAAAACATTTATCTTAACATCACTCAAGGCGAGATAGTCAGTATAATCGGCTCATCTGGCTCTGGAAAAAGTACTCTGCTGCGTTGTATTAATTTGCTTGAGGTGCCAACAGACGGTGAAATACTCTTTTATGGAGAGAATATTCGCAGCGGCGGAATGCCCCTACCTAAGTACCGTGCAAGAGTGTGCATGGTTTTTCAGCAGTTTAATTTATTTAATAATATGACCGTTCTTCAAAACTGTGTTGCAGGGCAAATAAAGGTGCTTGGTAAAAACCGCACAGATGCTGAAAAAACAGCAAAAAGGCACCTTGAATCTGTAGGAATGCTTCAATACATAAACGCACGCCCACGGCAAATTTCAGGCGGTCAAAAACAGCGTGTAGCCATAGCCCGTGCCTTATCAATGGGGCCTGAGGTAATTCTTTTTGATGAGCCTACAAGTGCGCTTGACCCTGAGATGGTCGGCGAAGTTTTAGGTGTTATGAAAAACCTTGTCGATACGGGACTTACAATGCTCGTTGTAACACATGAAATGGCTTTCGCAAAGGACGTATCAAGCCGTGTTGTCTATATGGACGATGGTGCGATTGTAGAAGAAAATCCACCAGAAATAATTTTCAACAACCCCGAAAAGGCAAGAACTAAAGAGTTTCTTTCACGATTTCTTATAAACTCATAAAACTTGCATATTATATAACTTTATGTTATTATAAAAAAGCCAAGTAAATACAGGGGAGCTGATTATAATCGGCTGAGATAAAAGCTGTGCTGCTTTTAGACCCTTAACCTGATGCGGATAATGCCGACGTAGGGAGTATGGAAAAATCCAGACCTTTATCGCCAAGCGCTTGTATTCGCTTGGCGAATTTTTTATTAAAAAGGGTGGAGAATAATAAAATGAAGATTAAAACACTTGCAGAAAGTGCAATTATGATAGCACTTGCTACACTTTTAAGTGTATTTACAGTTTATAAATTGCCGTTTGGCGGTTCTGTAACACTATTTAGCCAGCTTCCCATTATAATTATTGCCTATAGATACGGCACAAAACAGGGGCTTTTTACAGGTCTTGTAATGGGGGTTTTACAGCTGCTGCTTGGAGCGGAGAACCTTAGCTATGTTACAGGGCTTTTGGCTGTCCTGATTTTAGTGTTTGCTGACTATATTGTTGCATTTGGCGTGTTAGGGCTTTCAGGAGTATTTAGAAAACGATTCAAAAATCCAGCGTTAGAGCTATCTCTCGGTGCGGCAGTCACATCATTTATAAGATATATATGCCACATTATATCTGGCGCTACTATTTGGAAAGGCTATGCACCTGAATCTACAAGTGCACTTAGCTACTCTATAAAATATAACGCATCTTATATGATTCCAGAGCTTATAGTAACAGTTATAGGAGCTGCGGTTATAGCGTTTTCTTTTGACCTTTTATCTCCTGAAATAAAAGTAAGAAAGAGAAATAAAAAATAAGAAGCACAGCTTATATTTTCCTTATTGAAGTTAAAGCGAGGAAAAGGTAAAAAAATAAAATTCGCTGCCCTTTCGGGCGGCGAATTTTTAAGTAGCTGCTATTTATGGTAAAGCTGTTTTCTCTCATAATGCGGCTCACATGTAAGGTTTATGCCGAGCTTTCTGTAAACGTCTATATCTACTTGTGAGAGGATAACTGTGGAGTGCGCTTCACAATTTCGAAGTTTTGGCAGTGCGTCAAATGCAAGGGCAGCATTTTTGTTTGTAGTTGCGCTCATAGAAAGGGCTATCAGGGTTTCGTCAGTGTGAAGTCTGGGGTTTCTGTTTCCGAGAAAACGTGTTTTTAAGTCCTGAATAGGCTCTATAACCTTAGGGTCAATTAAGGTTATTTCATCTGCCTGACCGCTTATGTATTTTAGGGCATTTAGCAAAGCTGCTGAGGAGGCGCCTAAAAGGGCAGAAGTTTTACCGGTTACAAACTTTCCGTCAGGAAATTCAATAGCAACGGCTGGTTTGCCGCCTGTAACTTCACTTTTTGCAAGTGCCTTTTTAATAACCGTTCTGTAATCAGCAGATATACCAGCTTGGTTCATCAAGCTTTCAATTTTTGAAATGGCATCATCACATTTTTGCCCGTTTCTGGCATCACATAAAGTTGCAAAGTACCTGCGCACAATTTCCGCTTTTGCTGCCTTGCGGCAAACAGCATCATCAGTAATGCAGTAACCCACCATATTTACGCCCATGTCCGTTGGAGATTTATACGGGCTTTTGCCTTCAATCTTCTTAAAAATTGTATTCAGTACGGGGAAAACCTCTACATCACGATTGTAATTTACAGTTTCCTCCCCATATGCCTCTAAGTGGTACGGGTCAATCATGCTAACATCGCTAAGGTCTGCCGTTGCAGCCTCGTATGCAAGGTTTATGGGGTGTTTAAGCGGTATGTTCCATATTGGAAACGTTTCAAACTTTGCGTAACCTGCATTTATTCCCCTTAAATTATCATGATAAAGTTGTGACAGGCAAACGGCCATTTTACCGCTGCCGGGACCGGGCGCTGTTATAACAACTAAAGGACGTGCGGTTTCGATATACTCATTTTTTCCAAATCCGTTTTCACTTACTATGTTAGATACATCATAAGGGTAACCGTCTATAGAATAATGCGTAAAAACCTTAACGCCGTGCATCTCAAGCCTTTCTTTGAAAACAGAGGCTACAGACTGAGAGCTGTACTGTGCAATTACAACACTGCCAATATAAAGGTTTACACTGCGAAATGCATCAATAAGACGCAAAACGTCACTATCATATGATATGCCAAGGTCACGCCTTATTTTATTGCCCTCAATATCTGCGGCATTTATAACTATTACAACCTCTACACTGTCTTTCATATTTAAAAGCATTTGAAGCTTACTGTCAGGCTTAAAGCCTGGAAGAACACGTGAGGCATGAAAATCGTCAAAAAGCTTGCCGCCAAACTCTAAATAAAGTTTGCCGCCAAATTCATTAATTCTTTTCTCAATTTGCTCAGTTTGTTTTGAAACGTATAAATCAAGGTCAAACCCCAATGCCATTGCTATACCCACTTCCCCCCTATTGTAAAATCAAAACATTATTAAACCGCTTTTACCAAAGCAAATTTGGCAAACGGCAATTATCAATAGGCTGTTTATATTCTCATATATTTTAGCAGTTTTAGCAATTATTTTCAAGACTATTATAATTTAAAATGCCTTTATTTCAAAGTAGGGGGGGAAAATTTTATTAGTGCGTCATTGATGACAAGACATGAGCTTTTGAAACAATACCTTTTAGTGTAAAGTTCTCATCTACAACAGCTATTGGGAATGGAGTTGTAGACGCTACCTCAATAATATCTGCAAGCAAGGTATCAGCTAGTGCTGTATTTATATCTTTAATTAAAACATCAGAGATTGTTTGCCCTGATTTATTTGCCTTTACTGCATCATCAATAGTTAAAACTCCTTGAAGTTTCATCTTTTTATCAACAACATAGGCACTTGAAACACCGTTATTTTTCATAGTTCTAATGGCAAAATTCAGTGTGTCGCCTAATCTTACTATACTATTAGGTGTAATCATAACGCTTCCAACATCAAGAACGTGAGTTTTGTCTGCACTGTCTATAAACTGTTTAACATAATCATCAGACGGATTTTCGCTCATCTCTTGTGGTGTAGCTGTTTGTATAACTTCGCCATCTTTCATAATGGCAACTCTATCGCCAAGTAAAAACGCCTCATTAATATCATGGGTAATAAAGATAATTGTCTTTTTAAGCTTTTTTTGTATCGTTAAAAGCTCAAACTGCATATCTTTTCTTACTAATGGGTCAAGCGCAGAAAAAGGTTCGTCCATTAGCAGTAAGTCTGGGTCACTTGCAAGCGCTCTTGCAAGTCCAACTCTTTGCTTCATTCCGCCGGAAAGATTGTCGATAGCTTCATTTTCATGGCCCTCAAGCCCCACCATTTCAAGCATTTCTGTAGCAGTTTTTCTTCGCTCTTCTTTAGGTAGCCCTTTTATTTCTAAGCCGTATTCCACGTTGCCTAAAACAGTTCGGTGTGTCATTAAACCAAAGTGCTGAAAAACCATGGCTATTTTATTTCTTCTATATTCTCTAAGGCTTTTTTTATCAAAATCACTTATTTTTGTGCCTTGAAAGAACACACTGCCTTTTGTGGGTTTGTTTAGCCTGTTAAAGCACCTGACTAAGGTTGATTTGCCAGAGCCAGATAAGCCGATAATAACAAATATTTCGCCTTGCTCTATTTCTAAAGAAACATCCCAAAGGGCAATTGTTACGCCTGTTTTTTTATAAATCTCGTCCTTGTCGGCACCTTTCTTTTTAAGCCGCATGGCTTTTTGCTGTTCGGGTCCGTAAAGTTTTGATAAGTTTTTTACGGATATTATAGAATTATCCAAGACTTTTCACCTCCTTTTTATTAGATAGGCCTTGAGTAAGCCTATCTAATATAACCGCAATGATAACAACAGCAGTTCCAGAAATGAGTCCCCTGCCAATTTCTATTCGGTTAACACCAATGAGTACTTCCATACCAAGCCCTGTCATACCTATCATAGACGTTGTAACGACCATAGATATTGCCATCATTATAGTTTGGTTTACACCAGTCATAATAGTAGGCAAGGCCTGAGGTATTTGCACTTTTATTAGCGATTGCATTTTTGTAGAGCCAAAAGATTTTGACGCCTCTGTAACCTCTTTATCTACCTGCCTTATTCCGTGATTAGTCATTCTTATAATTGGCACAATTGCATAAATAGTTGTAGCTATAACAGCGGGCGCCTCTCCTAATCCAAAAAACAAAATAGCAGGAATAAGATAAACAAAGACAGGCATTGTTTGCATTGAGTCCAAAAGCGGGCGAATAAGCTTATCAATCCTCTCGTTGCTTGAGGCAAAAATCCCAAGAGGAAAACCAAATAACAAGGATATTATAACAGAGACTATTGTAACAGAAAGAGTTTCGTTCATAAGCTTCCAATAGCCAACAGAGCCAATAAGAAATATTAAAGCTCCGTATAATACCCCTTTAGTTATTTTTTTGCTAACTTTCCACCCTAAAAGTACAATTACAATAATTATAACAAACCACGGAATTGCATTTAATAAAATGTAAACAACACTTACAAAGCCTTTTAAGACATTTGTAATTGAGTCAAAAATAAATCCAAATCTTACGCTTATTGATTTTATAAAGTCGTCAATTGCCTTCAAATCCACGGGAAAAATAAAAGGAAATTCATATATCCAATCCATAATACAAACCACTCCCTTTACAATTAGTCACGCAAATGACTTTTTAAGGTTTGTATTTGCTCATTATTTAACCAGTCATTTAACAATTCATCATGATTACTTAAAAACCATTTTGCAGCTTCGTTATAATCTGCACCGCTTTCTTGCATATATGCAAGGCCTTCAGAAGTGAGTGCGCTTGAGGTTTCATATTTGCTTAAAAACTCTATCAGCTCTTTATTAGCTTCATCTTCTGCAAAATCATTACTAATGCAAACAGTAACTTTAACAGGCGGAAGCTCTGTTTCACCGTCAAGATACGTTGCCTCGTCGTATGGTTTATCTTCAAGCAGCACCATGTCATACATACCTAAAAGCCAAGTTGGCTCCCAATAATATGCAGCTATTGGCTCGCCTTTTTCATAGGCAGATGCAATAGCGGTGGAAAGTGCAGGGTCAGAGCCAGGTCTAAAATATACAAAGTTTTCGTCTAAGTTATAATGAAGATACTTTTTATGCAAAATTTCATCTACTTCCCAGCCAGGTATAGCGCCATAAACTCGCCCTTTTGCACTATCTGAATCATCAGGGAAAACTTCGGGATACTTTTTTAAGTCCCAAACATATTTAAGGTCAGGAGCTACAGGCTCTATTCCTCTTTCGCTATCCCCTTCTATAACATATCGCGGCACATATATGCCCTGATAGTTATCGTCAAAATTTACTCCAAGCTGCTTAAACTTGTTTTCAGCTAAGTCTTTGCCGTATGATGCTATATTGTCGGTCCAAACCTCCATATGAACATCTACTTCACCCTTTATTAATCCCTCGTGCAATACAGTAGTAGAGCCGGGAATTTCACGCCAGCTATAGTCAAATACACTTTCTGCTATCACTCCCGCAATGGCATTGTGCAGCATAATACTGTCCCATTGTGCGTTTGCAAAAACTATTTCGCCCTTTTTACCGCCACTTTGCATGCAGCCCGTTACAGCGGCAACTAAAATCACAGTTAAAAGCGCAAAGCTTATTATTTTCTTCAAAATTAATACACCCTCTTTATAATATTACTGGTTTTTAAGACAGATAGCCCTAAAACTTATAATATCAAAAGAGGGACACAAAAAATTTAATTTAAATAGTAAAAGGTCATGTATTATCATGCATGACCTAACACAGACAATATAACACCATAACACCTTTTAACGCTTACGAGGTTAGCTGACGGGTTAGAGCAAAAGGGTAGCTCTTCATTACGATTCACCCCAAAAAATTGTGTCCCCCGTTTCCTATTACAAGAATTCAGCGACAATAATCATTCTAATTTCAAAAACCGTTGCTTAGTACTATAACATAGTTGTTAAAGTTTTGCAAATCGAATAAGGGAAATATGTTAGCATCAAGCGTTTTTAAGCTATTTATATCACGGTTAAACACGATAAAAAGAATCAAAAAATAAAATTTTAAGGCGCCCAAACTACAGTAAGGGCGCCTTTTACGCTATATTTTTTTACTACTTACACGTAAGAGTTGCTTTTATTAACTCCTCATTACTAAGTTTTGAAAGTTCTTTTACTTTTTCAAAAGAAAGCTTCATTGCATGGGTTACACGCTCGCCGTACTCCTTATCAGCCAAGTAGCAATGTGCAGCATGGCGATATTTTATGTTTTCAGTTGCAGGAGCTATGTCGTCAGCAGTATTCTCTATAAGCAGTTTCTTTTTATCTTCTGTTAAAACTCTCCATAAATCTCCGCCTGCACGGAAGCAGTCGTCCGTTGGGTCGTCTTTTGGGTCATATCTCCACATTGCACCCTCAATATCCATAGGAGGTTCTGAAACGTTGGGTTGTGCTGTCCAGTATCCGCCGCTGTTTGGAGTGTATGCAGGTGTACGCCCATAGTTACCGTCTACTCTCATAGCACCATCACGGTGGTACTCGTTTACTTCCACTTTAGCACGGTTTACAGGGATATGATTGTGGTTAACTCCTAGACGGTACCTTTGTGCATCGCCATAAGAGAAAAGGCGGCCTTGAAGAAATTTATCAGGAGAAAAGCCAATGCCAGGGACCACGTGCGCTGGTGTAAATGCAGCCTGCTCAACCTCTGCAAAATAGTTTTCAGGGTTGCGGTTAAGCTCTAACTCCCCTACCTCAATCAGCGGATATTCAGCATGGCGCCAAATTTTAGTAATGTCAAACGGGTTTTCATAATGGTCTTTCGCTTGCTTTTCAGTC
>DASRNG010000104.1:0-3893 GCA_035647555.1 Oscillospiraceae bacterium | reverse complement strand
CCAGCACTTCCAAACCTGCTGCTTTTGCCCATTATAAGCGCTGTTTCTATTATATGCTTACATCTTGGTGTAAAATCGTCAGGCGAAAGCGTGGTGGGAATGCCTATGCCTATGTTTTGCTTTAATAGTTCATCTACCTTTTGTTTTGTAATTTTATATGCGCTAAGCGCTGTTGCCGCCGTGTTTGAAGCGTCAACAAGAAGCCCGAATAATACGTGCTCACTGCCAATATAGGTATGCCCCATATCCTCTGCCGCCTCAACAGCGAAGTTCAGCGCATTGTTAGCGTTGTCTGTAAAACCTGTAAATTTATACATTTTTTATCCTCCCTGTTGTTATATATATCTTTATTTAAGGAAAGGGCAAAATAGCCCTTATCTTAGTGATTCTCTGACGAGTTTTGCACGCAGCTTATCACGCTCTTTATCATCAAGCGGACGCTCGACCGATATTGAGATTGTAGCTGGCTGCATATCAACCATTAGCCGATTTATGAGTGCCTCGTCTGTATCTAATATATTTCGCACCGCTCCAAGTCTTACTAGCGAAATACACTGCATAAACTCATCTACTCCTAGTAGCCTTGCATATCTTAATGTGCCATAGGCTCTAAAAATTTTATCTTCTGTTTCTTTCAGCTTGCAAAGCTCCTCTCTTGCTGCTCTTTCTTGTGCTGCAATTTGTAGTGCAATTGACTTTAAGTTTTCCATTGCAACCTTTTCAGAAATGCCTAATGTAATTTGGTTGCTAAGCTGATAAAGGTCGCCTTTTGCGTGTGTAAACTCTCCGTACGAGCCGCCTATTGAAAGACCTAACTTTGAAACTGTTTCTATTAACTTTTGAATTTGTTTTAGCGAGGAAAGAGCTGGCAGGTGCAACATAACAGATGCCCTCATTCCTGTGCCGAGATTAGTTGGATACTGCGTTAAAAAGCCAATTCTTTCGTCAAATGCGTAGTTTAGCCTTTTAGATATAGCATTGTCTATCTCGTCTGCCTCTTTATATGCCTTTTCAAGTGAAAGCCCTGCTTTCATTACCTGAAGCCTTATATGGTCCTCCTCACAAAGCATAATGCTTACAGATTCGTCCTCTGTTATAATAAGTGCTCTGCCATCTCCTGAGCTTGCAAACTCTGGGCTAACAAGGTGCCTTTCTGCAAGGGAAACTGATTGAAGTTGTGACATTGTTTTCATCTCGATAAACTTAAAGTCATATTCCTTACAGTCAAGTATAGCCTTTTCAAGTATATTATTGACACGAATACGCTCTGGTACTCCAAGTTTAGCGGGGAAAGGAAATTCTCTTATATTTCTTGCAAATCTAATTCTTGTGCTTATAATAACATCGCTTTGGGCTCCCGTGCCAAGATACCATTTGTTATCCATCTATCTTTTCCTCCCCATCTTTTTTATTTGCCTTTTCCTCATTCTCTTTTATTTTATCACGCAGCTGTGCAGCTAATTCATAGTTCTGCTCACCTACTGCTTTATCAAGCTGCTTTTTTAAATCTTCCACATCTATTAAGTAGTCTGCATCTTCTCTTGCTTTGTTTACTCTTTTGCCAACGTGCTTTGTCTGCCCGTGAATCCTCTCAATTGACGGCAATACCTTATCATAAAATGTTTCATAGCACTCAGCACAGCCAAATCTTCCGCTTTCTGCAATATCTCTAAAACTATTGCCGCACATGGAGCATCTTACAGCGGCAGTATTAGAAAACACAGGGGCGTGAGACAAAAAGTTTCCAAACAAATCGCCAAGTCCTAACCCAAACCCTGAAAAAGCACCGCCGTAGCCCAGTGCCTTTGCACAGTCACCGCAAAGGTGCACCTCTGTAGCGCTTGCGTTTATAATCCTTTTCATATGGATATTCGCTTCATTTCGTTTGCAATTTTCACAAATCATACTAAGTCCCCCATTTCATTTAAATTTGTCTTTTTTATTGTTAGTAGTAATTGCTTTAATATTGATGCCCGTAAATAATCTCTATACTTAACAGGAAGCTCACGATAGCAGCTTTCATTCGTTGCGCTAAGCAGTAAATTTGCCTCTTTCTCTGTTATAGCCTCTCTAAGCAGCAAGTTTTTTATATGTGTGCGGCAAACTATTTCCTCTGCCGTGTCACCAATAGACTTTATAACTTGCGTTATCTCGTCACCATCAAAAGGAACTTGCCTATAAATTCTAATATACCCTCCACCGCCTCGTTTTGACTCTACAAGATAGCCATGTTCTGGAGTAAAACGAGATGTTATAACATAATTAATCTGGCTTGGGACACAACCTAAAGATGTGGCAAGCTCATTTCTTTTAATGTCTGTATATTCATTATCCTCTAACATTTCCGTTATCATTTTTGCTATAAGGTTACTAATGTTCATAAATGCACCTTTCTTTTATCACCGCTTTGCTTACACTTCTACTTTACCTCTTGTTTGACTTTGACTTTCTTTGACCTTGTTTACAATTATAACCCCGACCTATAAAACGGTCAAATTCGCCTATAGGTCAGGTAAGGTCAATATAGCTTAAAAACTTTAATTTCCTTGATTTTCCTTTGTTTTTCTTCAATTTGCATTAATTTTCAGTACTATAAAAAACTTAATAATCTTCTTCGTTATCGCCATATATTTCATAATCTTCAAGAAAATCTTCAAATTCTTCTGCTATTTCTTCTTGGAAATCATAGTCATCATCTACTGGAACAGGTTTTTTGCTAAAACTAAATAACATGTCATCCCATCCTTTCAACGGATATTTTATCCGCAGTAGATTTTTTTATTCACCATATATTTAAATGTCACAATTTTTATTTGAAATCATATTATGTGGTAGAAAAGAAAGGGGGTAGTACCGTGTTTAATTTTTTAAATAGTGATATTATTATATGTGTTTCTTTAATAATTATACTTATTCTTCTTTTTGATGGTGATATCTGTTTTTTAAATTGTAAAAATTGCTGTTAATAAAAAATCCTTTTAAGAATAAAAAACTTGTACAGGCAAATTAAAAACAGTAAACAACTTTGTTAAACTTTATTTAAAGTTTGTACATCTTATTGGTATTGCAATCTTTACAAACTTATGATATAGTTGCACATTGTTTAGTAGTATGTGAAAAATCGGCAATGTTTTGATATAATTGCGAAAAACAAAACTTTAACAATAACAGGCGATTGCCAACCGAATAAAACATGTTACTAAGTAACTTGTTTTATTTTTTACTTCTACCACTATTATAATCAAGTTAAAAATTGTGATATTAATAGGAGGAAAATTAGTTGGATAAATCAAGCCAAATGTTAGAGTTGAGTATTCCAAAACTGTTGTTAAAATTTTCGTTACCAGCCATTGTTGCATTGCTTGTAAACGCTTTTTACAATATTGTGGACAGCATTTTTGTAGGGCAAGGTGTTGGTGACATGGGGCTTGCTGGAGTTACTGTTTGCTTTCCTATTGTTACTACCTTTATTGCTTTTATTATGCTCGTTGGCATGGGCGCAACCTCACTTATTTCTATTCGTCTTGGTGAAAAGAAGCATGAGGAAGCAGAGACTATTGCTGGCAATGCGCTTGTATTGTTCGTTCTTATTAGTATTATATTATCGGTATTTTGTTTAGTATTTCTTGAGGATATTTTAGTGATTTTCGGTGCAACCTCTACTGTACTTGACTATGCAGTCGATTACATGAGCATTATTTTATTGGGCAGCGTATTTTTGGCAATCGGAACGGGTATGAATAATTTTATTCGTGCTGAGGGCAGCCCAAAAATTGCAATGCGTACTATGATTATAGGTGCTATTACTAACATCATTCTTGACTATGTTTTTATTTTTATTTTCAATTGGGGCATAAAAGGAGCGGCCTTTGCAACTGTAATCTCATATATAG
>DASRNG010000103.1:0-6415 GCA_035647555.1 Oscillospiraceae bacterium | reverse complement strand
CCTTTATGCTTGGTGTTACCATAGTAGTTTTTCGGGTAAGCCCTGGTTTTTCCGTTTTAACTTTCTTTGCTGCTGTTACAAAAAGGTTTAACACTTCAGCTTTTGTTACAACTGAATTTGGAACATCAAAGCCTGAAAGGTTTACGGCATAACGCAAAATATTTCTTGCATCATTAACTGTTACCCCTCCATCATTGTCTATGTCTGCATTTTTAAGCTCCTGTGCTGTGGCACTTTCTAACCCCACAGCAATTCTCAGTGCTTTTCTCGCGTCTGTTACATTTACTTTTCCGTTACCGTCCGTGTCGCCCAAGTTTTCGCAATAAGCCGATACCTTTTCCTCAAGAGTTGGCTCGCTTGCGAAAGCCGTCACAGGCACCGTTGCAGCTACCATACATACGGCTATGCATGCTAATATAAATCTTTTTAACATTTTTTACACCCTTTTTTTATAATTTGCCCAAAACTTCAAACGGGTAGCAGTGCATATGTATCGTGCCGATAATCTTAAACGCTTCGGCATATTCATACCCTTTTTGCTCTCCCCACTTTTCAGCAAGAGCGCCAATGCCGAACATTAACGGCATTGAAACTTGTGATTCATGGCGGCCTATCGCCTCTGTCTTTTTGTCATAGTACTTTGTTATGTCAATTATTGTGTTTGGTTTGTCTGTATAATAAAAACCAAGAACTGAAACTGTGTGTGCATCTTCCCTTAGCTTTCCGTCAATAAGCTCTGGATAAAAATTGCACTCTGCGTCCATACAGGCGTATTTAACGGCGTCGCCCACCTTTATATGGTCACTATGACACTCGTTAGCAACGCTGCTGTCAACAGAGAAAACGGCGTCAGGCTTTATTTTTCTTATAACAGAAACTATAGCCTCTGAAATCTCCCCAGTGCTTGCACGGGTTTTGTCTGCAAAGCCTAAAAAACCTGCATTTTTCATACCCAAATATTCCTGTGCCGCAAGTGTTTCTTTTTGCCGTGTTGTAAGCCCCTCTCCGCTATAACCAATATCTACAAAACGGTCATCACACACTGTAAGCTCATAAACTTCTACACCCTTTTCAATAAGCATTGCAATAAGACCGCCTGCGCCTATTTGATTATCGTCTGGGTGAGGCTGAATAAAAAGTGCTGTTTCAATATCGTTAATATCTGGTGCCGCTAAAAATTCATCTAAAGCTGACATTTGTACCATTCCTTTCGTTTATTTTTGTTAAAATTCGGGGTGTTCTTCCTGCCTTCTGTATGCCGCCATTATGTCGGCGAATATTTCACCGTTTGAAGGAGGCGTCCATGTAATGGCGTTAGCGCCCGCTTCAACGGTATGCCTCGCTGTCTCGTCCGTAGGACCGCCCGTCGCTATAATAGGCACATCCTTAAATTCCTGCCTAATCCTTTTTACGAGTGGCACCGTATTTTTTGCGGCTGATACATTAAGAATTTGCGCTCCCGCTTTTATCCTTTCTCCTATATCGTCCTGTTCTGATACGACTGTTACAACTATTGGAATGTCAATCTCGCTTGAAAGGCGTTTTATTACTTCATTTTTAGTAGGGGCATTTACAACAACGCCAATAGCCCCTTGGAATTCTGCATGAGTGCCAAGGTTTATAACCCTTTGCCCTTGCGTTAGCCCGCCGCCAACGCCCACAAAAACAGGCACCTCTGCCGCCGCCATAAGCGCACTTGTTATAACGGGCTGCGGTGTAAAAGGATATACAGCTATTACTGCATCGGCATTTGTGTTTCTTATAATACTTACATCTGTAGAAAATAGTAGCGATTTTATCGTTTTGCCAAATATCCGTATACCTGAACATTCCCCTATTGAACTGGGAACTCTAAGCATAAATTTTCTTAATGTCCCTTGTATTTCTGGAGTTTCCATAAGTATCACCCTTTTTATCTTTATTTGAAGTTAAACGCCGCCTTTATAAATTTTAGTGTTTGCTCTACAACAAATTCATCAGAGTCAAACTTGCCATTTCCATCATAAATAGCATATCTTTTTTTATAGTAATCGCAAGCGTAAGAAAACTGAAGTGACATAAAAATATTATCAAGCATAAACGCAAAAAATGCAGGGTCAATACCCTCTCTAACATCACCTGTTTTTTGCCCTTCTACAATGGCTTTTATATATATGTCTGCTGATATTGCCTCCATCTCTTGAGCTACTGAAACTAAAAGAGGCGAACTTTTAGAGGCCGTTACTACAGCGTAAAGCTTGATTAAATCAGGATTTTTTCTTGAAAAGTAAATAAGCTCCCGAATAATCCGCTCTACCTTTATAATCACATCTTCATCTTTTGCATAAATCTCTGTTAAAAGACCCTCAAGCTTGTAAAGCCCCATTTGAACAACTGTTATAAATATATTGTCCTTACTATCAAAGTATTTGTAAAGTGACCCAACGCTAATTTTCGCTTTCTTAGCTATTGTGTAAATTGAGGTATTCTCAAATCCGTTGTTAGCAAATTCACTGGTTGCAACAGCGAGTATTCTGTCTCTTTTTTCCTTAGGGATATTGTCAAACGTCGGTTTATAACTGTGGTTTTTAAGCTTTACCATCTCTTTGCCCCTTTGTCTTTCGTAACAGTAATATTATCATAATTTCATTCAAAAATCAATCAAAATTGTATAGCAAATAAAATTACCAGAAGTTTTTGAATGATAAGATAAATATGCTTAACACATAAATTCTTCGTTATTTTGTATTAGATTTGTAATCATTTTATGGATTTCTTTATGAAATAATACAAATTTGTAATAAAAGGGTTACATTTTGTAACTATTCTGATATAATACAAACGATAAATACAACAAATTGTTTTTACCGCCGTTTGGAGTGTGATTATATGGCGTCCATAGAAAGGGAGTTTTATTTTACTTCCTTTGGCGCAGCAGGCGAGATATACGCAAGAAGCTTTTTCCCTGAAAACTATAAAGAAGTTAAGGCAATCATTCAAATTACCCACGGCATGGCAGAGCATACAGACAGGTATGTACACTTTGCCCATTTTCTAAATGATGAGGGCTTTGGCGTTTATATGCACGACCATTTAGGGCATGGTAAATCTTCTGAAAATGATGAGCAGCTTGGCTTTTTTGGTGAGACCGATGGATATAAAACGCTTGTTGAAGATGTAAAACAGCTAACAGATATTATAAAAAAAGAAAATGAAGATAAGCGTGTCATTCTCTTTGGCCACAGCATGGGCTCTTTTATAGCAAGAAGCTTTTGTGAAAAGTACGGCAATGAGATTGACGGCGCAGTTTTTTGCGGCACAAGCGGCAGCAATCCTGGCGCTTTGATTGGCAAAAAAATTGCTGACTATGTGGCTAAAAGAAACGGCCCTCACTTTCGCTCGGAGTTTATAAACTCCCTTGCATTTTCTTCTTATAATAAAAGAATAAAACCCAGCCGCACAGAGTTTGACTGGCTAACAAGAGATAACCTTGTGGTAGACGATTATATAAATGACCCTAAATGTGGTTTTCTTTTCACAGCCGCAGGTTATAGAGATTTATTTACACTACTTCATTCTGTTTCTAAAAGAATTTGGTATGCAAATGTTCCATATGCTCTGCCTATTTTACTAATAGCAGGTGAGGCAGACCCTGTTGGCTCTTACGGAAAAGGTGTAAAAGAAGTGGCAAAACTTTTAAGAGACACAGACCACAATGATGTTACAACAAAGCTTTACCCTGATAGCAGGCATGAAATACTAAACGAGCTTAACAAAGACGAAGTTTACTCACACGTTAGTGAATGGGTAAATGAAATCTTATCAAAAAGATAAACGGAGAGTTTTATGAGTACCTTATTAATTTATTATTCTGAAGACGAACAAATACGAAATTTATGCAAAAACACATACGCACACAATACAGACACTTTTGAAATACGTGAATACTTTGACCGTTCACCCGCTTATGTAAAAACAATCGGCTTTTATCTTGCTGCTGCTGGTAGAAATACAGCAATAGAAAAGGAAAAACCTAATTTAGAGCAGTATGACACCATTATAATTGCAAGCCCTGTTTGGGCAAAGAACCCCGCTCCTGCCGTAAATGCCTTTTTGCGCTCTAACAACCTTAAAGGCAAAGAGGTAATAGGCCTGCTTTTTAGCGGTAATAGCTCCTCAGCATTTGCTAACGATGTTTTAAGAAAAAGGATATCTCTTGCTGGCGGTATTTGCAAAAGCATTGTAACGATACCTAAAAAAAGTCTTTTTGAAAATAATGTGACTGTGCTTTCGGCAGCACTTAAAAAGGCTGCTTAATGTAATGTTAAAATGAGTCTTCTTCTCAGAGGACTCATTTTTTATTGTTTATTTGACAAATATAAAAGATTTGTATATATTCTTTTTGGGGTGTGTATATGACGATAGTGCCTATGCTTAATAAGTGGGATTCAAAAATGACTGACCGAGAGCGGTTTAATGCACAAATGCATTATAAAGAGGTTGACCGCTGCTTTAACATGGAGTTTGGCTACTGGGACGAAAATTATACGCTATGGAAGATGTTTGCCGATAACAAAATTACAAACGAAAGGCAAGCTAACGAATTTTTCTCCTTTGATAAAATTGAGTGTATTGGCGGCAAACACTGGATGTCTCCGCCTTTTCCTAATGTCGTTATCAGTGAAGACGAAAAATATCAAATCCATCAAAATGGAGACGGGCTTCTTGCCAAAGTTAAAAAGGACGGTAAAAGCTCTATACCGCACTATTTAAAATCGAGTATTGTTACACCCTCTGACTGGTTAAAAGTTAAAAAAGAGCGTTTTAACCGTAACGATAGTTCAAGAAGTATTAATGTAGAGCTTTTAAAATCTATACATCCGCCAAAAGGCGAGCGTAGCTATCCGCTTGGCATAGATTGCGGCTCAATGATAGGTAGAATTAGAGATATGCTCACTTTTGAGGGCATATGCTATGCTATATACGATTATCCCAACATGGTGGAGGATATGGTAGAAACAGCCTGCACCCTTGTTTTAGACACTCTTGACATTCTTCTGCCAGAGTTTGATTTTGACTTTGCAAGCGGCTGGGAGGATATTTGCTACAACGGCGGACCTATTGTAAGTGTAGACTTTTTTAGAGATGTTGTTACACCTAGATATCAGCGAATAAATAAAAAATTAAAAGAGTTCGGAATAGATATTTGGTATACAGACTGTGACGGTGATGTAAGGCCTTTAATGCCATACTTTCTTTCAGGCGGCATTAACTGTCTTTTCCCGTTTGAGGTAAACTCTTGCGCTCACCCCTTGGAGCTTTTTGAAACATATGGCAAACAGCTTAGAATTATGGGCGGGGTTGATAAAATGAAGCTTGGTGCTGGTAAAAAGGAAATAGATAAGTACCTTGATACGCTCGTTCCTCTTGTAAAAAGAGGTGGATATATTCCATTTTGCGACCACCGCTGCCCCCCAAATGTGTTAGAGGAAGATTATATTTATTATCTTCAAAGAAAGAAAGAGCTTTTTGGATAAATAGTCAAAACAAAAAGCATTTCTCTGTAAATTAACATAGAAAATAAAGTATTTACCGTTTAATCTACTATCAATATATAAAATCTAAATCGGAGGTTATAAAATGTCTGTACTGCTGCAAATTAATGAAATGCTCCAAAAGGGGCGGGCAAAAAATGTTGAGGACCTTGTTAAACAGGCACTCTGTGAGGGTATTCCTGCAAAGGATATTCTTAGTGACGGGCTTATTTCAGCTATGATGGCTGTAGGTCAGAAGTTTAAGGAGAATAAAATTTATGTTCCTGAGGTTTTAATAGCCGCAAGGGCAATGAATGCTGCTGTTGCAGTGCTAAAGCCAGAGCTTGTAAAGCAAGGTGTAGAGCCTGTTGGTAAAGCTATTGTATGTACCGTAAAAGGGGACTTGCACGACATAGGGAAAAACCTTGTAAAAATGATGCTTGAGGGAGTTGGCATTGAGTGCATTGACCTTGGAGTTGATGTAGACAGTTCTAAAATTATAGAGGCAGTAAAAAACACGGGGGCAAAAGTTATATGCCTTTCAGCTTTACTAACTACTACTATGACTGCTCAAAAAGATACTATAGAGGCTCTTAAAGAGGCGGGGCTTCGCGATAGCGTTAAAGTGATGGTAGGCGGTGCGCCTGTAACACAAAGCTTTGCAGACTCAATAGGTGCTGACGCCTATGCAGTTGACGCTGCATCTGCTGCAGAAATTGCGCTGACTTTTTTTAAGTAGTTTTTATGTTAATAAATTGTAAAGAGCGGAAAAACCCGCTCTTTTTTATTTGTATTTCACTTTTATTTACAGTACATGCTATTGACATTTTAAGGAATTATGATAACATAAAAAGTAAAGTATTATGTTGCGGCTACTTAATTTATTTTCTTACCGCTGGAAA
>DASRNG010000102.1:0-4688 GCA_035647555.1 Oscillospiraceae bacterium | reverse complement strand
ATACCTAACATAGAAGACGAGAGCGCAAGAGAGAGAGCACTTGATGAAATGCCGCAGTCGTCAGCAGGAAGAACAATTATGACGACAGAGCCAAAATTTGTGCCAGAAGAAGCGGTAAACCTTACATTGCCTGGAAACGCTAATCTTAACGTAAGGCTTATAGATTGCGTAGGGTACATTGTGCCAAGTGCATTAGGATATATTGAAAACGAAGAGCCAAGAATGGTAATGTCGCCATGGTACGACCATGAAATTCCGTTTAATATGGCGGCGGAAATAGGTACTAAAAAGGTTATAAACGAGCACTCTACTATAGGGCTTGTAATAACAACAGACGGCAGCATAAGTGAAATTCCTCGTGATGAGTATGAAGAGGCAGAGGAAAGAGTAATAAACGAGTTAAAGGAGCTTTCAAAGCCGTTTATCGTGCTTCTAAACTGCATGTATCCAGAAAGCTCTGCGGCAATGGAACTTGCAAATGCGCTAACAGCAAAATATGAGGTTCCTGTAATACCTGTAAACTGCCTTGAGATAACAGAAGATGAAATAAAGCAAATTTTAACAGCCGTTCTTTTCAGATTTCCTGTTAAAGAAATTTCTGTAAATCTTCCTAATTGGGTTATTTCACTTGAGCGTTCTCATTGGCTGCGTGAAAATATACTTGAAACAGTAAAAGAATCAGCCAAAAAAATTAATTTTCTTGAGGACGTTTCTTCTCTTTCTAAAGACATTGCAGCAAATGAAAATGTTTTAACTTCAAATGTAAAAGAAATTAATCTTGGCAATGGCTCAGCAGTTATAAACACAGATATTGGAACAGATTTATTTTTTAATATTCTTGCCGAAAGTACAGGGCTTGAAATTTCAGGAGAACAAGCGCTTATGGCATCTTTAATTGACCTTGTTAGCGTAAAAAAGGAATATGAAAAAATAAAAAGTGCTTTAGAGGAAGTGGAAGCTACAGGTTATGGCATTGTTATGCCCTCTATTGATGAACTTACGCTTAAAGAGCCAGAAATCGTAAAACATGGCGGTAAATACGGCGTAAAACTATGTGCTGAAGCTCCCTCAATCCATATGATAAAAGCAGATATTACAACAGAAATTGCACCCGTTGTTGGCACAGAAAGCCAGTCAGAAGAGCTTGTATCATATTTATTAAAAGATTATGAAGAAGAGCCAGCGCAAATCTGGAATTCAAATATTTTTGGCAAATCTCTTAACGAACTTGTCAATGAAGGGTTAAGAAACAAGCTTTACCATATGCCTGTTGATGCAAGAAGCAAACTTCAAGAAACGCTTGAAAGAGTGATAAATGAAGGCTGCAACGGTCTCATTTGTATAATTCTGTAAAAGAGTATTGTCTTATTTTTGATTAGACACTTTATTTTTCACCTCATAATTTCGCTGTTTGATGGCAGATTATTAATGTAAGCACGTAACAACTTTGTGCTTATGGAGGTGAAGAATGAACAGGACAAAAAGAGGAATTAATTTAGCTTTCGCATTTCTTTTTTTGTTTACCGCAAGTGTTTGTGTTATATCCGTAAAAGGTTTCGATAAAAATAGCAGCGTTTTAGCTGTTGACATCGAAAAAAATTTAAATGTCACAGAAGAAACAGATAGCTTTAATATTGTTTACCAAACTACAAAAAAATCTAAGGAAAATGATAGGAATTATCTAACTGTTTTAGGTTCTCCATTCGGGATTAAGCTTTATACTAACGGTGTTATTGTTGTAGGAAGCGAATCAATTTTAACAAAAGACGGATATGAAAATCCAGCGGAAAACGCAGGACTAAAACAAGGGGACATTATAACAAAAGCGAACAATAAGGCTATAAATAGAAATAGCGAGCTTTCAAAAGCTTTTGCAGATAGCAGCGGTGAAAAAGTCATATTGACGGTAATAAGAGATAATAAAGAAATTAAGTTAGATTTTAATGCTGTGCTATGTTATGACGACAATCGCTATAAAGCAGGTCTTTGGGTTCGTGATAGCTCTGCAGGAATAGGCACCTTAAGCTTTTATAATGAAAAAAACGGTATGTTTTGCGGTCTTGGTCATGGAGTGAATGACGTGGACACAGGAGAGCTTGTTCCACTGCTTGAGGGCGAAGCCGTAGGTGCAGATATAACAGGTGCCTATAAAGGCTCTGAGGGAACAATAGGGGAGTTAGTAGGCGTGTTTAATGATGAGCTTATCGGCTCGATTATTGAAAACTCGACAAAAGGCATTTATGGTTTTAGTCAAAAGCAAGTTTTTAGTGATTTTACAGCTTATCCTTTAGCAGAAAAGAAAGAAGTAAAAACAGGAGCAGCACAAATTATTTCAACCGTAGACGAAAATGGCTCGAAGTTTTATGACATCGAAATAACAAAGATAGATGGGAGCAGCGCTGAAAAGAACCTCGTAATCAATGTGACGGATGCGTCATTGATTGCAAAAACAGGAGGTATCGTTCAAGGAATGAGCGGCAGTCCGATAATACAAGACGGAATGTTAGTAGGTGTTGTAACACATGTTTTTGTTGATAACCCAAAAGGCGGATACGGTATTTTTTCGCAGTCAATGTATGAAGAAATGACAAAACTCTATCAAAGAGAAATGAAAACAGCAGCTTGATATTAAAAATACGGAGTAGCAGCGAAAGTTGTTATTCCGTAGTTTTTTGCTTAGAAGTTCGTTAAAAAATAAATAAATAAAAAACTTGCCGCAACCTATTGCCAAAAGATGACACTTATGATAATATTAGGGTGCAATTAATGACAGGAGGTAAAAAGATGGCAAAACAAATTTCTGTGCTTCTGGCGGACGACAGGAGCGAAAGCGCGGTAAGCCTCGCTTCAGTTCTTCGTTCAATGTGTTATGATGTTAAGGTGTGTGAGAAAGATGGTTCGGCGGTACTCGCCGTTTTAGATACATTCACTCCGGATGTAATTATTATGGACGCATTTTTACAACATATTGATGCACTCGGAGTAATAGAAAAAATCAAAAAACAGTTCAATTATGGCGGTCCTTTGATTTTCGTGTTATCAAGCGTTGATAACCAAAATTTTGAGAAAGAGGTGCTGGCAACAGGCGCAGACTATTACTTCATCAAACCATTTGAACCGCAAGTTCTTGCGGAAAGAATTTTACAAATGACAGGGTGGAGACGTGTTTGCAAAGAAAATCAGCTTGTATTCGCAAATAATGATAATCTTGAAATAATAGTTTCTGATATTATGCATCAAATAGGTGTACCGGCACACATAAAAGGTTATCAGTACTTAAGAGAAGCTATTATGCTTTCCGTATCTGACACAGAAATGTTAAATTCCGTAACAAAGCTGCTTTACCCCACTGTCGCAAAAAACTTTACGACAACCTCCTCACGTGTAGAGCGTGCCATAAGACATGCTATTGAAGTGGCATGGGATAGGGGAGATGTTGATGTTTTAAGTTCATATTTTGGCTACACCATCCAAAACACAAGAGGAAAACCAACAAACTCTGAATTTATTGCAATGATAAGCGACAAGTTAAGGTTAAGACTCAAAGCCTCATAAGATTACCGAGTGCAAGCATAGCTTGCACTCATTTTTATTTTAAATTGCAAAAAAGAAAAACAGTTATTTAAATTTTAATGTTCTAAATTTGATTTTTCGGTGTTAAACCGAAATTTACTATATAAAAATTGAATTTATGCAATATTTAATTACATTTTTTCTTTTTCTTCATATGATATGTAGAAGGGAGGGAAAGATGTGGATTTTTTATGTGATTATAAGTACTTTTGGATTCTTCTTATTGCTATTATAGCAATTCTCTTGTTCTGCAAAGAGGAGCAGGATCCTTGCCGTCCCCCGTGTCCGCCCCGCTGCTTCTAATTAAGCGGCCCGAAGGCAATAGCCTTCGGGTTACATAAAATTTTGCAAAGGCTTCTTGTGTTATGTTAGTTTTACAAGAAGCCTTTACATCGTTCGTTTAAATTTACACGCCAACCGCAGGTTCCACAATATCCCATTTTCGATTTTCCGTTTTCAATTCAATCGGGCGACTTCGTCACGCTATTATAATTAAAACGCTTTAACTAAATTCAATTTTTAATTAAATTATAATGCCAACCGCAGGTTCCGCAATTTTCAATTTTCCACTTTCAATTTATAATGCGTCGCAGACCATTAATTTTCCATTTTCCATTCAATCATCGTAGATTTTAATTGTTGGATTTAGCGAATTTTGAAACACTACTACGAGTCTGTGCCGTGAGAAAAGTCTATTATTTCAGCGGTTGTAAGTTCCGGACTATCGTCTTTTTCAAATGACTCTTTTTGTCTGCCGAACTCTCCCTTCGACGGCAGTGTATCTGGTGTATCATTTTCTTCCGCTTTATCAGTAATTTCTTTTTCATTAGGATTTTTCCGATTTTTATTATTTTTCAAATAAATCCTCCCTAAAATGAGTGACCGTTACTGAAACCCGCGGTTGTTTTCGTTCGCTTTCTTTTGGTTTTCTTCTCTGTTCATCTGTGCCTCATTATTCTGCTTGTTTTGATTGTTGGCTTTCATTTCAGCGTTTTTGTTTTTCTTGTTCTTTTTATTGTTTTTTCCGTCTTTCATTTTATCCTCCTAAATTACTTGATAATGTTAATATTTCCAAAGTTTAATAAAATATGTCTATTTTTAATAAAAAATAACCG
>DASRNG010000101.1:0-9558 GCA_035647555.1 Oscillospiraceae bacterium | reverse complement strand
ATATATTGATTTTAAACTCAATATGCAATTAAAAAAAGAGGATACATTACAAAGTAACATATCCTCTAATATTTAGTTGAAAGTAGTCAAAACGAGATTTTTGCTCAAAAAACACTCAAAAATAAGCGTTTTTTTAATTTGTATTTTTATCGTTTTGAAGGCTGAAAACCATTGATATGACTGGGTTTTTAGGCTAATTCCTTCATCCCTTTATTGCTGCCTGTGCTGCCGCAAGACGGGCTATTGGCACGCGGAAGGGGGAGCAGGAAACATAGTTAAGTCCGACTTCATGGCAGAACTCAACAGATGAGGGGTCGCCGCCATGCTCGCCGCAGATGCCAAGCTTGATGTCAGGGCGTGTTTTCCTGCCAAGCTCGACCGCTGTTTTAACGAGTTTGCCAACGCCTTTTTGGTCAATCATTCCAAATGGGTCAGACTCAAAAATCTTTGTGTCATAGTAAGCGTCAAGGAATTTGCTGGCGTCATCACGGCTAAATCCGAATGTCATTTGAGTTAAGTCGTTCGTTCCGAATGAGAAGAACTCTGCCTCTTTTGCAATTTCGTCTGCTGTAATGCAAGCTCTTGGGATTTCAATCATTGTGCCTACATAATATTTAAGAGTAGCGCCAGATTCTTTTATGAGCCTTTCTGCTGTTTCTACAACAATGTTCTTAACGAACTCAAGCTCTTTTACCTCGCCTACAAGGGGAATCATAATCTCAGGAACTACGGTGTATCCATTGTTCTCTGCGTTGACTTTTAATGCTGCTTTAATAACAGCTGTAGTCTGCATTTCTGCAATTTCGGGGAAAGTAACTGCAAGACGGCAGCCACGGTGTCCCATCATGGGGTTAGACTCGTGAAGCCCATCTATTACTGCTTTAAGCGCCTCTACTTCAAGTCCCATATCTTTTGCAAGCTCATTTATTTCCTTATCCTGTGTGGGAACAAACTCATGCAGCGGAGGGTCAAGGAAGCGAATTGTCATTGGCTTGCCTTCAAGAACTCTGTACATTTCCTCAAAGTCACCTTGTTGAAGTGGGAGGATTTTGTCAAGCGCTCTTTTACGCTCTTCCGGAGTTTTTGAAACTATCATTTCACGGATAGATTTAATTCTGTCACCCTCAAAGAACATATGCTCTGTACGGCAAAGACCTACACCCTCAGCACCAAATTTTACTGCCTGTGCTGTGTCTGCCGGGTTATCAGCATTTGTGCGAACACGAAGTACACGGCGGTCGTCTGCCCATTTCATAAACTTGTTAAAGTCGCCTGAAATTGTAGCTTCAATAGTTGGTATTGCCTCGCCATAAATATTGCCTGTTGAACCATCAAGAGAAATATAATCTCCCTCGTTGTATCTTTTGCCGCCAAGGTCAAAATACTTTTGCTCGTTGTTTATTATTATTTCACTACAGCCAGATACGCAGCATGTGCCCATTCCTCTTGCAACAACTGCCGCATGAGATGTCATTCCGCCGCGAGCGGTAAGAATACCCTCTGCAACTGCCATACCCTCAATATCTTCAGGAGAAGTTTCAAGGCGAACAAGACAGATTTTTTCACCAGAATCAGACCATGCTTTTGCATCTTCAGCAGTAAATACTACTTTACCGAATGCCGCACCAGGAGAGGCTGCAAGCCCTGAGCCAATAGGCGTGGCTTTCTTAAGTGCTTCTGGGTCAAACTGTGGGTGAAGCAAAGCATCAAGCTGTTTTGGGTCAACTCTCATTACAGCTTCCTCTTCATCTATCATACCCTCATCAACAAGGTCAACAGCAATTTTAAGGGCAGCGTCTGCCGTTCTTTTGCCGCTTCTTGTTTGAAGCATATAAAGTTTACCGTTTTCTACTGTAAACTCCATGTCCTGCATATCTTTATAGTGCTGCTCAAGCTGGTTTGCAAACTTTGAAAACTCCTCATATACCTCAGGCATATCGTCTTTAAGCATTGCAATTGGATTTGGTGTGCGAACACCAGCAACAACGTCTTCACCCTGTGCGTTTATAAGGTATTCACCGAAAAGTTCTTTCTTACCTGTTGCAGGGTCACGAGTAAAGGCAACGCCTGTGCCAGATTTATTGTTAAGGTTACCGTAAACCATGGGCTGAATATTTACAGCTGTGCCCCATGAGTAAGGTATGCTATGCATACGGCGGTAAACGTTTGCACGAGGGTTGTCCCATGAACGGAAAACTGCATTGATAGCTCCCATTAACTGCTCTTTAGGGTCAGATGGGAAATCACTGCCGATTTTCTCTTTATATTCTGCCTTAAACTGCTCTGCAAGTAGCTTAAAGTCAGCGGCTGTTAATTCAGAGTCGTCTGAAACGCCTTTTTCTTCTTTCATTTTGTCTATTAACTCTTCAAAGTATTGTTTGCCAACTTCCATAACAACGTCAGAATACATTTGAATAAAACGACGATATGAATCATAAACAAATCTTTCAAACTCTGGGTCTGGGTTTCCTGCAATAAGTCCATTTATAACATCTTCGTTAAGACCTAAGTTTAGTATTGTGTCCATCATACCAGGCATGGAAGCGCGTGAGCCTGAACGCACTGATACGAGAAGTGGGTTTGAGGGGTCACCAAACTTTTTGCCGTTTATCTTTTCAGTTTCAACAAGATTTTCCTCAATCTCCGCCATTATTTCATCGGCTATAACTTTGCCGTCATCATAATAACGAGTACAAGCCTCTGTTGTTATTGTAAAGCCAAGCGGAACAGGAAGCCCAAGCTTTGCCATTTCGGCAAGGTTAGCACCTTTTCCTCCGAGCAGTTCTCTCATTGAACCGTCGCCCTGTGTGAATAAATATACATACTTATGAGCCATTTACATACCTCCTAATATTTTTACAGTCTTAATTCGCCCGTGCGAAACATTTTGTGTTTATGAGATGAAGCCTTTCACCTGCTTTTGTTAGGTGACATAAAACACCGCATATCATTATAACAGAAATTGACTACGGTTACAATTGATGTGCGGTAAAAAATGTATTATTATTATCCTTGTTTTTTGTGTAATTATTACAGTTTTTTAGATAATAGCCAAAATATCGTCGGTATTTACCGAATCGCCTTTTTCGGCAAGTATCTGTTTTACTATTCCGTCTTTAGGGGCGACAATGTCATTCTCCATTTTCATTGCCTCAAGCACAAACATAACATCATCTTTCTTAACTGCGTCGCCTATGTTAAGGTTTATTGAAAGAATAGTGCCAGGCATTGGTGAATTTATAGAAGTGCCATCCGATAATTCTTCTTTTCCACTGCTTTTTACCTTAATAGGTTCAGGGTCACTTTTTACAGGCTCAGTCTCTATAGAGGCTGCCTGCTCACTAACATTTAAAACTTCCGCTTGTTTTTCATTTACCTCAACCTCATACTTTTTTCCGTTAAGAGATACAACATACTTCATTTATTTACATTCCTTTCCGTATAATGCAGTTAATTTGAAATAAGCCTAATAGAATTAAAGCTTAAGTTTTGAAGCGGGATTTTAGTCATATGGCTCGTTATTGCCATTACTACTGCCGCCTCCTCGTCTGATACTCCTGAAAGAGCGGGAGTGTGAGACAGACACTTTATTGATTTGAAATCAAGATTTTTTAGAGAAACTCCCGTCTTTTCGGAAACAATCGCCATGATAACCGCCGCCGTCTCCTCGTCAGTATCAATTAGCTTTACATTTCCATTTATGGTATTTGGAACATCTTTTATACCACTTTCGCCATTTTCTAAAGTGTTTAAATTTTTATTTACTAAAGCCTTTCTCACTTTGCTATATATGAAAAATGCTAACGCAAAAATAACTATTGTAATAACAGACTTCCAAATCTCTGGCAAATCTTTTACAGCTTGAATAATCTCAGTCATACTACCACCCCTTATTCCTTTATTGGTGTAAACGAGTAGTTGTACACCTTTTTCTCTGTACTGTCACGATAATCAAAAAAGCTTAAAGCCTGCTCTGGGAAAAGGGCATACGATAAAACATCTTCTGTACTTTTAGCCCTATCGCCTATTTCGGCCTTTATTCTATCATAAGCAGGTGAGAGCGAATCGGCATATCTCCCTTTTATTTGCGGCTCATCTCCTAAAATGCTTTTCCTGAACTCCTCATCTATTTCTGCTGGCGGAGTGCCGTACTCTCCTTTAAGATAGCTTTTAATCTCCTTAGAAACGTTTGCGTATCTTTTCCCCGTCATAACATTAGTAACCGCTTGTGCCCCAACCATTTGGCTCATTGGGGTAACGAGCGGCGGATAGCCAAGCTCTTTTCTAACAATGGGTGTTTCTTTTAAAACCGCTTCATATAAATCCATTCTATTTACAGAAGAAAGCTGAGAAACAAGATTTGAAAGCATACCACCAGGAATTTGGTAAACGAGTGCTTTTGCATCTGTTGAAAGCACTGTGGGGTTTAAAAGCCCTGAATCAAAGTCCCTTAAACGAATACTCTTAAAAAAGTCTCCTATTTTATCAAGCACATCACTATTTAGTGACGTATCATAACCCATTTCTGAAAGCGCATATGAAAAGCTTTCTGTTGCAGGCTGTGAGGTGCCTCCAGAATAAGCAGATATGGCAGTGTCTACAATATCTGCCCCAGCCTCAACCGCTGAAAGCAGCGCCATGTAGCCAAGTCCCGTTGTGTTGTGAGTATGAACCACAATAGGAAGATTTACACTCTCTTTTAATGCCTTTACAATATCATAAGCTGCTTTAGGGCTTAAAATCCCCGCCATATCTTTAAGGCATATGGTGCTAACGCCTATATCTTTCATTTGTTTTGCAACTTTTACATAGTTTTCAAGGTTATGAATGGGGCTTATAGTATAGCAAATAGCTCCCGAGGCAATAGCTCCATTTTTAATAGTTTCATCTACTGATACTTCTATATTTCTTATATCATTAAGTGCGTCAAAAATTCTTATTATATCAATGCCGTTTTCAACACTCTTTTTAATAAACTTTCGCACGATATCGTCTGGATAGTGCCTATATCCTAAAAGGTTTTGCCCTCTTAAAAGCATTTGAAGCTTTGTGCTTGGACAAGCTTTTCTTATTTTCTTAAGTCTCTCCCACGGGTCCTCATTTAAATAACGCAGACACGAATCAAAGGTCGCTCCGCCCCAACACTCAAGCGAATAGTAGCCCGCCTTATCAAGCACTGGAAGAATATCTTCAAAATCACTAAACGGCATACGTGTTGCCACAAGCGATTGATTAGCATCCCTTAGCACTGTTTCAGTAAAATTAACCTTCATATCACTCTTCCCTTCCGTAGGGCAGCAGGTACAAATTAATAAAAAACTCTACCAACTTAACCCCATTATATCATACACACAATCACGCTAAAAATCAAGTCTTTATACAAAGTTTCTCATTTGTATTTTGCTCTTTTATTGTTTGACTATTTACTTTTACTATGCTAAAATTAAGAATATTTTATGAGAGGCAGTGGAAAGGCTTGGACTTTAGAGAGAACTCTTTTATGCTGATGCTCGGGCTCGTTGTTTTTACGGCGGTTTTAGGTCAGTCTGTATTTTTTCTTATTCGCTCATTAAAACGTGGTAGAGAGATTGGAATTTCTTCATCTACATTAAAAAACACAATGATTTCAAGCATGCTTTTCACAATAGCACCATCGCTTGCTATTGTGGCTACTGTGCTTGCCCTTTCCCCATCACTTGGCATTATACTGCCTTGGATTAGGCTTTCTGTTATTGGCAATATTACGCAAGAGACAACAGCGGCAGCTACCGCACTTGATGCCGTAGGCGGCGGTGCCTCACTTTCATACGCTATAGCAGATAAAGGCGTTTTTAGCGTTGTTATGTGGATTATGGCGCTTGCAAGCTCTTTACCTCTTATTGTAATTCCAATAGTGCTAAAACGTTTGCAAAAGGGTCTTAAAAAAGTTTCTGCTAACAAGGATTCAAAGTGGACAGATGCTATGGCAGCAGCGGCATTTCTTGGGCTAATTTCAGCATTTATTGCAAGAAGCATAGCGGGAACAGGCTCGTATGACCCTGTTACATATACATATAATTATGACGGAGCAGGCATTATTTCTGCCGTGGCACTTATAACCTCAATTGTAGCCATGCTTATTCTTCAAAAAATCACGATAAAATATAAAGTCAAGTGGCTTGAACCATTTGCTATGCCGTTTGCTATGATTTTTGCAATGGTCGTTGTAGTAGTTTTAGCTAAGGTTCTTCCTGACTCTCTTTATCAGCTTGAGTGGCGTGTACCGCCAGCCCCTATAGCTTAAACTTTGGCAAACTTTGAAAGGATTGTTTTTATGGATACAAATAATGCAGCAAAATCTTATGATGATAAATCGCATTTAGTGGGCAGAATATCAATGATTTCGGTCTTTCTTATTCTTCTTAGCGTACCGCTTGCTTTTTCTATACGTTATGGTGTTTTTCCTGATATAAAAAGTCTTGACGTTGCTCAGGTTATTTCTATATTTGTAATGTTTTATGCAACTGCTATTGTTGAGACGATAGCATACACTCCACTTTTAGGCACAAGCGGAATGTATCTTAGCTTTGTTACAGGAAATATCTCAAACCTAAAACTGCCCTGTGCCATTGCAGCTATGAATAACGCAGATGTTAAACCCGCCTCGGAAGAAGGGGAAATTATATCCACCATAGCTATAGCCTCCTCCTCAATTGTAACTACTCTTATTCTCGCTGCCTTTGTGCTGCTATTTCGCCCCGTTTTACCGCTGCTCACAGCAGAGGGTTCGCTCTTATCTCCTGCGTTTAAGCAGGTTCTGCCTTGTTTATTCGGCGCTTTAGCCGCCTCTTACTTCTACAAGCACTGGAAGCTTGGCATAGCCCCTATAATCGCCCTTGTTATAGTGCTTCTTATCTCAGGCGGTATTCCAGCTGGCACACTTATTCCAATTGGTGTTGTAGTAGCTCTTGTAGCAGCGCATATACTGTATAAAAAGAATCTCGTTTAATTGAAAGGGTGATTTTTTGAATATTTGGCATGACATAAACCCAAAAAACATTAAAAAAGATGATTTTGTAATGTGCGTTGAGATTGAAAAGGGCGGAAAATGCAAATATGAGCTTGATAAGGAAACAGGTCTTTTAAGGCTTGACCGCATACTTTACACCTCAACACATTACCCTGCAAACTATGGTTTTATACCCCGCTCATATGCAGATGATTTTGACCCTCTTGACGTTTTGCTTTTATGCTCTGAAAGTATTTACCCTATGACACTTGTGCAGTGCTACCCCATTGGCGTTATTTCAATGATGGATAACGGCAGACTTGACGATAAAATAATAGCAATTCCATTTGATGACCCAATGTACACTCATATACAGACATTTCTCAAATCCCTGTACACATATTTGAAGAAATGATACATTTTTTTAGAGTTTATAAAGAACTTGAAAATAAGGAAACAATAATTAATGAATTTAAAGGCGCAAAAGAGGCGGAAGACGTAGTTGAAAAAGCAATTAACAGCTACAAAAAACATTTTGGGAACCTTTAATTAAATAAGAAAAAACAAAAAAAGTGGTGCAAAATCAGCGCCACTTTTTATTTTTTATATTTTTATCTCTTTCCACTTACCTTTGTTAAATCTTACTAAGCTAAATGCATACCTCATTGCTTGGTCTACAAAAAGGCTAACCCATGCACCTATTAGCCCCATGCTAAATGTAAAGCAAAAAAGATATGTAAATATAGGTCTGAAAATTGCAATGCTGATAAATGAGGCGACAGCTACATAACGTGTGTCCCCTGCACCTCTTAAACACCCTGTATATATGACATTTGAAATTTGAAAAGGAGAGCTAAGCGCCACAAGGTAAAGAAGTTTAATTCCCATTTCAATTATATCTATATCCTTTGTAAATAGTGACATTAAAAATCTGCCGCCAAAGACAAACAGCAATATAAGTCCGCCTGAAAGTAAAAGCCCTATCCTTTGTGAAACTTTGCCGTAGATAGCGGCAAGGTCCGCCCTTTTTCTGCCGAGTGATTGACCTACAAGTGACGATGCCCCAATGCCTAGCCCATCTCCCACACAGAAAGAAAGGTTAATAATACTCATACAAATTTGGTGGGTTGCAAAAGCATCAGTACCGAGTTTTGCAACAATCACAGCATAAGAGAAAAAGCCAATTCTTATAAATAATTGTTCAACTGCGGCAGAAGAGCTTATGCCGAAAATAAGCTTTATATTTTCAGCATCAAATTTAATGCAGTTTTTTAGCGTTAATCTCAAAAACCCATATTTCCTGCGTGAGGCTATAAATGCGATTATAAAGCCTGTTATGTTGCCTACTAACGTTGCAATAGCAGCACCTTTAACCTCAAGTCTTGGAAAAAACCAAACTCCATTTATAAGAAGATAGTTTAATACTATGTTGACAACGTTTGCGGTGATATTTGTAATCATTGCAATTCTCGTGTCCCCTGCACCTCTTTGTGCCGCGTTTAGCACCAGCATAAGAGATGTAAAAACAAGCCCTAACATTGTAATTTCAAAGTATATAACAGCATCGTCAATTATGTCGCTATTAGCCCCTGCAAAGCTTATAAGAGGGCGAGAAAAAGCTAAGGCTACAGCACAAAGAACAATGCCAAGGATAATAGCAATTGTAAAAGACTGCCCCATGCATTGGTTCGCCCTATCTTTATCCCCCTCACCTTTTCGCCTACTAACTATTGCAGTTACCCCAACATTTAATGCAAAAAATATAGCAAAAAATAAAAACCTTGGCTGGTTTGTAACGCCCACTGCCGCTATGGCGTCAGAGCTTACCTTTCCAACCATAATAGTATCAGCAAAAGAAATAAAACCCACAAGCAGCGACTCTAATGCGGCAGGCCAGCTAAACTTTAATAATGTTGTATACACTTCTTTAGCGTTATAACTACCGTCATTTGCGGGAGGCGATTTTATAAGATGCTCTGGCTTATAAAGACGGTCTATAAAAGACTTAACTGTCATAATCAATACTCATTTTATCTATTTTCATTGAAATATCAAAGGCTTTTACACTGTTAGTTAAAGAGCCAGACGAAATAATGTCCACCCCTGTATCTGCAACTTCTTTTAATCGTGAAAGTGTAATGTTTCCAGACGCTTCAAGCAGCGCCCTTTTGTCTACAATCTTTACTGCCTCTTTCATCATATCAAAAGACATATTGTCAAGCATAATAATATCCGCACCAGCTTTTAGCGCCTCTTTTACCTCATCTATATTTCTCGTTTCAACCTCAATAGCAACAGTATGCCCTATCTTTTCTTTTATCATTTCTACTGCCGCAGTTATTCCTTTGCATGCATCTATATGATTATCTTTTATCATTACAGCGTCAGATAAGTTAAAACGATGATTTTTGCCGCCGCCTGTTATAACTGCATATTTTTGAAGCGCACGTAAAGACGGAAGCGTTTTTCTCGTATCCGTAATTTTTGCGCTATACCCCTCAAGCTCTTTTGCATATAAAGCGGTTTCTGTGGCTATGCCCGACATGTGCTGAAGCAAATTGAGCGCCGTT
>DASRNG010000100.1:0-7997 GCA_035647555.1 Oscillospiraceae bacterium | reverse complement strand
ATATTTTATAAATTCATCACCATGCTATAAAATAAATCACAGATTCACAACAATCCACCCCATGTCACAATGCAAGTAATTTTAACTTTCGCAGTTCTTCTCAACTAATAATAATAATTGAAAATAACTAAGATATATGGTAAAATAAATTTGGTAAACTTAATAGCGGGAGGGAATATAATGGCTAAAAAATGGCTCGTAGGCGTTCCTCATGCACACACCACAGCGTCTGACGGAAACTTAACTTTGCAGCAGTTAATAAAAAGGGCAAAAAAGAATAAACTTGATTTTCTTATTATTACGGACCACAACGTTAATTGTAAAGAAGACTTCCCAGAAACCTTGGGACTAACCCTTATTTATGGTACGGAAATGACTTATAACGGCGGCCACGCAAATGTGTGGGGTGTGAAAACCGCTGTAGATGATTTTCATTGTGATACATATGAGCAGTGGATAGAAAAGAAAAACGAGGCTAAAAGACGAGGCGCTATTATATGCCTTAACCACCCGCTTTGCGTGCTTTGCCCATGGAGATGGGAGAAGGATATAACGCAGTTTGATGTTCTTGAAGTGTGGAATGCGCCGATGCATTATGACAATTTAGTTTGCACTGATTGGTGGCACAGCCTTTTAGTAGAGGGACACAAAACCCCGATTGTAGGCGGGAGTGACTATCACAGAGATTATTATGTCACAAACCTTTTACCAAACCCTGTTACATATGTGCTGTGCGACGATAATTCGCCCGAAAACATTTTAAAAAACATTGCAAAAGGCCGCACAACCATATCTTCAGGAGTTGGCAAAACAATGATAGAGCTTGTAAGCGGCAAAAGCGTTATGGGTGACACAGTAAAGCTTTCAGATAATACAGAAGTTTTGGTAAATGTGAAAAACCTTAAAAAAGGGCACGATATTATTGTATATAACCAAACGGGTGAGATTTATCGGCATACGGCTAAAAAAACTGGTGATTTTAGCGTAAAATTGCCCATAAATCAAGCAGGCTTTATACGTGCAGATGTAAGGCACACGCTTTCTACTATAATAAAGTTTGGTTACAACATTTACATAGGAAAAAGAATACCAGAGCAAAAAAACATGGATTTACCACCGTTTATTTCTGCTATGTCTGGCGCAATATTTTTTGAGGAGTAATTAAGGAGCAATGAATGACTAATATTTTTTCACTTTTCCCTTCATTTTTTAAAAAGGCAGATGAGCCTATTTACGATTGCCGTGAGGGTTTTTATATGCAGTTATACAGAAGCACTGCAAAAGAAGACTTTTTAAGGTACTGTGATGTTTTAACAAGTTTTGGTCTTAAAAAAGTTTTTGAAAATGAGTATGCAAGTATTTCTTTTGCTTGTTTCACAGGCTCTGTTCAGGTAAATTTGCTTTATACAGAGAAAGACTCAACACTTCGTATATCTGCGGCGAAAGAGGCAGCACTTCCTAACTTTACGCCAAAAACAGTAGAAAACAAATGCGAAACAAGGTTTTTTATGCTTGAAAATGACCACACACTTATTGATTGCGGAATGTGCCTGATTATTCAATGTTCTGACTATAGTTTTTTCGTTGTTGACAGTGGCCACTACTACCAATTTAACGACAATGACCGTATATATAATTTTATGAGGGAAAGAACGCCTAAGTCACAAAGGGTCGTTGTTGCCGGCTGGTTTATAACTCATGCACATTCTGACCATATATCAAAGTTTTGTGATTTTTTACGTTATAATATGAATGACGTTGTAATAGAGGCGGTTTATTCAAATCTTATTTCAAATAAATATGCTGAAAGAACTTGGTCTATAGAGGAAATGGCACTTGCAGAAAAACTTTTTTCTATACTTGAAAGCTCTTTTGACATTCCGAAAATAAAGCTGCATACAGGGCAGCGGTTTTGGGTTAGAAATTTAATGTTTGATGTGCTTTGCACACATGAGGATATTTATCCGCAAAAACTAAAAGATTATAACGATTCATCTGCGGTGCTTATGATGCATGTAGACGGCACAAAAGTGCTTATCCCCGGCGATGCCTCTTTGCTTTCAAGCCTTGCAATGGAGGAGCGATTTGGAAACAGCTTAAAATGTGATATTGTTCAGGTTGCACATCACGGGCATTTTGGTCTTAGAAAAGAGTTTTATGAACTTTCACAGGCAAATGTCGCTTTGTTTCCGATAACACAAATTATGTTTGATGAGGAGTATGAAAAGCTTGAAGTCAACAGGCGCTTAATTGAAATAGCAGATTGTTACTATGTTTCCTCTAACGGCACGATAGAAATTCCTTTACCTTATAAAAAGGGCAGAATAAAAAAACTGCCTGACGAAAGCTTTGAAGACTTTGCAAAAATTAAAGGGCTTTGGGGTTATGAATATACCGATGAAAGAAAAAAAGAGCTTATAGAGCTTTTTAAGAAAAATGGCGGCGATACAAAAAGCCTTTACCTTCCTATTATAGATTAAAACAAACTCCGTTTTAACAAAAAACACGCACAGGGCATTTTGCCTTATGCGTGTTTCTGTTTTGTCTGTTAATCCTCTTTATCTATACAGCAGTGCTTAAACTTTTTGCCGCTACCGCACGGGCAAGGTTGGTTTCTGCCGACTTTTACCCCTTTTTTTACTGGCGCTTTTTTGTCTGCCGTACCGTCAGTAGCTCCTGAAGTTGCTGTTATTTTTGCTTGCTGCTCTCTTTTTAGGTCTTCCTCGGTACGTATTCTTGCTTTGAGTACAAAGTCCACTGTGCCCTCACGTATTTCATTTGTCATTTCATCAAACATATCAAAACTTTCTTCTCTAAATGCTACAACTGGGTCTTTTTGACCGTATGCACGAAGGCTTATGCCTCTTTTAAGCTCATCCATAGCATCTATGTGGCTCATCCAGCGAATATCCACGTTTTGAAGCAGTGCTTTTCTTTCAAGCTCGTCCATAACCTCGTCTCCAAATGTGGCTCGCCTTTCATCATAAAGAGCGAAAGCTTTTTCAAGAATTGTGTCTAAAATTTCTTCCGTACTGCTTTGAATTTCAAATTCTTCATTATCGAAAAGCCAAGCATATTTATTTATAAGCCCCGTTTTATTCCATTCGTTAGAGTTTACAGAGGACGGGCAATAAAAACTTACCGTTTCTGTTATTGTGTCACCTATCATTTTCTTAATAGTTTCACTTATATTGTCGCCATCAAGCACTTTATTGCGCTGACCATATATAACCTCTCTTTGCTTGTTCATAACGTCATCATACTTTAATATGTTGCGGCGAACTGCAAAGTTGTTGCCCTCAACCTTTTTTTGGGCGCCCTCTATTGTGCTTGTAAACATTTTTGCTTCTATAGGCATTTCGCCTATACTCTTAAACATATCAAGCGTTGTATAAAACCTGTCTCCAGCGAAAAGGCGCAGTAAATCATCTTCCGCAGATAAGTAAAAACGGCTGTCACCAGGGTCGCCTTGACGCCCTGCACGACCTCTTAGCTGGTTGTCAATACGCCTTGACTCATGGCGCTCTGTGCCAATTATGCAAAGTCCGCCTGCCTCTTTAACACTTTCTGCCTCTTTTAGAGTTTGCTTTCTGTGTTTATCTTCAAGTTCTTTAAATACTTTCCTTGCGTTTAATATCTCTTCGTCAGCCGTTTCTGCATAGCCTGTGGCTTCTGCTATTAGCTCGTCACTTATACCTTGCTTTCGCATTTCAGATTTCGCCATAAACTCTGGGTTGCCGCCAAGAATAATATCTGTGCCGCGCCCTGCCATATTAGTAGCTATTGTAACAGCGCCAAATTTACCTGCCTGAGCTATAATTTCTGCTTCCTTTTCATGAAACTTTGCGTTTAGCACTTCATGCTTTACTCCGCTTTTTTTAAGCAGAGAAGAAAGCCGCTCGTTTTTTTCTATATTTACTGTACCAACGAGTACAGGCTGGCCTTTTTCATTACACTCTCTTATATGGTCTATTATTGCATTGTATTTTGCAGACTCTGTTTTATAAAGAACATCGTTTTCGTCTTGCCTAATCATTGGCTTGTTTGTAGGAATTTCTACAACATCAAGTGAATAAATCTCTTGAAATTCTTGGCTTTCTGTCATTGCCGTTCCCGTCATGCCAGAGAGTTTCTTGTACAGTCTGAAATAATTTTGAAATGTAATTGTTGCAAGGGTTTTGCTTTCATGTGCTACTTTTACATTTTCTTTCGCCTCAATGGCCTGATGTAAACCCTCGTTATATCTTCTGCCTATCATAATTCTGCCTGTAAACTCATCAACAATAAGAACTTCACCGTCTTTTACAACATAGTCAATGTCACGCTTCATTACGCCGTGCGCTTTTATGGCTTGGTTTATGTGGTGCTGTATTGTCATATTGTCGGCATCCATTAAGTTTTCAAGCCCAAAAAATTTTTCCGCCTTTTGAATACCGTCTTTTGTGAGTGTTGCCGTGTTTGCCTTTTCGTCTACAAGGTAGTCCCCGTCAGCCTCCATAACCTCTTCAGCGTTCATCTTATCATCAAGCTCTTTAACTTTTATCATCTTTAGCGTTCTTGTAAAATTATCTGCAAACTTATAAAGCTCTGTAGATGCCTCGCCCATGCCAGATATTATTAAAGGTGTTCTCGCTTCGTCAACTAAAATAGAGTCAACCTCGTCAACAATTGCAAATATATGCCCTCTTTGCACTCGTTGAGATGCGTACATTACCATGTTATCACGCAGATAATCAAAGCCCATCTCATTATTTGTGCCAAAAGTAATGTCTGCGGCATATGCATTTTGCCGCTCATTATTATCCTTTTCGTGAACAATAAGCCCTACTGAAAGGCCTAAGAAACGGTAGATTTTACCCATCCATTCAGAGTCACGCTTTGCAAGATAGTCGTTAACTGTGACAATATGAACACCCTCACCAGTAAGTGCATTTAAATATGCAGGTAATGTGGCGACAAGTGTTTTACCTTCACCCGTTTTCATCTCCGCTATTCTGCCTTGGTGCAGTATAATACCACCTAATACTTGTACTGGATAATGCTTCATATTAAGGACTCTAAAGGCTGCCTCACGGCATGCGGCGAACGCTTCTGGGAGTATACTGTCAAGGTCCTCCCCTTTACTAAGCCGCTCTTTAAAATGCGGAGTTTTCGCCTGAAGCTCTACATCAGAAAGTGCTGAATATTCACTTTCAAGTGCCAAAACCTTATCTTTAATATGATTTATTCTTTTAATTTCTTTGGTTGAGTAATCACCAAAAATTTTAGATAAAAATGACATAATAAATCTTCTTTCTTTTTTATTACATATAGATAAGTATATCATAGTAACTTTTTTTTAGCAATTATTCTTTGTGCGAATAAGAAAATTTACATTTAAATGTTTTTATGATATGCTTGCAACAAAATAACTTTCTTTTGCGTCTAATAAGTGAGAGAGGAAACGGGGGATAAATATGACGGACTTTACTTTACTTGTCAAGCTTGCCAAAAACGGCGATACAGGCGCCTTTTCAAAGCTTTATACCCTTTATTCGCACGATATGTACAGGTATGCATCATATCTATTAAACTCGCCCCACGATGCTGAAGATGCCGTTTCTGAAGCGGTGCTTACGGCATTTCGTAAAATAAACTCTCTCAAAAAAAATGAAGCTTTTAAGTCATGGCTTTTTAAAATTCTCTCAAACTGCTGTAGGAACATCCTTAGAGAGCGTGGCAAATCCCCCGATTTGCTGCCTTTAGACGATTATTTCTTTTTAATTGAGGATAAATCACTCTCAAACCCTTGTGAGGCTTTTGAAATTATGGAATCTATAAAAAAGCTTCCTCCTTTAGATGGTCAAATTGTGCTTCTTTCTGTTATCGGCGGTTTTAAAAGTCATGAACTCGCTTTGATTTTCGGGCTTCCCGCATCAACCGTTCGCTCAAAACTAAAGCGCTCTCTCGAAAAGCTTCGGCTAACGCTCACTGTTTAGTGAAGAAAGGCGGTCTTTTATATGAATAAAAAACACGAAAATAATAATGAGCTAACAAATATTAACGAAACACTTAAAAAAGCTGAAAATCTTACGCTCCCCTCCTCTCTTTCTGAAGAAAGCATAAACGAGCTTTTAGGCAGCCAGAAACCTGCTTATACTTCTTCTAAAAACTCTAAAAGGAAAAGAGCTATTGCCTTTGCCGCTGTGCTTGCTATTGTATTTTCTGCCTTGATTTATACAAAGCCATGGCAAAATAGCGTCGCGCAAACCCCTAAAGCCCCTATAAAAAACCTTTCGGGGAAAGTTGAAGTTCCAAATACACCTTTAAGCTATAAACAGCTTGAAGACCTTTTTATAAAATATAAAAATGCAAACACTAGAAAGCACTACTCCTACAGCTTCGGTATCGGTTCTAAAACATCAGACTCTGCTATGCCAGGGCTTGGCGATGACTACATTGAAATCAAAAATGAATCAGCAGGCATTGGCAATGACGAATCCACAAGCTACGGCAAAACAAATGAGCAGGTAGCAGGAGTTAATGAGGCGGATATAATTAAGAATGACGGCACTTATATTTATATGGCGGTTAAAGGTAACGACTTCTTTTATGACTATGGAAGTGACGAAAGCGTTACTGGAAAAGGGGAAGCTGCCCGTGATATGAACATTGGCGGTATGTCTGCCCCGTATAACCCTATGGCCAAAAACAGTATCGCCATAATAAAACCCTCTATAAACGGTCAAATGCAAGTTATGAGTACC
This sequence comes from Oscillospiraceae bacterium, assembly GCA_035647555.1. GTDB lineage: Bacteria > Bacillota > Clostridia > Oscillospirales > Acutalibacteraceae > DTU089. The sequence goes on along the minus strand of DASRNG010000100.1, from coordinate 1,251 downwards.
ATTTCTGCTGAGGTTGACAGCGGCATCACGTATCAAAACATTATAAATATGTATGTCAAAGGCAATAGGCTACATGCCATTTATGATGTTTACGGTAAGGAGCGCCACAGCTCTGTTCTTGTTGTAACTTTTGATATAACAAACAAGCAAAAACCTATTGAGCTTCGCCGTTTTTACCAAAGCGGCAGCCATATTTCAACACGTCTTATCGAAAACTCTCTTATCCTTATTACAAACCACCATGTTGCAATGTATGATGGCTCTGGCTCTATAAGAGACTATTGTATTCCCGAAACGGGCACTGTATTTGAAAACACATCAAGAATACCTGTTGATAATATCTGTATAATGGAAAGTGCCGCCTCTCCGTCATACCTTGTTGCAAGTAACATTAACCTTGATAAACCAAACTCCACACCTGCCACAGCCGCAATTTTAGGCGCTGGTGATAATATTTATGCTACAACGAATAACCTCTATGTTACAAACGGTGAGTGGGACAAGAATTTTGCACACGCCTTTGCAAAATACGACACAGAAATCGCAATTTCCTCTGACACTTCCTCTATTGATACGAATATTTACGCGTTTGATATAACTAAGGGAAATGTTATTTACAAGGCTAATAAAGCTGTAAACGGCTCTGTACTCAACCAGTTTTCTATTGATGAATATGATGGGCATTTAAGAATTGCAACTACAACAGGCAATTTTGAAAAAGCGAATAACTTTGTTTATGTTTTATCAGCAGACACGCTCCAGCAAGTGGGAATAATAAAAGATATTGCACCTGGTGAGAGCATAAAATCTGTTAGGTTTATGGGCAGCAGGGGCTATGTTGTCACATTCCTGCAAACGGACCCTCTTTTCGTTATAGACCTTGCAAACCCCTCTGCTCCTAAAATTTTGGGCGAGCTTAAAATAACTGGCTTTTCATCATACCTGCACCCCATAACCTCTACACTCCTTGCAGGAATTGGGGTAGACGGAACAGAAACGGGGCAAAATAACAACCTAAAGGTTTCACTGTTTGATGTGAGCGACCCATCAAAACCAAAAGAAGTTGACAAGGCAGTTTTCGGTAACGGCACCGCTTCACAGTACGCCCATTCTATTGCTTATTACGACCATAAGGCAATTTCGTATGACGATAAAGAAAGCATCTTCTATTTCCCTCTTCAAATTCATGACTATATCTATACAAGTGGCAATAATAAAGTCACAACTGGAATTATAGGGCTTAAAATTGAT
>DASRNG010000099.1:0-9299 GCA_035647555.1 Oscillospiraceae bacterium | reverse complement strand
TTTAAGAAGCCTTGCCGCCTCTTTTTCTATATCTTCTTTTGTAGCTTTAAGCGGTAGTTTTATTTCGTTTAATCTAATCATTCTCAGTTACCTTTATAGCAGCGTTAGAACCTGCTATTCTTCCCGTAGTCCATGCAAAATGCAAGTTGTAGCCGCCGCATATGCCACATGCATCAAGAAGTTCACCGCAGATATAAATGCCATTAGCATATTTAGATGAGAGTGAAGAAATGTTAATGTCACTTGCAGAAAAACCGCCAGATGTTACTTGTGCATTTCTAAACCCTGTTGTGCCTATAATATTAGCATCAAAGTTTTTTATAGTGTTAGTAATTTTTAGGGCGGTATCAGTATTTTTCGTTCTTGGGTCTTTTGAGGGTGAAATATTAATACGTTTTAATAGAACCTCAGAAAGCCTTTTTGGAATAATTCCTGTTAAAACATCGGCTAAGGTTGGCTTTCCACTGGAAAATGCCGTTTCTAAAAAGCTGTACAGACTGTTATTGTCCATATCAGGGCATAAATCAAGAGTTATTTTATAGCCTGCCTTTTCAGTAGCACCAATTAGTCCAGATAAATTTAGTATAGGAATACCCGAAAGCCCATATTCGGTAAACTGAATTTCTCCCGTTTCTTCATATAGCTTATTGCCATTACAAAACAGCGCCGCAGTAGCGTCTGCCCTTATGCCTTTTAAGGATTTGAAAAATGAATCCCCGCATTTTACAGAAACAAGAGCGGGGTAAACTTTTGGCGCTTTATGAGAAAAGGAGCTTAAAAGAGTAAAGCCGTTGCCGTCAGTTCCGCAGTGAGGTGCCGCCGCACCGCCGCACGCTAAAATAACGGCATCAGCTGCATATTTATCATTTAACAAAAAGCCTTTTCCTGTTTTCTTTATTTTAGTGATTGCGGTATCAACAAAAACCTCACAGCCAAGAGAAGCGGCAGTAAACCTTAAAGCATCTGCCACTGAAGAAGAAGTTCCAGACTTTGGATAAACTCTGCCATTTTCCTGTTTTAATAAAAGCCCTAAAGAGTTAAAAAATGAAAGTGTGTCTGAAAAATTACTTTTTATAATAGAGTTAATTAGCAGTTCATCTCCCCTGTAATGGGCAGGGGTAATATTAGTGTTACATAAATTGCACCTGCCGTTACCCGTTACAAGCACTTTTTTACAAATGCGTGGTAGTTTTTCGTATATGGTAACAGAAATAGGTGTATTTTGTCTTTTTGAAAGCCTTAGCGCCTCAATTGCAGCAGCAAGACCAGAGGCGCCGCCGCCTATTATAGCTATTTTTTTCACAACAACACTCCGATAAGATTAAAAGAATTATTAGTAGGCTATTATATTATTATAATAAAAAACTTAAATTAAATCTATAGCAAACACACGGCATTCATCACTTCCATGCGTTTCGTCAAATATTAGTTTTACTGATTTTACCGTTTCACCGCATGAAATATTAACAAGTCTTTGGTAGTTTTCGGTAACACTTATTACTTTTTCATTGCCATTTGCAAGAAGTAGTATAACCCGAAAGTTTTTTATAATAGTTTTGGGTACATATGACGCCTTTCTACCTAAAAGTGTGTTATGAAACATATTGCGGTTTAGCCGCCATTCACGCTCTGGCAGTGTTTCACGGTTTAGGTCACTATCAAAAACCACTCTTATTTTTTCTACATATTTCGGCGCTTGAAAAGTATACTCAAAAAAGCAAGACTTAGCGCCAACACTGCCGTTATACTCATCGTCAATAGGGCGGTCTGTACCGTTTCTTAGGTTTTCGGGAAAGCTCATGTTAGAGTTAATAAAGGCAGACCTTGTAAGTGCTGTAAGCGGTCGGCTTTTTTCTGGAATATAACAGTCATCATACATTAATCGTTTTTGCAGCTCACCGATATGCTCTGTGTAAACCTTGCGGGGTGCAATGTTTTTTTTGGTGGCAATTGCTGCCGCAGTGCCAACCGCTTGACCGATAAGACAGCAAGTTCCCATAACTCTTGTAGAGCTCATTGCAACATGAGAGGCACTAATATTTCTGCCAGCGAACATTAAGTTTGAAATGTTTTTTGAGTACATACATCTAAAGGGAATACCATAAGGCGAATTTGTTTTCATAGCACGATTTGGGCGCCCGTGCGAGCGGTTAAAACCAGCAGGGTCATGGTCGTCAAGCGGCCAGCCTCCATATGCTACAGCGTCAGGAAAATCTTTCTTTGTTAAAACATCACTTTCTGTAAGAATATAGTCGCCTATATAACGGCGAGACTCTCTTTTACCGGGTAAAATACCTATCCAGTCAATGTCAAAGTTTTTATGTTTTTCTTTGCAGCTTTCATCATTTTTTATAAAATCCCAAAAGCCGTATGCAAGCTTTATAAGCTCGTTCCTAATTTCCTCTGTGTCCTTTATAGAGTCTTTATCTCCGCCAAGCTCTAAATACCAAAAATTCTCAAAGTCACTATCAAGGTTAGGAAAGCGGTGCAAAAGGTCGTCTTTCGTAAGCTTTTTTGCCCACGAGGGGGGTATAAAAACTTTTTCCCCCGTACATTCTTTAGCTTGTATAAGGCAGCTCATACCCATAGTTTTACTGTCTGCCTTAGGTGGTGCAAATTTCTCGCCAAACTCATCTTCACTTTCTCTGCCCACTCTGTAAAAAGCCTTGCTTATAGGGGCTAAAACACTGTCTCCGGAGCAATCAGCAAAGATTTTAGCACTAATCTTAAAAAACTTTTGAGTTGTAGTTTGCCAGCAAACAACGTGCTCTATAGAGTTTTCATGTGTCTTACCGTCCATACAAGAGCAGTTTAGCAGTAAAGTTATATTTTCATTTTCCATAACAGTTTCAAGAATAACGCTATCCCATATAGAATAATTTTTATAAGGGTTCCTGTATTGATTTTTAAGCATAATTTCTTCAATTATTCCTGTTTCACGTGCATTGTCACCAGCAGCGCCGCAAACCCACATACGCATTTCAGATGAGGCGTTGCCGCCAAGCATAGGTCTGTCCTGCACAAGTACGACATTAGCGCCATGCCTTGCAGCAGAAACAGCAGCTGCAACACCAGAAAGCCCTCCGCCTATTACACATAAATCACAGTTTATTTCAATCGTTTCAAATACGCTCATTTTAATCTCCTTATTAATCCACAAGTTTTGCAAGTTCTGTAACTACAATATCAGGACGGTTAAAAACCCTTACAGGTATAATGCTGTTTCCAAGCCCACGGCTTACTATCATAGTAGTGTCATTCATAATATATTTCCCAGCTGTATATTTTGGGAATAAACCTTGCTCAGGTGCAACAAGACCACCTATAAACGGAAGCCTTACCTGCCCGCCGTGTGCATGACCTGAAAATACAAGGTCAATATCGTTTTCACTGTAACTGTCTAAATACTGCGGCTTGTGGGAAAGCAGAATCCTTAAATTGCCAAGCGTGTCAAACGTGTAAAGAATATTCTTTACATCGCTCGTTTCAGAGCCATCTTTAACACCTAAAAGATAAAAACTTTCCCCGTTATGCTGTATAAAGACAGCCCGATTATTAAGAATAACCGCACCAGCACGCCTTATACCGTCCTCAAGCTGTACAGTTTCGTCATTTGAGAGCAAAGCCTCATGATTACCAGAAGTAAAATAAACGGGGGCTATTTTTACAGCGCCCTTTACAAAGTCAAGAGCGTGCTTTATGTTAGTGCGGCGGCTATCTACAATATCACCCGTTATTACAATAATATCAGGGTTTTGAGAATCGACTGTTTTTAGTAGCCTGCCTTGAGATTTGCCAAACTTTTTGTTATGCAAATCCGATATGTGAACGATTTTATACCCATCAAGCCCTTTGCTGATTTTATTAGTAGTATACTCGTAGCTTGAAACGGTTATATCGTTGTTTTGCCACAGGGAAAAAGCCGTTACAGCCGCTATCGTGGCTGCTGCAATAGTTGTAATTTTGCGGCTTAGTCTAAACTTTTTCATATATTCGCCCCTTTGGGAAATTGTAGCACTAAATTATATGAAATTCAAGCGGGCAAACTCCAAATTCTTTTGATTTGTCCTTTTTGTTGCAAAAATCATTGGCATATGTTATTATTAATGATAATTTTTCAAGCGTTTTAATAGCCTAATAAGAGGGGATTTAATGAAACCGAACATTATCTTTTATTTTTCTGACCAGCAGCGGCATGATACTCTAAACAGCACTGTAATGCCAAACCTTACCGCCTTTTCAAATGAGGGTACAGTGTTTGAAAATTCGTTTACCTGCCAGCCTGTTTGCGGTCCTGCTAGGGCGTGTATTCAAACAGGAGTTTATGCAAACCAAAATAAAAGCTATTGGAACGGAGTGCCGTTATCAAAGGAAATAAAACCTCTTGCAGAGCATTTAAACGAGGCAGGGTATGAAACTGCCTATATTGGCAAATGGCACCTTGCATCTGACAGAATTCCTAAAGTTGGGCTTCATTATGAAAAAAAGGCTATTCCAAAGCAGCTGCGTGGAGGATATAAAGACTTTTGGCGTGCGGCAGATGTATTAGAGTTCACCTCAAACGGATATGGCGGCTATGTTTTTGATGAAAACAACCAAAAATGTGAGTTTTCAGGCTACAGGGCGGACTGTATTAATGACTTTGCCATAGAGTATATAAACAACAAAACTTCTGATAAACCGTTTTTCCTTTTCATTTCTCAGCTTGAGCCTCACCACCAAAACGATAGCGGTCATTTTGAGGGTAAAAAAGAAACGATAGAAAAGTTTAAGAGCTACCCTATACCAGAAGATTTAGCCTTTCTAAAAGGTGATTATAACGAGGAGTACCCAGACTATATTTCGGCAATAAATGCTATTGACGAAAATCTTTTAAGGCTTGTAAATACCCTAAAAGAAAAAAACCTGTATGATAACACCGTTATAATTTATACGAGCGACCATAGCTGCCATTTTAAAACAAGAAACTTAGAATATAAGCGCAGCCCGCATGATTCCTCAATACGCACACCCTTAGTAATTTTCGGCGGTGCGTATAAGGGCAAGAAAAAAGATGATAGAATGGCAAGCCTTATTGATATGGCGCCCACTATTTTAGATTTTGCAGGGGCAGATATACCAAACAGCTACATGGGCAGCTCTCTTATTCGTGAAAAGGAAAGAGACTTTGCCTTTGTTCAGGTAAGTGAATCACAAATAGGCAGAGCCGTGCGGACTAAAAGGTACCTTTATTCGATAAGAGCCAAAGGGAATGGATTTACCCGTCATTCGGCAACGGTTTATTATGAAGATTATCTTTATGACATGGAAAAAGACCCATATCAAAAAGAAAATTTAATAAAATCACCTGATTATGAGCAGGAGCGTACTGTATTAAAAGAAATGCTTATAAAAGAAATGGTGAGAGCGGAAGAAAAAAAGCCAATTATAAAACCAGCAAAAACTATTCGCAAAAAATAAACGAGGAGATATTTATGAAAAGGACACTAATTTCAAAAATTTATGAGGCACCTGAAAAGTTTATACAAGGTGAAAATACCATATCTGGCTGGATTAGAACAAAAAGGGATTCAAAAACACTCGGTTTTCTTGAAATAAATGACGGAAGTTATTTTAAGAATCTTCAAGTAGTATTTGAAGAAGAAAAAGTTCAAAACTTTAAAGAGATATGCAAACTAAATGTAGGCGCTGCCGTTATAGTTAAAGGCAAGCTGCTGCTGACACCAGATGCCGCACAGCCTTTTGAGATAAATGCAACTTCAATAGAGGTTGAAGGGCAGTCTTTACCTGACTATCCTTTGCAAAAAAAGCGCCATACGCTTGAATATATGCGCACCATAGGGCACCTTCGCCCACGGGCAAACATTTACAATGCAGCATTTAGAGTGCGCTCTGCAATATCTTTTGCTATTCATAGCTTTTTTAGAGAAAACGACTTTATATATGCACACACGCCAATTATCTCTTGTAGTGACTGTGAGGGAGCAGGGGAGATGTTTAAGGTAACATCTTTAGACCTTGATAATATACCGAAAACTGAGGATGATAAGACCGATTTTTCTAAAGACTTTTTTGGGAAGCCAGCATATCTTACGGTATCGGGGCAGCTTCAAGGTGAGTGTATGGCTCATGCTTTTGGCAAAATATATACATTTGGACCAACATTTAGGGCAGAGAAATCATACACCCAGCGCCACGCAGCAGAGTTTTGGATGATAGAGCCTGAGATAGCCTTTGCCGACCTAAATGATAATATGGAGCTTGCCGAGGCAATGATGAAATACATTATAAACTATGTACTTGAAAACTGTGTGCCAGAGCTTGAATTTTTAAACAAGTTTGTAGATAAAGGGCTTCTTGAAAGGTTAAATGCTGTTGTTTCGTCAGAATTTGTAAGAGTTTCATATACAGATGCTGTAGAAATATTAAAAAAGCATAACGATAAGTTTGAAAACAAAGTTTTTTGGGGCTGTGACCTACAGACAGAGCATGAAAGATATTTAACAGAGAAAGTTTATAACTGCCCTGTTTTTGTAACAGATTATCCAAAAGAGATAAAAGCATTTTATATGCGTCTTAATGATGATGGAAAAACAGTTGCCGCAATGGATTTGCTCGTTATGGGCATAGGCGAAATAATAGGCGGCAGCCAAAGAGAGGAGCGGCTAGAGCTTCTTGAGGAGCGCATAGTAGAAATGGGACTTGATATAAAGGATTATTGGTGGTACCTTGATTTAAGGCGCTATGGCGGCACAAATCACTCTGGATTTGGGCTTGGGTTTGAAAGGCTTGTTATGTATGTTACAGGTGTCTCAAATATCCGTGACGTTCTGCCTTTCCCAAGAACTACAGGCTCTGCAGATTTTTAAGGCTATACCTTTATTTAAGGCATAGAAAAAGCAGATGTCTATTAAGATTTCGGAGGATTTATTATGAGCTTATACTGTGAAATGGATAAAGCAGAGCTGCTTTATGAGTACAGGCGTGAAAAGGCAAGATTTGAAAAGTTTGCTGCACAAAAACTTAGTATAGATATGTCAAGAGGCAAGCCCAGTAATGACCAGCTTGACCTTTCGGCAGGTATGTTTAGCACTGTAACAGATGAAACGGGGTATATTACAGACGAGGGTTTTGATTGCCGCAACTATGGCAACCTTACAGGTCTTTCCGAGTGTAAAAGTCTTTTTGCAGAGATATTAGAGCTTAATACTGACAATATAATAATTGGCGGAAATTCAAGTTTGCAGCTTATGTTTGATTATATTACACAGTGTTTAACTAATGGTGCATCTGGTCTTCCCCCTTGGAATAAACAGGGAAACATAAAGTTTCTTTGCCCATCTCCTGGGTATGACCGCCATTTTGCAATTTGTGAATACTACGGCATAGAGATGATTACTATAAACATGAACTCTGACGGCCCTTGTGTTGATATGATTGAAAAGTATATTAAAGATGAAAGTGTAAAGGGTATGTTCTGTGTTCCAAAGTATTCTAACCCACAGGGCATTACATATTCTGATGATGTGGTAAAAAGAATAGCGGCATTAAAACCTGCGGCAAAAGATTTTAGAATTATTTGGGACAATGCCTACTGTATTCATGATTTTACAAAGGAGCCTGATAATCTTCTTAACATTTACCCAGAGCTTGAGAAAAATAAAAATGAGGACATGGTTATCCAATTTACCTCAACTTCAAAAATAACTTTCCCAGGGGCTGGTGTTTCTGCTATAGGAGCTTCTAAGAATAATATTGAAGAAATAACAAAAAGACTTTCTTATCAAATAATAAGTTACGATAAAGTTAATCAGCTTCGCCACGCAAGATACCTAAAAGATTTAAACGGGCTTAAAAATCATATGAAGCTTCATGCAAAGGTATTAAAACCAAAGTTTTCTGCAGTTCTTGAAACGCTGGATAAAGAGCTTTCCGGTAAAGGCATAGCACTATACAACGTGCCGTCTGGCGGCTACTTTATAAGTCTTGATGTTATGAAAGGCAGCGCTTTAAGAGTGGGTGAGCTGTGTAAAGAGGTAGGGCTAACGCTCACTTTAGTTGGGGCTACATATCCATACGGCATTGACCCGTTTGACAGAAACATCAGAATAGCGCCAACGTACCCATCAATTAGCGAGCTTGAAATGGCAGCTAAGGTGCTTTGTGTTGCCGTTAAACTTTCTTGCCTTGAAGCAATTCTTAAAAAGAAGTAAAAAGGGGCTGACATTGTGCAAAGAATTGGGTTTGGTTATGATGCACACCGCCTTGTAACGGGTAGAGAGCTAATTATAGGCGGAGTGAATATACCGTTTGAATTTGGACTTTCAGGGCATTCTGATGCTGATGTTTTACTGCACGCTATCTCTGACAGTCTACTAGGCGCAGCGGCACTTGGTGACATTGGCAAGCTGTTTCCCGATACTGATGAAAAATATAAAGGCATAAGCAGTTTGACACTGCTTAAAGAAGTTGCAAAAACCCTTTTTGATAGCGGCTACAGTATTTTAAATGTAGATGCTACAATCGTAGCAGAAATGCCTCGTATGCGCCCTTATATAGACGAAATGCGCAGTAATATTGCAAACGCTCTTTTATGCGATATAGACAAAGTTAGTGTAAAAGCCACCACACAAGAGGGTATGAGCTTTACAGGCAGAAAAGAGGGAATAGCGGCATATTCTATTTGCCTTTTAGAAAAGTGAATATCACAACTGGCTTTGCTTGTAATAACTAAGCTGTATATTTATGATAAAAAGCACTTCGGTTTTAGAAATCATTTTAAGAGATAACTTAAAAAACATAACCCGCAGTCTAACTCATAAAGGGAGTGGTGCGGGTGACTGCCTTATGTGTGTATATTTCCTTAAAAAACCGACAAACTAAATGCCGCTTGGCAAGTTTATATTTTAGCATTTATTTATGATAAAAAAAGATTTAAAAGGCACAATAAATTGTGTTTCACAAATTGCAAAATCCATTTAATTGTGTTATACTTTATTGAAATGTTTATTATTTGCAAATAATACAGATATGCTAGTGGTTTTGCACCTAAAAACAGAGAATATCATAAAAGCGGTGAGATAGAATGGACGTAATTAGAAACCTGTTTGAGCAAATAATTAAAGCTATTACAAGCTTTGATTTTCTTTCTGATGTTTTTGATGTTTTTCTTGTTGCTTTTTTGATTTACCATTCAATCAAACTGCTAAGAGGAACACGTGCCTTTCTTATTTTGAAAGCAATCTTTTTAGTTGGTATTGTTTATTTTATTGTTTCACTTTTTAATATGGAAGCTAGTG
>DASRNG010000098.1:0-10141 GCA_035647555.1 Oscillospiraceae bacterium | reverse complement strand
TTTTTATAGCTTTTATGGTTATCAGAATAGTCATAACCTAGCCTTATAGCGGCCTGCATTCGCTCTCTTTCGACAGAAAAATGGTCCTTATAATGCACGTCACTCATAGCAATAAATCGTAGTTTTGGGACAAAATCCATTATATCAACTCCTTTGTCAAAAGATATTTTAGCATTAAAACGGTTATTTAGCAATCCTTTTAGAGCAATATAAACATTTTATCTTTATTTTTTACTTTTTGTGTGGTAAACTAAATAAAAACAAATTAAGGACGTGTATGGTAATGGTAATAACTAAGGATTCATTAATAGGCGAAATACTTGAGGCTGACAGAACTGTTATACCCTTTTTTCTTGAGATGGGAATGCACTGCCTTGGCTGTCCCGCCTCTCAAAATGAAACGGTTGAGGAAGCGTGCATGGTTCATGGTGTAAATGCTGACGACCTAATTAAAAGGATAAACGAGCATTTAGCTAAAAAATAGTAAAATGCAAAAGAATATAATACTCACAAACCGTCTTTTGATGACGGCTAATTTTGTATATGGAAGCGGCACGCTTGTAGATGTTGGAACGGACCACGCATATTTACCCGTTTGGCTTATTCAAAACGGGGTAATAAAAAATGCCATAGCATGCGATATTGGTCAAAAACCGCTTGAAAATGCTAGAAAAACGGTAGAAGCTTATGCCCTTGCAGATAAAATTTCTCTTCGTATTTCAGACGGACTTCAAAATATAAAACCCTCTGAAGCGGACGAAATTGTTATAGCTGGAATGGGCGGCAAGCTGATATCAGAAATAATTGAAAAAGCACCGTGGCTTAAAAATAAAGATAAACACCTTGTTTTACAGCCGCAAACAAAATCCGAAAAACTTCGTGCCTTTTTATACGGCAACGGATACGAAATTCTTGAAGAAAAAGCTGTTTTTGAGGGGAAACGCCTATATATAGCAATGCACGCAGTTTTTTCAGAAAAAAAGAAAAACTATAATTTAAGTGACACTTATATAGGCGGGTTTTACAATAAAAATGACGATGCCGCTTGCGAATATTTAATAAGGCAGGCAAGGTATATAGGACTTAAAATTCAAGGGTGTAAAATAAGCGGGGACACCCAAAATGAAAAACTATTAACAAAAGTACTAAAAGATATTAAAGAGGTAATTAATGCTTGACACTATCATTAAAATGTTTTCTGTTGACGGCACAGCGCTTGGTGTAGTAGCGCAAATAGTAGGATTTGCTGGCGCTTTTACATACTTTCTTGTGTTTCAAATGAAAAAACGCAGCAGTATTTTAGCAATAAACGTTCTTGCCGGAATGATTTTTGTTGTTCATTTTTCAATGATAGGCGCTTTAACAGGGGCCGCTATGAATGTTGTGTGTGCGCTTCGGTGCATAGTTTACTATTATAGCGATAAAGCATGGGCAAAAAGCAAAGCATGGCTTGCTATTTTTGTAGGTATATCTATTGTTTTGGGCGTCTTTACATGGGGGGACATATACTCCATTTTCCCGCTTATGGCAATGGTGATTACAAGCATTAGCTTTTGGCTAAAAAAAGAAAGAAATATAAGGCTTTTAACACTGCCAACACAGCCTTTCTGGATGATTTATAACATTCATAACAACTCTATTTCGGGTCTGCTTACAGATGTTGTAATATTTTCGTCTATTTTAATTGCTATAATAAGATATGACATAATAAAAAGTAAAAAGCCAAAATTAGAAAAGCAAAATGAAGCTTAAAGGGGAGTATATAGCTTGAAAGTAAAGGACATATTAGAGTATTTAAACGGGCTATCTCCGTTTGAAATGTGTGAAAAATGGGACAATTGCGGGTTTTTAATAGGCGATAAAGATGAAAAGATTAAGGGAGTATTACTTTCTGTTGATGTGACAGAACACGTTTTAGAAAGCGCAATAAATGACGGCCAAAACTTAATTATAGCGCACCACCCAATAATTTTTGGCAGCATTAACAGCGTTTTGTCTAATACTATTATATATAAAGCTATAAAAGCTAATGTATCTGTTATTGGTTTTCATACTTGTTATGATAACTATAAAAGGGGAGTTAGCTACATTCTTGCAGAAACTTTAGAGCTTACAAATATAACGCAAAATGCGGAAAATTTAAGTCTTTTTATTGGAGAAAAGCATTTTGAAAATGCCGCTGCACTTGCAAAGGAAGTAAACAAATCCTTAAACACTAATGCACTTTTTATTGATACTAAGTACCCCATAAACAAAGTTGCCGTTTGCGGCGGCAGTGGCGGCGATTTTATAGATGCTGCACTTGAAACAGGGGCAGATGCGCTAATTACGGGTGAGTGTAAGTACCACGAGCTTTTAGATGCATACGAAAAAAACTTTACTGTAATTACAGCAGGGCATTTTGAAACAGAGTTTCCTGCTATGGCTAATTTATCAAGTTTACTAAGTGCAAAATTCCCCAAAATAGATATAAAAGTAAATAGCCAAAAACCGCCTTTTAAAAGGCTAAAATAAAGAGGTAAGCATGGCACTTGACGGTGTATTTTTACATTTTTTAATTGAAGAAATAAAAGATACGGCACTATTTTCAAGGGTTGATAAAATTCATCAACCCTCAAAATCAGAGCTTGTATTTTCTATGCGAAATAAAGACGGCGGCTTTAAGCTTCTTTTCAGCGCTAATGCGGAAAGTGCAAGGGTAAATATAACAGAGCTTGAGTATGATAACCCAAAAACTCCGCCAATGCTTTGCATGCTGCTTCGCAAGCGTATAGGCTTTGCACAGCTTACTGAAATTAGGCAAGACGGGCTTGATAGAGTTGTTTTTTTTGATTTTCTTGCAACAAATGAAATAGGTGACAAAGAGAGTCTTACGCTAATAGTAGAGATAATGGCGCAGCACAGCAATATTATTCTTGTAGATGAAAATAGCGTTATTATTGATGCCATAAAAAGAAGTGATGAAAAAAAATCTTCATACCGATTAATTTTGCCAGGCAAAAGCTATGTGCCGCCACCAGCACAAAATAAATTGAATCTATTAAACATAGATGAAAAGAAATTATTAGCGGCAATAAACCTGCACCCAGAAAAACAGTTATCATCAGCTTTGGTAAATACACTTTCGGGGTTTTCTCCTTTCACAGCAAGAGAACTCTCCTCTTTAGCAGTTTTAGATGACCCTAATGTAACTTTTTTAAGTGATAAGGAATTAGCAAGTGTTAAAACAGTGCTTTTAAAGTTAAAAGACAAAATGGAAAAAAGAGAGTCAAAACCAACTGTTATTCTTTCAGAAAGTAAAGAACCGTTAGAGTTTTCTTTTATGGATATTATGCAGTATGGAAAAACTGCACATAAAAAAACATTTGACTTTTTGTGTCCGCTGCTTGATTTTTTTTATAACGAGAGAGATACACTAAAGCGAATGAAAGCAAGAATAGGTGAGCTTTATAAATTTGCAGAAGTTTCACTTGAAAGAGCGGCAAAGAAAATAACAGTCAGACAGGCAGAGTATAAAGAGAGCGAAAACCGTAATGAGCTAAAAATATCAGCAGAGCTTATAACGGCAAATCTGCACAAGCTTTCAAAGGGTGTGTCATTTTATAAGGTAGAAAATTATTATGACAATAATAATATGATAAGAATCGTGGCAGACCCAGCTTTAACTCCTACACAAAATGCACAAAAATATTATAAAGAATATAAAAAGGCACAAACTGCGGCTATTAAGCTTAAATCACTTATAAACGAGGCATATAGCGAGCTTTCTTATTTTGAAAGCGTGTGCGATGCGCTATCACGTGCGGCACTTGAAGATGAAGTTTTGCTTATTAGGGAAGAGCTTATTGAACAAGGATATTTAAAGAATAAAAAACAACAAAAGAAATCAAAGGTAAAAAAACTAAAACCACATGAGTTTACAACGAGCGAAGGATTTTTAGTATTAGTAGGCAGAAACAACAGTCAAAATGACATGTTGACATTTAAATTGGCACAAAAAAGTGACATTTGGTTTCATGTTTCAAAGGCACCTGGCTCGCACGTTATATTAAAAACAAACGGTAAAACGCCAAGCAGCGCATCTATTGTTGAGGCGGCAAAAATAGCCGTAAAGCATAGTTCTCTTTCAAAAAACACAAAAACCTCAGTGGACTACACCGAGGTTAAAAACTTGAAAAAGCCAGCAGGCTCAAAACCAGGTTTTACAGTTTATAATACCTATAACTCAATTATCGTTGGGTAGGTTTTTTATTTGGCAGCCCGTATGGTCAATTCTGTAATCATCTTTTATAATTAGCTCGTCAACTCTTACGAACGAAAACCCTTGAATTTTAAGTGCTGCAAGAATTTTTCTCACTGCCATAGGAGTATTTTTTACATCATTATGAAACAGTATAATAGAGCCTTCCTTAGTGTTTTTAAGGATGCGCTCTGTTATTTTTTCTACTGAAAGCCCTTTATAATCAAGGCTGTCGGCAGACCACTGAATAACATAAAGCCCCAAGTCTTTAGCGGCGCTAATGCTTTTATTATCATAGTCCCCAGAGGGGAAACGAACGGTTTTAGGCTCTATACCTGTAATTTCTTTTAGTTTTTCATTGCAAAGCGTAATTTCCTCTATTACACCTTGAGCAGAAAGAGACGAAAACGCAGCGTGCGAGTTTGAGTGGTTGGCAATTTCATGACCAGCATCAAAAAACGCTTTTACATCACCGGGGAAACGCTCTGCCCAGTCACCCACAATGTAAAAAGTGGCTTTTGCATCATACTCTGCAAGAATTTCTATTAATTCATTCGTGTCAGAGTTGCCCCAGGCAGCGTCAAACGTTATTGCTACCTTTTTTTCATCTGTTTTAACACAGTAAATAGGAAGCAGGCGTACAGTACCATTGACGGCAGAGGAGAGCATTTGTGCAGCAAAACCTGCAGAAAGTGCGAAAACTGCTATAATTATAATAGCAGAAAGAACTCTTTTTAAGCTAAATACTTTATAAAACATAAAACACACCCCCTAAAAAGATATGCTAAAAGGGTGTGTTGTATGATAATTGCGGTATACTGTTAATTTGTATTTGTTATTTTTATTAGCTCGTCAAATCCATTAATAAAAACATTAGATGCCGCCTTGACCTCGTCTATATGATAGTCAGAAAACCTATCATATACACCGACTATTGGGAACCCTGCCTTTTTAGCGGTTTTTATAGCAAAAAGTGAGTCCTCAAAAACGTAGGTATCTTCAATAGGCGTGCCAAGATAATCAAGAGCGGCAAGAAAAATCTCTGGAGTGTCTTTCCCTGCACCAACTTCCGTGCAGGTGAAAATCTTATCAAAAAACTTATCAAGACCATTTCTTTTAATAGCTGGCTCAACAAGATAACGGTCAGTAGCTGTTGCAATGCACATTTTTATGCCTTTTTGTTGAAGCAACTCAAGGTACTTAATAACATAATCTTTGTTTGCCGCAACATTATTATAAAAATGCTCTACATTAGAGTTGATTTCAGCCATCATTTTCTCGTCAGTTTTTGATATGCCGTACTCATCTCTAAAATAAACGACAGTATCAGCAAGGCTCATTGCCCTTACAACGTCAAATAAATCTTCCTTAGGTGTAACGTTTTGAGATTTTAAGTAATCAGCCGCCATATTGCGCCAAACTGACATAGAATCAAGCAGTGTGCCGTCAAGGTCAAAAATAGCGCCTTTAATGTTTTGCAATAATATCATCCTTTATAAAAATTGTCGAAAAAAGCGTATCATACGCTAACACAGTTGTCAAGTGGTCCATGCCACAGCGCCGTTAAAGTGCCGTTTGAAACAGATATTGACGATTTTTCGCCTATAAACTCATTGCTAACCCCAATAGGGCAGTCGTGTTTTATTACGGCATTACAAAGCGGATACTTTAGCCCTTTTATTGTAACACCCTCTGCCGTCTCACCAAGGGCGAAAACAGAAATAATTCCTTTAGACTTTTCATGAAAATGGACTTCGTCATCAGTTATAGCGGCAACTGTAACATTTTCATCAACAATAAACGCCCTTTTCCCCTTTTTTGAAAGAAAACTGAGCAGCTGCAAGTTAGATAGCGAATGGTCCAGCCTGCCGCCGAGCATACCGTATAACAGAAAAAGTTCGCATCTTTTTTCAAGCCCCATTTTAACGGCAAAAGCTGTATCTGTTTCATCCTTTTCGGCAGGAAGTTTAATAATATTTGAAAAATTTGGCACATAACCTAAAGAATCAAAGTCGCCAACGAGTAAATCAGGCAAAATACCGCAATCAGAAAGGCTCTTAAATCCTTTGTCAGCGGCTATTATAAAAGAATTTTCATATTTCTCAAAATATTCTTTTGAAAAATCTCCTGCACCGACTATCTGGCAAATTTTCAAAACGAAACCTCCCTTATAATTTACCTAATTTTACTGTTATATTTACAAGAAGTCAATATCTTTACTGTTTTTAGGATAACCTGAAGCTATTATTGTAAAATAAAAATGATATTTAGAAGTGTGAATGTATAAGCAATAATTTTTATTGACGGTTTTTAAGCGTTGTGATAAGATTACAATATAAATACCCTAAATCAAATAAGGAGCAATTATAATGGAAAATAAATTGCGTGAATTTGGAATTCGGGACAAAATTGGCTACGCTTTGGGTGACTTTGGCTGCAACCTTAGTTTTTCTCTCATTTCAGCTTTTCTGCTCATTTATTATACACAGTACATGGGACTAACACCAGAGCAGTTTGGTGTAATTATTCTTGTATTAAAAATTTGGGATGCAATTAATGACCCTTTGATGGGAATGATTATTGATTTTAAGCCAATAAGCAAGGAAAGTAAGTTTAAGCCATGGATTAAAATTGGCTCATACGGCTTGATTATTAGCGGTGCTGCTGTGTTTTTGCCTTTTCCAAACGCCTCACTTTGGGTAAAAATAACTGTTTGCCTTGTATCATATTTGGTTTGGGACGCATGCTATACGCTCGTAAATGTGCCGTATGGCGCGATGAACGCTACAATTTCCGCTAAAGCAAACGAGCGAACATCTCTTTCAGTGTGGCGCAGTGTGGGCGCAGCTTTAGGCGGGCTTGTGGTAATGCTTTTACCGCTTATTTGCTATGATGATGATGACAGGCTTTTAGGTGAAAGATTTTTTTATATAGCTCTTATAATGGGCGGTATAGCTTTTGCAGCTTATATGGGCCTTTTAAAACTTACAACAGAACGAGTGAAAATCGTACAGTCAGAGGAAAAGACAAATTATCGTGAGGCTATAAAAGGATTTATGAAAAACCGCCCTTTATTTGGGCTTAGCATTGCCTCTTTTATGCAGATTGTTTTCTTTATGTCTACCACTACAACAACTGCACTCGTATTTCAAATTTACTTTAGACAAGCAAAAATGACTACAGTAGGAACTATAGCGGCTTATGCACCACAGGTGATATGTTTGCTTCTTACAAGTGCTTTATCTAAAAAGTATGGCAAACGATTTATTTCTGCTGCACCGCTAATAATCAGTATCTTTTCCGCAGTGCTAATACTCTTTGTACCTCTATCAAGAGATAGTGGGTTGTGGGTCTATGTAGCTTTCCTTATGGTTGCAAATCTTGGCGGCGGATTTTTCAATTTTGTTGTTTGGGCAATGGTATCAGACTGTGTAGACTATCAGCAGCTTAAAACAGGCAAGCGTGAAGAGGGGGGAGTGTACGCTATTTACTCTCTTTTCAGAAAACTTGCACAGGGAGTTGGCGCCTCTTTATTAGCCTTTTTATTAAAATATGTAGGATATAACAGCGCACTAGGCGCAATGCAGACGGAACAAACTGCTATTAATATTAAAAATATGTCAATAATTTTAATACTCATAGGTGCTATAACAATGTTTATTTCACTTTTCTTTATATATAATCTTGGCAAAAAAGAGGTTAAAGAGCTAAGTGCTACACTTGGACTTGGGGAGAACACTGTTGATATTAACAAGGCGTTTGAAAATAAGAATGATTAAATTAAAAAGGCTCTCGTCATGTTAATCGGGAGCCTAATATTTTTTAGCTGTATGCTATAGTGTTTCTAAAAAAATGTCTGTTCGATCTTTATAGGCGGTTAGATATTTGTCTGTATTTACAAACTCTAAAAGCTCTTTTTCTGAAAGCCATATGTAATCTATTGTTTCACCTTCTAAAAGCTTTATAGAGTCTTTTTCACAATCAGTAACACACAAATAACCGTAATAAATAGTGTGTTTTTCTGGGCTTATAATATGATAAACCTCAGTTAAGTCATCTGACACTATGCCAGTTTCCTCCCAAAGCTCTCTTACAGCACATTCATACGGTGACTCGCCTTTTTGTGCGCTGCCGCCAGCAGATAACTCAAAAAGACCAGGGAAAGAATGTTTTGTGAAAGCTCTTTGCGTCAAAAGATAATCCCCATCAATATGCCGAACAATAATATCACATACAAGGTGAAGCAGCCCGTCTGGTATCGGCTCACTGCTTAGCAAATCAAAGCCGGCTAATGATTCATCCTTATAATAAGCATCCCAAAGTTCCATTTTACAATTCCTCTTTCTAAATGTATTCAAACATTATTTTATATAGCTCATTTGCAAAAATTTTATGAGCTTGCCTCGTTGGGTGGTTTACACCATTTGAAAGCATTTTATCAACATCAACACCGCTTTTATAAAGACTTTGCCAAACAGCAAAACAATCTGCCACAGGTACAGCGTATTGATTTGCGGCATCTTTTAAGGTGTTGACAAATGCCTCTTGCACACCGTTCGCTACTATTTGTGCCGTAATTTGTGAAAATTCATAGTGTGGATTATCCTGATTTGCAGGCACTGTATTCATCATATTTGGTGTTAAAATAATAACCTCAATATTTGAACCTAAAAAAGTTTTAATAATTTCACGAATATTATTTTCATACTTAACAAGCCGATTTAGACCGCCAACACAGTCATTTAAGCCAAAACTTACAACACATAAATCAGGCTTTGCATCAAGCACTTCGCCAATTCTCTTAATGCCGTCAGCCGCCGTCTCTCCGCTAACTCCAAAGTTTTGCACTTTTACTTCAACTGATAATCTTTCTTTTATCATATTATAAAGAACGTTATGGTAAACAGCATTATAATCATAAATACCGTCCTCAAATGCTGCAGCAGTCACACTATCGCCAAAAAAGGCAATGGTAACGGGGGATGAGGATTTTTTATAATCAGTCTGGCTTAATATTTTTTTCACTGTTTTCATAAACTCACCACCTAATGTATAATATCACATTTTAAGGAAAAATGCTATTATAAAGAATATAAATAAAAGCCGAAAAAACCTTTGACAATCAAATTTTAATTCGTTATAATATAGCATATTTATAAGGGCCTGTAGCTCAGTTGGGAGAGCGTTCGGTTCGCATCCGAAAGGCCGTGGGTTCAAATCCCTTCAGGTCCACCAAAAAAACGGCAGCCTTTATAAACAGGCCGCCGTTTTTTATAGAGAATCTAATGAACCATAAATGTTGAAAACTATTTTAATAAAGGGCATTTGCACGTTTTGCAAGTGTCATCATTTATATCATTTATTGTAGGGCATGCAGTGCAAACTATGCCAGAATCCTCTGACTTATCATATTTTTCATAATAAAGGAAACCTTTGTGATGACGCACTTTATCGCCAATATTATAATAATCATACAGCTCAGGCATGTCATACCACTTATGAGTTTTTATTTTACCTGATTCTTTTTTAACTTTTAACACATATTCTACTTTTGCGTTTGTTGCGCTGTCCTCATCATACTCTTTTTTTACATAGCTTTTTTTGTCAACAACTACACCGTCCCAGGTTTTGTCAACTTTCCTTTTTATTGTTTGCAAAAGTATAATAACAACAAAAACAAAAGCTAAAACAAGCCCTATGTATAGCGATTGCGGAAAGTCAAGTCTACCTGTTTTATTTCCGTAAATCGGAAAGCCTATTAGTGTAGCTACAGCAAAAATGAATGTAAACAGCAAAGCCCACTTTTCCGTCTTCTTTTGATAAAGAAGAAACGAGGGGTCTGTTATTTTTGAAGAAAAGCCCACTAATTGAGGGTCAGTTGTGCTACCAAAAATAATATTG
>DASRNG010000097.1:0-16421 GCA_035647555.1 Oscillospiraceae bacterium | reverse complement strand
GGCTCTCTGTCTTGCTCTATGGCATTTATCATATCAAGATAAATACTCGTATGCCCGTTACCGTACACATTTTTAGTGCTTTCCTTCAAACTTTTCTTTTTTATATCGCTTTCGTCCTCATTCTCAAACTGCCAAACACATATTTCGTTGGCAGAAGTTCCGCCTAATTTGACATTACCCTTTTCGCCGAAAACACAAAGCGTCTGCTCCATATCATTACGGTATGTGTTGACGGTCCCCTCTATTGTTGCCACAACTCCGCTTTTAAATTTTATTACGGCAACGCCGACATCTTCAGCTTCTATATATTCATGAAGACAGCGCCTTGTCGCGCCGTAAACTTCGTCTATTTCATCTCCCAAAAGCCAGCGCAGCAAATCTATTCCGTGAATACATTGATTCATAAGCGTTCCGCCGTCTTTACTCCATGTACCTCTCCATTCATCCTGCTTGTAGTAGCTTTCACCCCTGCTCCAGCGTACTGCAACAGCGCCGTGCGAAATACAGCCCATTCTGCCCTCACATATAGCATCCCTTAAATGCTGAACTGCTATATTAAACCGATTTTGATGATTGGCACAAACCTTTACACAGTGCTTTTTCATAGCATCTATGATTTTCTCCGCATCAGAGATACTCATCGCAATAGGCTTTTCTATAATTACATTTATGCCTTTTTCAATACAGTAAAGTGCTATTTCCGCGTGTGTTCCGCTATCTGTAGCTATAGCCACGAGCTTTAGCTCATTATCAGCAATCATTTCTTTGTAGTCTGTATAATATTTCGTACCAAAATCTTCATCAAGTGAAAATCTGTCTATTAAATCTATTGCCCGCTCCTCTACTATATCGCACACCGCCTTTATATTAAGCCCATTCTCCATAGCGGCAGTTATGTGATTGCCGGAAATTCTCCCGCATCCTATTAAAGCGTAATCCATTTGTTTTTTGTCTCCTTTTGCCGATTTTGTGCGTCATATGGTGATTATGATTTCCTCCACACCATTTTATTAACTATACCGGTATATGATTGTATAAACTTAACGACTTTAGATGATACATTCTCATCCGTATAATCTGGAACCGGTACGCCAAAATCTTTATTCTCATTCATCGCCACAGCAGTTTCCACAGCAGATAATACCTGCTCACTTTCAATACCTGCAATTATAAAATTCCCTCTATCAAGCGCCTCAGGACGCTCCGTACTCGTTCTTATGGATATTGCGGGGAAAGGAAGCCCTTTCGCATTGAAATAAGCAGACTCTTCAGGAAGCGTTCCGCTGTCACTCACTACGCAAAATGAGTTGATTTGAAGATTATTAAAATCAAAAAAACCGAGAGGTTTAATATTCTTTACTCTTTTGTCAAATACAAACTTTCTCTGCTCAATAAACTTTTTTGAACGAGGATGGGTTGAGTATATAACGGGCATATCGTACCTTTTAGCAAGCTGGTTGATAGCGTTCATAAGACTTAAAAAGCTTGACTTGGTATCAATATTTTCCTCACGGTGCGCCGAAACAAGTATGTATCTGCCTTTTTTAAGCCCTAATTTTTCTAAGGCATCGCTTTGTTGTATTTTATTAAAATGCTTTGATAAAACCTCTGCCATAGGCGAGCCTGTAACATATGTTCTTTCTTTCGCTGTCCCTTCCGCGTTTAGGTATCGCCTTGCGTGTTCGCTGTAACATAAATTCACATCAGCTATATGGTCAACAATGCGGCGGTTAGTCTCCTCCGGCAAACACTCGTCAAAACACCTGTTACCTGCTTCCATATGAAAAATCGGGATATGAAGTCTTTTTGCAGATATTGCGGAAAGGCATGAGTTCGTATCGCCAAGAATAAGCAAAGCGTCGGGTTTTATTTCAGTCATAAGACTGTAAGACTTTGCTATAATATTCCCTATCGTTTCTCCAAGATTATCCCCGACGGAGTTCAGATAATAGTCGGGGGCGCAGAGATTAAGCTCTTTGAAGAAGATTTCATTCAGCTCATAATCATAGTTTTGCCCCGTATGCACAAGAACATGCTCAAAATATATATCGCATTTTTTTATCGTTTCAGAAAGGCGAATTATTTCGGGTCTTGTTCCCACTATTGTCATTAGTTTCAGTTTCGCCATATCTAAACCTCCTCAAAATATGTATCGGGCTTGTTTGAATTAAATAATTCACTTGCCCACATTATAGTAATCATCTCGCTGTCGCCCTCATTAATTATACTGTGCGTATAGCCAACGGGAATGTCAACAACCTTTAACTCCTTGCCGTTTACACGGTACTCTATAACTCTTTCTTCACCGATTTTCCTAAATCTTATGACACCCTCACCGCTTACAACACAAAACTTTTCATTTTTCGTATGATGCCAATGATTACCCTTCGTAATGCCCGGCTTTGAAATGTTAACGGAAACCTGCCCTCTGTCGGGAGTTTTAAGTATTTCCGTAAATGAGCCTCTCTCATCCGTATTCATAATCAGCGGATATGAAAACTCACTCTCAGACAGGTAGGAAATATATGTGGAATAGAGCTTATGGATAAAAGGCTTGTCGCAATCAGGCACGCTCTTATCCTCTCTGCTTTTCTTGAAAGAATATATCAAGTCAGAAACTTCACCGACAGTAGTTTCGTAAAAAACTGGTACCTCACAAAATCCGCTTTCTTTATTAAAGTGTGCTTTCCCCTTTATAGCATTTATTATTTCTTTTACGACATCATCTATGTAAACGAGCTTTAGCTTTGCATCTTTATCATTAACGGTAATCGGAAGACCTGATGCTATATTGTTGCAAAATGTAGCAATAACAGAATTATAGTTCGGTCTGCACCATTTACCGAATATATTCATAAAGCGGTAAACATAAACTGCGGCACCCGTTTCCTCTCCATAAGAAAAAAGGATTTGCTCCCCTTGCCTTTTGCTTATTCCATACGGATTATCAAGCTCTGCCTGTATAGATGACGACAGCAAAACGGGACACTTATTTCCATGCTTTTTTAATGTATTCGTCAAGTCCTCTACAAAACTGCTATTTCCCGTTATGAACTCACTTTGCTCTTTCGGGCGGTTTACACCGGCAAGATTTACAACAAAGTCCGTCTGTTTGCAGTATTCATCAAAATACTCTTCATTTAAGCCTATGTCATACTCCAAAACTGTAATATCCGTATCAATATCAAAGGACCTATCCTTTTTATCCGCAATATTTTTAAGTGTATGTACAAGGTTTTTACCTACAAAGCCATTTGAGCCGGTTACAAATATTTTCATATTGAAATCCCCATATCTGAAAGCTCTTGCCTTATATATGAAAGTGATAAAAGCTTATCTTTTACTTGCTCTACTGTTAATATTTCCGTATTGTTTGAGTTGTATTCTGTAATAGTGCCTCTTTTAACATCACCTTCAATAAAATACTTATCATAATTCAAGTCGCGTTTATCACAAGGTACGCGGTAAAATCCGCCCATATCAATAGCGTTCGCACACTCCTCATTCGTAAGAAGTGTTTCATACATTTTTTCACCGTGGCGTATACCTATTTCTTTTATCTCACTGTCACTTTGAAATAATTCCTTTACTGCTTGTGCCAGCACTCCTATTGTACACGCCGGAGCTTTTTTTACGAGCAAATCCCCACTTTCACAATTTGTAAAAGCAAATTCCACAAGCTCCACCGCTTCTTCAAGCGACATTATAAAACGCGTCATATTAGGGTCTGTTACAGTCAGTGGTTTTTTTGTTTTTATCTGGTCTATAAATAGTGGGATAACAGAGCCTCTTGAGCACATAACATTACCGTATCTTGTGCAGCATATTGTTGTTCTGTCAGGTTGTACGGTGCGGCTTTTAGCTACTACAACTTTTTCCATAAGCGCTTTTGAAATGCCCATCGCATTGACGGGATATGCGGCCTTGTCCGTAGAAAGGCAAATAATCCGCCTGACACCCTCATCTATCGCCGCGGTAAGCAGATTATCCGTACCAAGTACATTTGTCTTTACAGCCTCCATTGGAAAAAACTCGCACGACGGAACTTGCTTTAATGCCGCCGCGTGAAAAACATAGTCTACACCGTGAATTGCATTTTTTATACTGCATATATCGCGTGCATCACCAATAAAAAACCTGATTTTATCAGAAACCTCGGGAAATGCATTTTGATAATAGTGGCGCATATCGTCCTGCTTCTTTTCGTCACGCGAAAAAATTCTGATTTCTTTTATATCCGTATCAAGAAAACGGTTTAAAACCGCATTTCCAAAAGAACCTGTACCTCCTGTAATCATTAAGGTTTTTTGATTAAATTCAGACATAATTTTCTCCTATACAATTTATTTTATTTCGAAAAATCGGCAAACACGTGTTTATGAACGGTTTGCCTTTATGTACCTTAATATTAAGTGCAAAGGTTTCTGTAGTGCTGCCGAGCTGTAAAGGCTTTCATTTAATCTATAGCACCTACACCTTGCTTGTGCTTACTATACTCTGAATTATTTGCATGATAAGTAGTGACGAAATCCGTTATTCTATCAATTATATCAAACTTTGAAAGGTCTTCTATATTATCTTCTAACTCTGCAAGTTTTGTAAAAAGCCCAACATTATCTATATCTAAGGGTTTTGCAATATAAATTAACTCGTCTTCTGTTTTAGTTATTCCCTCATCATCTATAAGAAGTTCTTCATACAGCTTTTCGCCCTCTCTAAGCCCTGTAAACTTAACTTCTATATCAACATTAGGCTTATATCCCGAAAGCTTTATCATGTTTTCAGCAAGCTCTGCTATTTTTACTGGCGTCCCCATATCAAGAACGAATATTTCGCCGCCTTTTGCTGTGCAGCCCGCCTTAAGAACGAGCGCTACTGCCTCTGGTATGAGCATAAAATAACGTATTATATCAGGGTGTGTTACGGTTACAGGGCCGCCGTTTTTAATTTGCTCTTTAAATAGAGGTATAACACTGCCGTTAGAGCCTAAAACATTGCCAAAACGAACAGCAACAAAATTCGTTTTAGACGTCTTGTTAAACGCTTGTACTATCATCTCACAAACACGTTTTGATGCCCCCATAACGTTGGTGGGGTTTACTGCCTTGTCTGTTGAAATCATAACAAAGCATGTAGCTCCATACTTGTCCGCCGCTTTTGCAAGGCGAAGCGTTCCAAATACATTGTTTTTTATAGCCTCCTTGGGGCTCGTTTCCATAAGAGGCACATGCTTATGTGCGGCAGCGTGGTATATAACATCGGGGCGGTATTCCTTAAACACCTCGTCAAGTCTGCACTCATCTCTTACAGTGCCAATAAGGGTAATAACTTCTACATCTGGGTATCGCCCTTTTAGCTCTTGCTGTATATTATAAGCACCGTTTTCCGCCACGTCAAAAATAACGAGCCGCCTTACTGCTCTGCTTGCTGCTATCTGCCTGCAAAGCTCACCGCCTATAGAACCTCCGCCGCCTGTTATTAATATTGTTTTATCTCTTAAAGATTTAAAAACATCGGTTAAGTCAACATTTATAGGCTCTCTGCCAAGCAAATCTACATAATCAACATCTTTAAGCTGCGTAGCTGTAAGCTGACCGCTTATAAACTGATACATACCTGGAAGTTTTTTAAGTTTACAGTCTGTATTTTTACAAATATCAAGAATCTCTTTAACGGTTTTTGCACTCGCAGACGGCATTGTAAGATATATTTCATCGACTTTAAGCTCATGTGCCACTTCAATAATTTTTTCGCGTCCGCCATAAATTTTAATACCTTTTAAATATTTCCCACGCATATTTCTATCGTCATCTATAATAGCTACTACAGTGTGAGTGTGCTGGAACTTAGAGCCGGAAAATTCAGATAAAATCATTCGCCCCGCTTCACCTGCACCTATTATCATGACCCTAATTTTACCAGGCAGCTTTACCTCGTGGTCCACTTCTTTTCTGGCCTTCCAAAAATTATAACCCCAGCGAAGCATAAGGCGTATTGTTATAATAGACGTTCCGCTAATTATTACGTATGCTAAAAACCAAGTTAAAAATCCCGTGTCCCAATTATTATATAGTGCAAGGTTTGAAATTAACTTTGAAATTAAAAACCCTAAAAATAAATCTTCATAATCGTTTATATTTGGGTATTTCCATAACCTATCATATATATGAAATATTGAAAAACATACTGTTGTAGCAATTATATCCAGTATTAAAAAATAAACATACTTTCTACCCGGTTGAAGTAAAAGCCCAGAGATTGTTTCAAATTTAAACAAGTAAGCTATGGCAACGCTAAATATCAGCGCAGCCATATCGGTTATATAAAGTAGTAGTGCTAATCCGTTTTTAATAAAACCTTTTCTCTTCATTTTACTCCTCAAAATTTCGCATCTTTATTTTCAATTCACTATCAATATGTTTATTTGAAAGTTAAAACATACAGAATTATTACAAATATCTATCGTTATACTATCATAAGAGAAATGTTTTTTCAATAGAATACTCATATTTGCAGCAAAACCCAAAGATAATTTTGGACGTGTTTGCAAATTCTTACTTGCGCCTTTTATCTTAGTGTTTTACAGATTCAAGTCCTCTTTCCTTTTTTACCGTAATTTGTGAGTCTTCAAGAATTAAAGTTTTCTTTCCGTCGTTATCAACCTCTTTAAGCGTACCCACTACTTCAATCCACTCATTCTCTTTTGGATAGTCGCTATTGTCATTTAATATAAATTCAAATCCGCTCATAGCACCGTGGTGTGAGCAGCACCCCGGTCCCGTTCTATATACGTTATGATGCTTTTTGCCGTCTGCTGTTACTACCGTGTACATACCTTCTATTTTAATTTTACGGTCTATATAGCTTTCTTTATTTTCGTTTATTTCATGTATCCATAAAAGGTATTGTTTTTCTTTTACATTTATAACACCATTCTCCGAATCTGCTGATTTTTTAAGAGCTGTGCTACTGCTAATTTTAACAATTATTTCATCTCCATATGTATTATAAAAAATAGCTCCTACAATCGCTATAAAAATAACACATAACATAACAAAAACTGCAATGTTCAGTTTTTTCATTTGCTCTGGTTTAGTTTTTTCATTAATATTTTTGTTTTGCTCCATATTATCATCGTTCTTTTGGTTGTCAGACACTCTACTCTCTCCCTTAAAACATAATAAAAGCGAAAAAAGAGTAAACCAGTTCCTAAAGGAGTGGCTACTCTTTTTCTAGTTATTTTCTTTGTTTTTTAACACTCATGGCATGCGCCTCTTTTGCCGATTTCTAAGATACGCTTTATCTTCTGTTGTTGCCGCCTCTATTGTTTGAAGGGCGGTTTCTGTTAAAGTCCCTTCTTTTCGGCCTTGCATCTTCAGTGCCATCATTTTCTGGAACGAGCCCTTCAATTTCTATAAGAGCGTCACGCCTTGAAAGATTTAATCTGCCTTGGTCATCAATTTCAATAACCTTTACAATTACTTGGTCACCAACATTAACGCTATCTTCAACCTTTTCAACTCGTTTTACATCAAGCTTGCTAATATGGACAAGACCCTCTTTGCCAGGCGCAATTTCAACAAATGCACCAAACTGCATAAGGCGTGTTACAATGCCTTTGTATACGGCTCCAATTTCAGGGTCCTTTGCTATCGTTTCAATAATTTCAAGAGCCATATTTGCATCGTCTATATCAAGAGCCGTAATGAATACTGTTCCATCTTCTTCAACATCAACTTTACAGTTACAGTCAGCACATATTTTTTGAATAACCTTGCCCTGTTTGCCTATTATATCGCCTATCTTCTCTACGTCAATCTTTGTAATCAGCATCTTAGGCGCATATTTTGAAAGCTCTGCACGTGGCTCACTAATTACAGGAAGCATAGCGTTATCAAGGATATCAATTCGTGCTTTTCGTGTCTTTTCAAGTGCTTCTTTAATAATTTCAGGGGTTAGCCCATGAATTTTAAGGTCCATTTGTATTGCAGTTATGCCGCTGTGAGTGCCAGCTACCTTAAAGTCCATATCACCATAAAAGTCTTCAAGACCTTGAATGTCAATCATCGTCATAAAGCTTTCACCCTCTGTTATAAGCCCGCACGATATACCTGCAACAGGCGCTTTTATGGGAACGCCAGCCGCCATAAGTGACAGGGTTGAAGCGCAAACGGCACCTTGTGAAGTAGAGCCGTTTGATGAGAGAACCTCAGATACAAGACGAATAGTGTAAGGAAAATCCTCCATTGAGGGGATAACGGGTATTAAAGCTTTTTCAGCAAGTGCGCCGTGGCCAATTTCACGTCTGCCAGGTCCTCTTGGCGGCCTTGTTTCTCCTACAGAATAAGAGGGGAAGTTGTAATGGTGTATATATCTTTTTTCTTCTTCCTCGTCAATACCGTCAAGCATTTGAGCATCTTTTGCCGTTCCTAATGTGGTGATAGTAAGAACTTGCGTCTGCCCTCTTGAAAACATACCTGAACCATGGGTGCGTGCGAGTAAATCTACTTGTGAATTAAGCTGTCGTACATCATTTATACCTCTGCCGTCTACACGTTTACCCTCGTCAAAAAGCCAGCGCCTTACAATGTGTTTTTGAAGCTGTTCAAGGCAGTCGCCAATTTTTTCTGCCTCCTGTGGAAATTCTTCTTCAAACTTCTCGTGAACAGCATCAAATATCGGCCTTAACCTTTCATCTCTTATGCGTTTATCGTCTGTACTAAGTGCCTCTTTAACACTATCTTCGGCAAATTCTTTTACTGCCTCGTAAAGCTCTTTTGAAGGGGCATTTGATGGAAAATCAACCTTTTCCTTGCCAACTTCACTCACAATCCCTTTTATAAATTCAACAATCTTTTTGTTTTCTTCATGTGCTAACATAATGCCATCAAACATAATATCTTCAGAAATCTCGTTTGCACCAGCTTCTATCATAGCCACAAGGCTATCAGTAGATGCTACTGTAACTGTCATTTCCGTTTTTTCTCTTTGTTCTGCCAGTGGATTTATTACATACTCACCGTCAACATATCCAAGAGACACGCTTGAAACTGGTCCGTCCCATGGAATTTCTGAAATGGCTATTGCGGTAGACACGCCCCACATTGCAGCTATTTCAGGCAAACAGTCAGGGTCAACTGACATTACGGTAGCGACAACTCCTACATCATTTCTCATGTCATCTGGAAATAGTGGGCGAATGGGTCTGTCAATAACCCTAGAAGCTAGCATTGCCTTTTCACTTGCTCTGCCCTCACGACGCTGGAATGAGCCTGGTATTCTGCCTACAGAATAAAGTTTTTCCTCAAAATCAACAGAAAGGGGGAAAAAATCTATCCCGTCACGCGGCTTGTCCGACATTGTAGCCGTACACAGCACATTCGTATCGCCATAGCGCACAAGACATGAGCCGCCAGCGAGTTGTGCCATTTTGCCCGTTTCTATTACGAGTGGTCTACCCGCAACAGTCGTTTCAAATACTTTAAATTTTTCAAACATAGTTCTACCTCTTTTTTTTATTTCTACGGAGAACAATGTTTAGCAACAAATAAAGGCCCTTGACCCATTGCAAGCGCTTTTATTTATCGCTAAAAAAATGCACTCCGTGATTAACTTTTTTACAAGAAAAGGGGCAAGCGTAAAACACGCCCGCCCCACGCTTTTTTACTTACGGATACCGAGCTTAGAAATGATTACACGGTAACGCTCAATATCGTTATTTTGCAGATATTGAAGAAGGTTTCTTCTATGACCTACCATTTTAAGAAGACCTCTTCTTGAGTGATGGTCTTTTTTATGTGTTTTAAGGTGTTCTGTAAGGTCATTAATTCTCTTTGTGAGAACAGCAATTTGAACCTCTGGTGAACCTGTATCACCCTCGTGGGTAGCGTACTTTGCTATGATAGCACTTTTTTCTTCTTGTTTCATTTGTTTCACCTCATTAATATTCTCCAAGTATCCCAGAAAGAGGCAGGTGAATACATTTTAAAAATGTTTACTCCACTTTCCGCGAAACAAGGAATTTATGGTATTGTACCATGATACTCTTATTTTGTAAAGCTTTTTACAGATTATTCATCGTCTTCACAATCATAGTCGCAGTCGCAACCACAATCGATATCTAAGTCAAGCTCAAGCTTTTCGCCGCAAGCTGGACACTCGATAAACTCTTCGCCAATCATTTCATCATCAATACAAAAACTTTCAGAGCAAGCAGGGCATTCAAGTTCATACAGGCCGCACTCATACTCTTCGTCATAATCGTCATCATCATCTTCATACACAAAAGATTCAAGCTCGTCTAAATCTTCATCTACAGCGTCAAGCTGCTCCTCGATAAGCTCTACCACATCATCAATATCCGCTACTGTAACAGCAAGCTGTTCAAGGATATCAAAAATGGTTTTGAATATTTTTGTTTCTTTTGACTTCTCGTCAAGTTCAAGCCCTTCTGCTAAGCCTTTTAAATAGGCAACTTTTTCAGTTAATGTCATTGTATATCTTCCTTTCCGCTTCTTTTATTTTAGCCTTATGCTCTGGACGAATATTCGCCTGTGCGTGTGTCTATATTTATCATTTCGCCTTCATCGATAAATAACGGAACTCTAACCTCAGCGCCCGTTTCTACGGTTGCTGGTTTTGTGGCATTTGTTGCTGTGTCTCCTTTGAATCCAGGCTCTGTTTCAATTATTTTTAGAGTTACAAATGTAGGTGGCTCTATTCCGAAAACATTGCCTTTGTAGGCAAGGATTTTACAAGTCATATTTTCTTTTACAAACTTAAAATTATCGCTAAGTTTTGACTTGTCTATAGGTATCATCTCATAGCTTTCAGGGTCCATAAAATAATATAAGTCCCCGTCTTGATATGAATAGTCCATATCCTTTCTTTCAATGTATGCAGTTGGAAATTTATCAGTTGGACTAAAAGTGCGTTCAACAACACTGCCCGCTATTATATTGCGGATTTTTGTACGCACAAAAGCCGCTCCCTTTCCTGGTTTTACATGCTGAAACTCAATAACAGAATATACGGCTCCGTCCATCTCAAAAGTTACGCCGTTTCTAAAGTCTCCCGCTGAAATCATAAATGCCGCTCCTTTAGTTTATGTTTACTGTTTAATTCTATACTATAATCTTATATTTTTCAACTGTTTTACAAAAAAATCCACTTGTTATAAAAATTTTATTTATCCGTCTTTTCTATTATCTTTAGCGAAAGCTCTTTTAACTGCTCACTATCAGCGGGTGAGGGCGATTGTGTCATAAGCTCGCATGCGTTTTGCGTCTTAGGAAAAGCCGTAACATCTCTAAGACTTTCGCACCCTTGCATTTGCATTATCAGCCTGTCAAGCCCTATTCCCATTCCACCGTGTGGCGGCGGACCGTATTTAAAAGCTTCTAAAAGATACCCAAATTTTCTGTGCGCCTCTTCATCAGAAAGCCCTAAAAGCGTAAATATGCGCTTTTGCAGCACTGGGTCTGTCACTCTTATTGAGCCGCTTGAAAGCTCTACCCCGTTTAGCACAAGGTCATACGCCTTTGCAAGAACTTTTGATTTATCTGTTTCAAGATAATCTAAACTTTCTTTAGTAGGTGACGTGAAAGGGTGGTGCATTGCTACCCACTCACCGCTCTCCTCATCTAACTCGAAAAATGGCATATCCACAATCCATAAAAAATTGTAGCCAGATTTAATTATATCAAGTTTCTTTGCAACTATTGTTCTTAGTGTGCCAAGCACTGTTAAAGCAAGGTTTATTTTAGAGTCCGCTACAATAAACACAATATCGCCTGTTTCAGCTTTTGCCTTTTTAATTATGGCGTTCATTTCGTCATCTGTCACAAACTTTGAAAAAGATGAGCTAATACCATCATCACTAAGCTTTATCCACGCAAGGCCCTTAGCGCCTATTCCTCTGGCTTCCTCGGTTAGTTTATCAATCTCTTTGCGTGAATATTTTGCACCTGCATTTTTAGCAGTAAACCCTCCCACCCTGCCATGAATAGCAGTTTGTGAGAACACCTTAAACTCTATATCCCGAACCTCGTCATTAAGGCTAAAAAGCTCCATTTCATAGCGTGTATCTGGCTTATCAGAGCCAAAACGCTCTATAGCACTTTTATACGTCATACGCTCTATAGGCGTTTCTATATCAATACCAAGCGCCTTAGAGAACACTCTTTTTATATACCCCTCAGTAATACCTAAAACATCTTCAACATCTACAAAAGACATTTCAAAGTCAATTTGAGTAAACTCTGGCTGCCTGTCCGCTCTTAAATCTTCGTCACGAAAACATCTTGCAATTTGCATATAGCGGTCAAAACCCGCTACCATAGAAAGCTGTTTATATAGCTGTGGCGATTGCGGCAAAGCGTAAAACTCACCAGGGTGAATACGGCTTGGAACGAGAAAATCCCTCGCTCCCTCTGGGGTAGACTTTACAAGAATTGGTGTTTCTATTTCAATAAAACCATGCTCGTCAAAATAGTCTCTCGTTATTTTAGTCACTTTATGCCTAAACATTATATTATTTTGTAAAACTGGGCGCCTAAGGTCAAGGTACCTGTGTTTTAAGCGCACACTTTCAGAGGTTTGGCAATTATCTGTAATTTCAAATGGTGTTGTTTCGCTAACTCCAAGAACTCTTAGTTCTTCAACTGCAATCTCTATTTCACCTGTTGGAATTTCAAGGTTTTTAGAGCTTCTTTCTCGTACCACGCCTTTTGCCATTAGCACAAATTCGCTTCTCACCTTAAAAGCTTTATCAAATATATCTCTTTTTGTATTG
Source organism: Oscillospiraceae bacterium (assembly GCA_035647555.1). Lineage (GTDB taxonomy): Bacteria > Bacillota > Clostridia > Oscillospirales > Acutalibacteraceae > DTU089. The sequence goes on along the minus strand of DASRNG010000097.1, from coordinate 3,628 downwards.
TCGTCAAATGCAAGCTGAACTATTCCCGTTTTGTCCCTAAGGTCTACAAAAATTAAAACACCAAGGTCCCTTTGCTTTGCAGTCCAGCCGCAAACTACAACTTGTTCACCTACATTCTTTATAGAAAAGTCCCCGCAATAGTGCGTTCTTTGAAGCCCTGACATATTGTCCACAAAACCAACCCTTTCGTATAACCCAATTATTTTAAGTTAATCTTCTTTTTTATTAAAAAAGCCGTTCCCGCTGAAAGTGCCACAGAGAGCAGCAGCAACACAAAATATTGAGAAATCTCAAAAGATAGTGCGCCCATAGCTTTCTGTGTGCTTACAAACGAGTTTGAAAATGTAAAATACACCTGTTTTCCATGAATGACAGTATGAAAGTTTACAAGCTCACCAGCGCCTTTAGCAATTGATTTTAATACGCTTGTTATAAAAGCAAATATTATAATACTGCCAGCCGTTCCAAATTTATCAATCTTTGAAATATTTATAAGGCTTGCCGACATATGCAAAGAAGCGACTACAAAAAATATTGATACTAAACCAAAAATCGACTTTACAAGCAAAAACAATAAAAATGTGTCCTTACCAGGCAAACCAAACTCCTCTGACTGCTGCCAAAACTCTAAAAGCATTTCTGCTCCCTTTTGTCCAGACATATAAAAGAAAAGCACTGCTGATGACACAATAAAGCTTATATAACTTATAAGGACAAAAGTTATTCCTGTCAGTGTTTTAGAAAAAACTAACTCCCATTCTTTTACAGGCAGGCTTAGCGTTAAGTACCCCACATTGCCGTAAACACTTTTACTAAACATCATAATAACAGCAAAGAAAGTAAATATTACTACGAAAATCATAATTACCATAAGCGCAAAAGAAGAAAGCGACTTAATCATTTCTGACTTAGCAAAAACCCCAAATAACATTAACGCTATTGCGGCAAAGGCTGCTATATATACATTTATAACGGTATAAAAACCAGACTTCATATCATTTTTAATTAGTTTACCAAGCATTGCGAAATACCTCCTTAAAAGCATCTTCCACAGAGATACCACGGCCCTTTATATTCTCTACACTATCGTCTACAAGCACCTTGCCGTTACCAATAAATATAACTCTATCAAACATTTGCTCAAGGTCATTTATAAGGTGAGTAGCCATTAAAATAGTAGAGTCTTTAGAATGGTTTTCCATAATAAAATTGAGTATTGACTCTCTTGAGGCTGGGTCAACACCGCCTAGCGGCTCATCTAAAAGAAAAAGCTTTGCAGAGCGTGACATAATGAGTGAAAGCAGCAGTTTTTCCTGCATTCCCTTTGACATATTTTTCACTTTCTCTTTTTCAGATAATGAAAACTTATCAAGTAGCTCTTTTGCCTTTTCAGAGTTAAAATCATTATAGAAATCTGTAAAATATGAGACGGCTTGTCCCGCTGTCATCCAGTCAAAAAGAAACATCTTGTCAGGCAGAAATGCTGTTAGCTGTTTCGTTTCGGCAGACGGTGTGCAGCCATCTATAGACAAGGCGCCTTTATAATCATGAATAAGTCCTGCAATGATTTTCAAAAGAGTTGTTTTACCGCAGCCGTTAGGTCCAAAAAGTCCAACTATCTGCCCTTTATAAAGCTCAAAGTCAATGCCTGTTAGCACTCTTTTTTTTGAGTATGATTTCTGAATATTATTTAATTTTACAAAGCTTTCAGACAAAATAAACGTCCCCCCTAAAATTAATAGGAATATTAGTAAATTATACTCCAACAAAAAAACTATGTCAAATATTTCTGGTATCTATATTTAGTATTCTCTGTGCATTTTTACTCAATATGCCTTTCTTTTCAGTATCACTAATCTCAAACCTTTTTATTGCCTCAATTTCCTTTGCTGCATCACTCCAAGGCGAATCTGAAGCAAATAAGATTTTTTCATAGCCATGCTTTTTAACAATACTTAAAAATGTCTCTTTTGAAAAAAACTCAAAACCCATTGAGGTATCTAAATATATATTCTCTCCTGCTAAATATTTCTTGACATCGTCCCACTGCGCCTGCCCGCCTAAATGAGCGGCAACAATTACTCCGCCTTTCATCTCGTTTACAACAGTCTTAAATCTTTGCGGGTTACTTTTAAACGGCGGCAGAAATGCAGGGTCATACCCTGCGTGAAACAAGAGAATTAGCCCTTTTGATAGCGCATAGTCATAAAACTTTAGCATTCTCGGCTCGTCAACATAAAAGTTTTGATACTGCGGGTGAAGCTTTATCCCCTTTAAGCCTAAAGAGCAAACAAAGTCAATATCCCTTTTATAATCGCTGCTATCTGGGTGAACGCCGCCAAATGAGATAAGCCTTTCTGTTTCTATGCTTTTTGCCCATTCGTTAAGGCTTTTTGTTTGTGAAGGCTTTGTTATAACGGGCTGCACAACTGATATATCTATACCGCAAGTATCCATATATTTAATAAGCCCTTTGGCTGTCATATCCGTTATGGGCGTGTATATATGCTCACAGCCCTCTAATAAAGATTTTAGCGCATGAGGTGCAAGGGTATCTGGAAACACATGTGTGTGAAAGTCAATTATCAATGTTTTATTCCACCTTTGTCATTGTAGGTTGCCGTTGTTTTGCTATATACGGTATTCCTGTTATGTTTTTTGCATATATATTAAATCGGGTGATGTAGTGAACGGTTTATTAACGAGTGCGGCAAATGTCGTATGGGGAGCGCCTATGCTCCTGTTTTATCTATCAGCAGCTGTAATGTTTACAGTTCAAGGTAAATTGTTTCAGCTTACAAAAATACATAAATGGGCAGGCGGCACAATGGCTCGCATGCTAAGGCCATCAGGCAGAAAAGAAACAGAGAATGGCATTTCACAGTTTGGTGCGTTTTGCAGTGTACTTGCCGCTTGTATTGGCACAGGAAACATTGTGGGGGTTGCCACTGCCATTTCAAGCGGTGGTGCAGGTTCTGTCTTTTGGATGTGCCTGTCTGCCTTTTTCGGAATGGCTACATCGTATGCAGAAAATACGCTTGGCATAAGATATAGACGGAAAGAGGCAGGAAAGCTAAAGGGCGGCGCATTTATGTATATGGAGCACGGTGTAAAAATGCCGTATTTAGCAAAATCATATGCGGGGCTTTGCCTTTTTTCATCTCTCGGTAGCGGAAATATGACTCAGGCTAACTCTGTATCTGAATCACTTTTAAGCGCATTTAATATTCCCAAAATAGTAACAGGAGTTTTTGTATCTATAGTTTGCCTTTTAATCATTAAAGGCGGGGTTAAACGGATAGCAAAAATTAACGAATATGTAGTACCAGCTATGAGTGCGGGGTTTTTAATATTGTCTTTTTGGACTCTTATAAAAAACAGGCACAAACTACCCGAATGCAGTAAAGCTATTTTCACAAAGGCTTTTGCAAAAAAAGGCGGCGCATCATTTTCTGGTGTTACGGCAATGCGATATGGAGTGGCAAGAGGCGTGTTTTCAAATGAGGCAGGCATTGGCAGCTCTACAATAATTCATGCAGAAGATGAACTTTCAACAGAAATACAACAAGGTTACTTAGGTGCGTTTGAAGTTTTTGTGGACACTATTTTGCTTTGCACTATAACGGCT
>DASRNG010000096.1:0-6785 GCA_035647555.1 Oscillospiraceae bacterium | reverse complement strand
CCGTTAGATTTAACTAAATCTAAAAACTCTTTTCTTGCCTCTTTTGAAAGGTTTTCAGGAGCCATTTCGCCCCTTGTAGAGTAAACTTGTATACCCTCTACCCCGTCAATACTTGCGGCTTTTAGCACCGCTTCTTTAGGCGGCACCCTAAAGCTATCAATAATTACGCCAATGGGAAATTTGTACATGAAAAAAACCTCCTTATATTTGTAAAAAGCCTACCTTTTTCATAACCTTGTTAAGTGTTTTTTGTGAGCGAATAGCTGCCTTTTCGGCGTTCTCTCTCATACATTTATCTAAATATTCTTTGTCATTTATATACTGATTGTACCTTTGTTTTATAGGCTCAAGCTCCACTGCAACAGCATCTGCCACAGCAGACTTAAAAGCCCCATACCCTTTGCCCGAAAACTCGTTTTCAATCTCTTTGAAGCTTTTGCCCGTACAGGCAGAGTAAATGCTCATTAAATTATTAATTCCGTCTTTACCCTCTTGGTACGAAACGTTAGATTCACTGTCTGTAACAGCACTTTTTATCTTTTTTACAATCGTTTTCGGCTCGTCAAGCAGTGTAATATAAGACTTTTCGTTTTCATCTGATTTACTCATCTTTTTATTAGGCTCTGTAAGAGACATTACCTTTGCCCCTGTTTTACCTATTAGCGGCTCTGGAATGGTGAAAAAGTCACCGTAAATCATGTTAAATCTTTCTGCTATATTTCGTGCTAACTCAAGGTGCTGCTTTTGGTCTTGCCCTATTGGAACATAGTTTGCATTATAAAGCAGAATGTCTGCCGCCATGAGCGTGGGGTATGAAAAAAGCCCTACGGTTATATTGTCTTTATGCTTTTGGCTTTTGTCCTTAAACTGCGTCATTCGAGATGCCTCGCCAAACTGTGTGTAGCAGTTGAGTATCCATGCAAGCTGCGAGTGTGCCGCCACATGGCTTTGAACAAAAAGCGTGTTTTTTTCAGGGTCAAGCCCTATAGCAAGCAGCAGCGCATAAAGCTCACGAGTGTTTTTTCTAAGCTGTGCTGGCTTTTCTCTAAAGTCTGGAACTGTTATAGAATGTAAATCAGCTATTCCAAAAAAGCAGTCATACTCATCAGACATATTCGCCCAATTTTTTAGTGCGCCTAAGTAGTTGCCAAGGGTTGGTGTTCCCGTTGGCTGAATTAAGCTGAATACCGTTTGCTTTCTTTCCTTTTGTTCCATTTTGTCAAATCCTTTTATTTAGCTATTTGTTTTTTATTTTGTCCCAATATTCTTTTGCTGCCTGTTCATTTTTATTGTCTGCCGCCGTATAATAAACCTTGTCTTTTATTATATCTGGAAGATACTGCTGATGAATAAAGTGATTTTCATAGTCATGTGGATATTTATAAAATTGCCCTTTTATTTTCGCATCTTCTCCGTCAAAATGCTTGTTTTGCAGTGTTCTTGGAATTTGCCCTGTTTTTGCATTTTTTATGTCCTCTATTGCAGCATCTATCGCAAGATATGCCGAATTGGATTTTGGGCTGTTGCAAATAAGAATTACGGCATTTGCAAGAGGAATCCTTGCCTCGGGCATCCCTACGGCAAGCGCACTGTCTACCGCTGCTTTAACTATGGGGATTATGTTAGGGTAAGAAAGTCCCACATCTTCAGATGCTGTAACTATTAGCCGCCTTACGACAGAAGGCAAGTCCCCCGCTATTAGCAGCCTTGCAAGGTAATGAAGCGCCGCATTAGCGTCAGAGCCGCGCATAGACTTTTGAAATGCCGAAAGAATATCATAATGCTCGTCTCCCTCTCTATCATACCTTAAAGCCGTCTTTTGAGTCAACAAACGCACGTTTTGAAGTGTAACTTTTCTTTTTTCACCGTCTTTCGGGTTTTCTGCAGCAAGAACTGAAAGCTCACACGCATTTATAGCTTTTCTAACATCACCGCCTGATGCCATAGCTATATGCTTTATAACACCCTTTTCTATTTCAAGCTTTTCTCCCCTTTCTTTTTCAAGAAAGGCAAACGCCCGATTTACAGCCTTTTCCGCTTGCTTTGCCTCAATAGGCTTAAATTCAAATACGGTACTGCGGCTTAGCACTGCGCTGTAAATATAAAAATACGGGTTCTCCGTTGTGGAGGCTATGAGAGTTATGTCACCATTTTCTAAAAACTCTAACAGTGTTTGCTGCTGTTTTTTAGTGAAATACTGTATTTCATCAAGATATAAAAGTATGCCAGAGGGCGCTGAAAGGGTGTTTATTTCTGAAATAATCTCCCTTATATCAGAGGTTTTTGCCGTTGTGCCATTAAGGTGCCGCAGGCTCTTTTTCGTTTCTTTAGCAATTATTCCTGCAAGAGTGGTTTTACCCGTGCCAGAAGGACCATAAAATATAAGGTTTGGCAAAAAACCAGAGTTTATTATATTGTACAAAGGCTTTCCCTTTGTTAGAAGATGCTCCTGCCCTACCATATCGTTTAAGGATATAGGCCTTAGCCTGTCTGCAAGTGGTGCATTCATGTCTGCTCCTTGTTAAAACTCAAACTCTGCGCCGTCAAATGACACAAGAAAGTCTTTTTCAGCGGCAACTTCTACAAGTTCGTCGTGAAGAAGAAGCCCGTTATGCGAAAAATGATTAAGGCAAAACTGTGTTTTCTCATCTGCTGCGCCAATTTCAATTAAACGTTTTCTTGTTTCTTCGCCGCCTGCTATTCCCATGTGATTTGTTTCATAGTCCTTGATTATTGCGGTACAGTCAAGAGATACAAAATCAAAGCGCACACCAGATTTTTCAATATAATCCCATGTGTTTTTCTTAAATCTGCCTGTATCGTGGGCATAAAGCAGGGCTTTGCCCGCCTTTTCAATCATATAAATAAAAGGGTCTACTCTTTTGTCATGGTCTGCCTCAAGGGCGGTTATTTTATATTCTCCCACAGTAAATGGGGTAAAAGCCTTTGCCTGTTTCCACACAAAACCGTTGCATTTATCAAGCTCTAAATCATCTATTATTTCTACCACAGACTCTCCCGATATTTTCGAGCTGTAAACAGTTATGGGCGTAAGGTCTTTTACATCTACATCAAAATATGCAAAACCATGCCTTCTATACTCAAAGTCCTTTGGATACAGGTGGTCATCATGAGAATGAGTTATTAAAAGAGTTTCAACTTTTCTTAAATCAAGCCCATGGTTTAATACGTGCATATATGTATCTGCAGGAAAATCTATAAGCAGTGTTTCATCAATAAGTGCTTGTGAGCGGGTTCTTATGTTTTTGCCGCCTTTTTCTCTTGCCCTTTCACATGGCTCACAGGAGCAAAAAAGCCCTGGAAACCCCTCTGATGCTGCCGTTCCGTAATATGTTATTTTCATATAATACCCCGTTTTTCTCTTTCGCCTTTTTTATATACTAAGCCCAAAAATTATTAAAGCTGCTATAAATATGGTGATATACCCGAGTATCGGTAACATAAGGGTGCCTTTGCCAAGCCTGCTTAAAAGCTCGTTATGCATTTCTTTTGAAGTATAGCTTTTTTTAAGCCCTTTTATTTTTCTTTCGCTTTCTTTCATATACAAATATGTTGCAAAAAGCCCTGTAAGAACATTTACAGAAAGCTTATACCTTGTTACATAGTCTGTCCAATTGGCTTTTAGCTCTATTTGAGACAGCTCGTCTATTGCACTTCTTATCTGCTCTGTTTCATCTTTTGTTATTACACCGTCTGCTGCTGCCTGCCTTGTCATTATAACAATTGCTTTTACTGGCTCTTTTTGAAGTGAGCCATATATCCCTATACCTATAAAAAATATATTAACAGCTAAAAGAACTGCCGCAAGCCTATACATTCTCTTATATGCAGCAAATGTAAAGGGCAGCAAAAACGCAAATAAATTAGCCATCATCTTTTTGCCTGTTCTTTGTAAAAAGAAAAACCGTGGCATATATCTTTTGGCAGATGCACCTAAAAAGTTTGCGTATTCTTCTCCTGTTATGCCGTCCATATCTGTTTGCGGTGTTATAGACTCTGTTTGTGCATATCCAAAAGGGGGAAAAACCTTTCCGTCTTTTGCTTCCTTTTGCTCAGTCTCACTGCCTATTTCATCTTTGTCTTCCTCTATATTAGCTGCTTTTTTAGCAGGCTCTTTTGACGAATCGTTTTGGGATGAATAAATAAAACCGTTTTTGTGAAGCTCTTTATTAAAACAATTGCCCAGTTCGTTATAACATTCTCTGTGGTGCGGCGTTCCGCACTCTGGACAAACAACAGTGTCGCTCTCGTCCGTAAAATTTGTTTTACAAAAGGGGCACTTCTCGCCCAAATACCTCATATATTAACCCATGCCTTTCAGTATTATAATAAAATATAATTAAACATCTTATATTGTACTAAAAACTTTTATAAAATACAATGTTTTTTTAATTTTATTGTGATTTATCGCTTTTGTTTGGCTAAAATGATTGAAAAAGATATGGATTTATGATATACTTTGTTAGCAATATTATTATTTGTATATATACATCTTAATGTAAATTTTTACGGGGTGAAGTTTATTGGATAGTACCTCCTTTGTTTTTTTTATGTCAGATATATGGCCATTCGTTTTGGAGGAGTGCAAAAAAAATGTAGCCACTGAGGCGGCATACAAGCTTTGGATAGGTTCGCTCGTTCCTGAAAGTTTTGATAATGGCAAGGTACGTCTTGCTACGCACGAATTTAAGAAATCTATTGTAACTGAAAAGTTTCTTTCAATTATCAAAGAGGCGTTTTTAAGTGTGCTTGGCTTTGAAATTGATGTGGAGATAACTACTGTAAAGGAAAAAGAGGATGAAGAAGAGGAAACGTCCTCCCTTAAATTGTTTGAAAACACTTTTGACTCGTTTATTGTAGGCTCGTCTAACAGGCTTGCGTATGCAGCGGCAAGTGCAGTTGCGAAAAACCCTGGCGGTGTGCATAACCCACTTTTTATTTATGGGCGCTCTGGTCTTGGTAAAACGCATTTATTAATGGCTATAGAAAAAGAGATTTTTAGGAGAAAGCCAAAAACAAGTGTTCTTTACACAAACGGCGAAAGTTTCACTAACAGCCTTGTAGCACACATGAGTGAAAAGAAGATGTCAGAATTTCAAAAAAAATACCGTAATACAGATGCACTGCTGTTTGATGATGTTCAGTTTATTGCTGGCAAAACGCAAACACAAGAGGAGTTTTTCCACACATTTGATGCACTTATTACTGCTGGTAAACAAATTGTGCTAACGTCTGACCGCCCTCCTAAAGATATGGAAAGGCTTGAGGAAAGAATAGCATCTCGCTTTGAGCAAGGTCTTCTTGTAGACATTCAGCCGCCTGACTATGAAACAAGAGCTGCTATAATTAAAAGAAAGTCAGAGGGGCTGGGGCTTCGATTGCCTGACGATATTGTGGTTTACATAGCCGAAAAGGTTAAAACAAACATTCGTCAACTTGAAGGGGTCGTTAAAAAAATTCATGCTATCACACTTCTTGACCCATCTATCCCGCCGCTTGTGCTTGCTAATGAGGCTATTAAAGATGTTTTAACGGTAAACCGCCCTATAAGTGTTATAGTGAGCAATATAATAGAGCTTGTTGGGAAAACTCTTGGTGTTACGGTTGAGGATATTCGTTCGGACAAGAAAAAGGCAACCATTTCTAACGCTCGTCAAATCTCTATGTATATTATAAGAGAAATAACGAGTTTATCGCTTGAGGCTATTGGCAACGAGTTTGGGGGCAAAAACCACTCTACGGTATTATATTCAATAGAGGCTGTAGAGAAAAAAATGGAGCAAAACCCCTCACTTAAAACAACGATTTTCGAAATTATTAAAAACGTTCAAGAAAACTAAATTGACTGACAGTTTCTTTAACATTCAACATTAAGTAACTGACAGTTTCAATTAAATTTCTATTAAAGAAAGTAAGATTTTTTAATTTAACATTTTATAGACACTGAAAAATCCTTGAAATGTCTTTGTGTTAAATGTTTTCCAGAGATATAGACATTTTCCACATCGCCTACTACAACTACTATAATATTTATATATTGGGGGAGAATACATGAAAATCCAATGTAACACACATACTCTGTATGAAGTATGCTCTATAGTACAAAGAGCTGTTTCTCAAAAAAGCACCCTACCCTCTATTGAGGGGATATTAATGGAGGCTAAATCATCAAAACTACATCTTTCAGGTTATGACCTTGAAATGGGGATAACTACCTCTTTAGACTGTAAGGTTGAAAAAGAAGGAATTATAGTTTTAAACGCACGTCTTCTGTGTGATATTTTAAGGTCCCTTCCAGCAGAGCGTGTACAGATTGAAATAGACGAGCATAACCTTTGCCGCATTACGTCAGGAGATGCTGACTTTTCACTTATCGGAATTTCTGCAGATGATTATCCGGAACTGCCCTCTGTAAGCGGTGGTTATATGCTTAGCATAAAACAATCAATATTAAAAGAAATGATAAGGCAAACAATCTTTGCTGTTTCAACAAGTGATACTAAACTTGTTCATAAAGGAATAAAATTTGAAGTACAAAAAGGAAAACTAAGGCTTATTGCTGTTGATGGTTTTCGTTTAGCAATAAGAAACGAGCCTATAAACTATGACGGTAAAGAGGTTTCTTTTGTAATTCCATCTAAAACTCTTTCAGAAATTATGCGCCTGCCTTGTGATGAAGATGAATATATAACTCTTAATGTAGGAAAACGCATAGTTGTTTTTGAAATAGGCGGTTACTGCCTTGTTTCACGCCTTTTAGAGAG
>DASRNG010000095.1:0-20959 GCA_035647555.1 Oscillospiraceae bacterium | reverse complement strand
TTTTGCAAAAGCCTTACCAACTGATACTGTTATTTTAACAGCAGGCTGTGCTAAATACCGCTATAACAAGCTTAATCTTGGTGACATTGGCGGTATTCCACGAGTGCTTGATGCAGGGCAGTGTAACGATTCATACTCCCTTGTTTTAATAGCATTAAAGCTTAAAGAGGCTTTCGGGCTCAGTGATGTAAATAGGCTTCCCATAGCTTTTAATATTGCATGGTACGAGCAAAAAGCCGTTATAGTTTTGCTATCACTTCTTTATCTTGGCATTAAAGACATTCATTTAGGGCCTACACTTCCCGGGTTTTTATCCCCTAATGTTGCAAAGGTTTTAGTCGAGAATTTTGGTATTTCTGGTATTGATTCTGTTGAAAATGATATAAAAACCTTCATGGCTTAATAGTTTTTCGCCGATACTTTTTTAGTATCGGCGAATTTTTGTTTTGTGTTGTCTTTTTTTGATAGTAGTGTTATAATTATACAAATAATAATATGGGGAGGCGTTGTTTTGGCTGAAAAATTAAAACTAAACTATGGCAAAACAATACTTATTGGTTTTGGGTTTTTAGCATCGTCTGTAGCATGGGGAATATATGACCCATATGTTACTACAATTCTTAACAACATGCTTGGGAAATCCGAACTGATTACCAACTGGGGTGAAGCCATTGTTCAAAGGTTTCCATCAATACTTGACTTTTTAACAGCTACTGGGGAAGATGTTGGCACCGTTGCAGGCGGCTTTACACTCGTACCGCTTTTTATCGGAGTTATTATGACGTTTGACAATATCTTCGGTGTAATCTTCCAGCCCACATTCGGTAAATTATCAGACAGATGTCATTCCCGTTTTGGCAAGCGCAGGCCATTTATATTCTTTGGCGCTCCGCTTTCAGCCTTATTTTTTATACTTATTCCAAAAATGACAGTTATACCAGCTTTAATGTTCTGCATTATTATGTTCGTATTTATTATGTCACTTTGGCGTGCCCCCGTTGTGGCACTTATGCCTGACCTTACACACCCGTCTTTAAGAAGTGAGGGCAACGCCGTAATAAACCTTATGGGCGGAATAGGCGGTCTTTTTGCAATGCTTTCCGCAGATATTGTTTGTGCAATAGGCGGGTTTGATAAAAAAACACAGCCAGAGCTTTATATCCCATGGGTATTCGTTTTCGGCGCCATCATAATGATTGCGGCAACTGTTATTTTGTTCTTCTTTGTAAAAGAGCCTGACAGCAGGCTAAAGGTAATTGCCGACCAAAGAAAAGCAGATGATGAAGAAGCAGAGCGAAAAGCTGCAAAAGCTGCTGCTAAAGCAGAAAAAGAGCGCCTTAAGGCAATAAAGCTTGAACCTAGTGAGCGTAAAAGCCTTGTACTTATGCTTGTAGGCCTTTTCTTCTTGTTCTGCGGCACTAACTCTATTCAAACTTTCTTTGCACTTTTTGCAGCAGAAATACTTGGTAAGAGCGTTGGTCAGGCAACTTCAATGATGACAATGTTTGTCATCGCCTCTGCCATAGCCGCCGTTCCAGCGGGCTACCTTGGCAAACAACTCGGCAGAAAAAAGACAATTCTTATAGGTCTTATTGCTTTTCTTTCTGCATTTGTCGCCTATCTTGCCGTTCAGTCAATAACAGGGCAAGGCATGGCATTAGTTTGGGTTGCACTTATAGTTGGCGGTGCGGCAAATATGCTCATAACCGTAAATACGTTACCGCTCGTTCTTGAAATTGGCGGAGTTGATAAAATTGGCACATTTACAGGCTACTACTACACTGCCACTTTTTCAGCACAGATAGCAACACCTATAGTATACGGTGCTGTTCGTATGTTATCTGGCACATATATGTCACTTTTCGTCTACTGCCCAATATGCTTCCTTTTAGCGCTTTCATTTATTATGTTTGTAAAACATGGCGAAGCTATACCAGAGAGCATATTAAAAGACATTGTAGAAGATTAACACATCACACATTCATTAAAAAAACCGCCTGCTTTGGCGGTTTTTTATTTATTTTTTGCCCATTTCCTTGACACACTGCTTAAAGTGGTTACCCTTTTCCTCAAAGTTTTTATATTTATTGTAGCTCGCTGCCGCAGGTGAGAAAAGGCAAGCGCTTTTTTCTTGCGTATTCTTATAAGCAAGTTTTACAGCCTCTTGCATATCACTGGCCTTTAGTAAATCACCTTTATACCCTGCTTTTTTTAGAGCATCTATAATTGTGTGCCCCGTTTCAGGAAGTCCTATTAAAGTTTTAACCTGTCCTTTACCTAAAAACCTTATAAATTCTGTATAGTCTATTCCTCTATCAAGACCGCCGAAAATTAGTGTATCCACACCTTTTATTGATTTTATAGCATTTATAACAGATTTCGGAATAGTTGCTATACTGTCATTATAAAACCTTATTTTTCTATACTTGCCCACATATTCAAGTCTATGCTCTATGCCCTTAAAGTTTTTTACTGCTTTTTTTATAGCCTCGTCACTAACACCAAAGATTCTTGCTACTGCTACCGCATAGCCAAGGTTTTGCCTGCTGTGGTTACCTAAAAGGTGGGGCGTGAGAGATTGCAGACTTATTATAAAATCGTCTCTCACTGCTTTTGTAAAAGGCACTTCAATTATCCTACTCTTCGTGGCATATTTAAAAGGCGGCACTCTATCGTCATTTTGCTCTGGATTATATATGAAATAATCATTTTCATTTTGATACTTTGCTATATTAAGCTTTGCATTTATATAGCCGTTAAATCCATCTTTATAATGGTCAAGATGCTCCTCATAAATATTGACAAATACAGCCACAAAAGGCGAAGCCTTTGTAAACTCTAACTGGTGGGAAGACATTTCTACAACTGCTATTTGTGTTTCCTTTTTAGCTTCAAAAACGGGTATGCCGATATTGCCCAGAAGCTCTGTTTTTGGGTGAGTTTCTTTTAGCATTTCGTAAATCAATGTAGATGTTGTTGTTTTGCCTTTCGTGCCTGTTATGCCTATTGTCTTTATATCAAAAAACCGCAAAAATAAATCAAGCTGGCAAGTAACTTCAGTTTTATCATCAATAAATACATTCGCAAACGATATTCCAGGGCTTTTTATAACTATATCATAATTATTTATATCAGAAAGATAAGATTCGCCGCACATTACATGTACTAACGGGTCATCTATCTTTATTTCTTTATAATCTGCAACGGTAAACTCCTTTTCAGGAAGAAAACGTCTTAAAAAATCGAGTGTAGACTTCCCCTCCCTGCCATAACCGAGTATAAGAGTCTTTTTATCCTTAATATAATCAATTACTTTGTGTGACAACCCTTTTCATCTCCTCAACTGCAAACATAAGCTCTTCTGGCACACGGTGCTCTGAATTAAATTCAGAAAATAAGCTTTCACCTTTCTTTACAATCTGCTTTGTATCCTCTGTACTATCAAGGTAATTTAGCAGATACGGCAGCCTTTTTCCTTGCTTTTTTAGTGCAATCGTCTTTTTTGACACTGCAAATAAATATTCTTTTGCCGTGCCAACACACTCAAACGGTTTTACTGGTGAGTGACCTAAAAGACCTTTAAATTCAGATAAAAGACTTTTATTATCTAAAAGATTTTCCGAAAAGATTTGAACCATTTCTTCATCTTCTAAAAATGGAGAAAGAACACCAAAAACAAACAGACATTTAGAGCAATTTCTGCACCAAATATTTTTAGCGGCGCCTTTGTTGCAACTTATAAACGCTTTGTGGTACTGCTTTTCTAAAGAAAAGTATTTTGCAATTTGAAGCTCGTTAAACGGGCGCAAAAGGCTAAAGTATTCTATGCCGCTCATTAAAAATGTGCTAACGTAGTCACGAAAATCCGCCTCAAACTCAAAAGACTTTGAATATTGATGGTTAATATCTTCACCATCTATATTCCCCTCATTTGCGCTTGACTCATTTGAAAGAGCAATATTCTCGCACCCTGTTATATAGGCGCAGTACAGAGATAAAAATGCAACTATAGCCGAAAATGGTGTGTGCCCATTTAAGAAGCCTTGCCTATTAAGTTCTAAAAGACGTTTATCAATAACTCTTTTAGTCTTTATTATATATTCTTCACCAAACCCTGCCGCTTTAACACAATCGGTACGGGCTTTTTGGTCATTTATTGTTATAAATAAGTTTTTTTGCTCTTTTAATAGTGACAATGTAACACAGCTATCTTTTCCGCCGCCTATTGGTATTAAGTTTTGCCCGCCTTTTATAAAGCTGTTAATAGGTTTTTTATTTCCCTTTTGGGCCTTTATTTCTATAAAGTTTTCAAAGTCTATATCTATATTATTTATATAAAAAAATTCACCAAGTCCATTGTACCAAAGTTTTTTGAACCACTGTGCCTCTTTTTCGCTTAAAGCGCCGCATAAAACTTTAATAGTTTTAGGGCATACTGCCTTAAAATAGCTAACAGCCTCTACAAGCCCTAGTGCGAAAACGATACGATTTGCAGCTTCACTGTCGAAATTGTTGAGAAGCGTTAAATTTTTCGTATCTATACTAATTTCGGGCGAAAAATCCGTCAGGCCCTCAATAGTAAAATTGAAGGCCAGAACAATCTCATCTTTGTCCCTTTTTATGGAGTAGTCCCTATATATAAATACCGGATATTTCTCTCTCGTATAATTAATATCCATAAAGTTCATAGTTGTTTTTACCGCCAGACTTTGCTTTATACATAGCCTCGTCTGCTCTTGTGTAAAGCTCTGTGTATGAACCGCCATGGTCAGGCCACATTGCGATACCAATACTGCATGATACTCTGTGGTTTAAGTCAGCCTCAAGCCTAACATCTGTAAATACCCTGCAAACTTCCTTTGCCTTTTCTATAGCAACATCAGGCGTTATATCGTCAATAAACAGAACCATTTCATCCCCGCCTACTCTGCCTAATATGTCCACAGACCTGAAAAGTGCTTTTAGTCTGCTTGATACGTTTATTAAGAAATGGTCACCCTCAATATGTCCATAGGTATCGTTTACATACTTAAAGTCATCAATATCAATAAGGAATAATGCGGCACGGTTAAGCCCTTCTTTGTTTTGCAGAATATCATTAACTTTAAGACCTGTAGCAATTTTATTATAAAACCCTGTAAGCTGGTCTGTTTGCGCCTGTGCCATAAGCCTTGTTTTCTCTCGTTTAATTCTATCAACGTTTGTCAGCTTGCCTATAAAGCGTGTCGCCTCACCCTCGTGGTTATAGATTGTTGTAAATGTAGCGGTATACCAAGTGTCATCTCCACGCTCGTTTTTAAGCCTAAAGTCAAAAACGTTCGTTCTTTTACCAGCAAGAGCATTGCTAACATTTTCTAAAATAATTGGAACATCACGGTGGTCAACCACTTCGCTATATGTGATAGTTTCAATAGCGTTTTCGATAATGGGTGAGCGCCGTAAAAGCTTTTTAAATTTATACGAACACTCAAGCACATCTGAGGCAACATCATACTCGAATAAAATATCGTTTGATATTTCCTCAAGGATTTCATACTTCTCTGAAGCTTTTTGAAGGTCCTTTTGTGTTTCTTTAAGCTCTGTAATATCTATTAAACTGCATACAAAATAAATTCCATACTCCTGTGAGGGTATGCAAGTGGCGGAAATGAGGGCATAGGCTTGTGAGCCGTCCTTCTTATGAATGCGGCATTCAAAACGATGCTCCTCATAAAGTGCATCACGACCCTCTTTAACAAGGCTTATAATTTGTATGAAATCTTCATAGTAAACGAGATTAAACAAAGTCGCATCATCAAGAGTTTCATACTCCTGCCGAGTGTAACCGAACATGTCAAAAAAACCATCATTCGTATACACAAGTTTTACCGTATGCGGCAAAGGTGCAACTAAAGCCATTCCAGTGATGGTATTTTGCAAAATCATTTCAAGCTGCTGTCTTGATAACTCACTTTCATGATAACCGCCTGTTCTCATCATAATGCATCTCTCCATTATAAATTCTTGCTATTTACATTTAATCATTTTATAGTATAGCACTAATTTCCACAAATGACAAGATTTTTTTATAATCACTTGATATAAATACCATATTTCATATATAATTAACAAGACTACATTGTTTTTTAATTTACAGTAGTGAAAAGAGGTTTATTATGGAGAAAAGAGTGCTCGCATTTGATTTTGGTGCATCGAGCGGCAGAGCCATTTTAGGTGTTTTTGATGGAGAGAAAATCACTCTTAAAGAAGTTCACCGCTTTCCTAACAATCCCGTAGAAGTTAGAGGAACTGTGTATTGGGATATTTTAAGGCTTTTTTATGAAATAAAAGAGGGGCTTGTTGCCGCACAGAAAGACGGCGGCTTTTCAAGTGTTGGGATTGACACTTGGGGAGTTGACTTTGGTCTAATAGGCAAAGATGGCGCCTTGCTTGAAAACCCCATTCATTATCGTGATAGGCGAAATGAGGGCATGGTAAAAAAGGCAATGGAAATTATGGACCTTAATCGGCTTTATGACATTACGGGGATACAGTTCATGGATTTTAACACACTGTTTCAGCTTTTATCCTTAAAACAAAACCGACCGCATATATTAGAAAATGCAGATAAACTGCTTTTTATGCCAGATTTATTAAACTACATGCTAACTGGCAAGGTGCAAGCAGAGTACTCTATAGCTACAACTTCACAGATGATAGACCTTAAAACGAACAATTGGTCAAAAGAAATTTTAAGTGCTTTCGATATTTCTGAACGTCTGCTGCCTCCTATAAAGAAAACGGGCAGCGTTATCGGTAAGCTCAGTGCTGATTTATGCGAACAGCTGTCTATTGACAGTGCAAAAGTCGTGCTTGTAGCCTCTCACGATACTCAAAGTGCCGTTACGGCTGTGCCGTCAATTGAAGATGATTTTATTTTTATAAGCTGCGGCACTTGGTCACTTTTTGGAACAGAGACTAACGAGCCTATAGTTAACGAGCATTCAAAAGCTCTCAATATTACGAATGAGGGCGGCTATGATTACTCTACAGCTTTTCTTAAAAACATTTGTGGGTTATGGCTAATTCAAGAAAGCCGCCGCCACTGGGGCAGAGCGGGCAGTTTATACTCCTATGCAGAGTTAGAGCGGCTTGCACTTTTAGAAGAGCCGTTTAAATGCTTTATAGACCCTGACTCTCCTATGTTTACGCCTATGGGAAATATGCCTGAGAGAGTGCAAAACTTTTGCCGCCGCACTAATCAATATGTGCCTACTACTGTGGGCGAGATTATGCGCTGCATATATGAAAGCCTTGCTCTAAAACATAGATACACATTTGAGGGCATTAAAAAATGCACGGGCAAGAAGTATGATAAAATACATATTATGGGCGGCGGCACAAAAGACACGCTGCTTTGTGAGATGACGGCTAACGCCTGCTATACCACAGTGCTTGCAGGCCCTGTGGAAGCTACGGTATTAGGAAATATAGCAGTACAGCTTATTTCCTCAGGCGATATTAAAAGCGTTAAAGAGGCACGCAAAATTATAGCAAACAGCGAAACCCTTAAAGAATACACACCAAACAAAACTGATGAATGGGAAAAGGCTTTTATAAGGTTCAAAGAAATCCTATAGCCTGTATAAAGCACATAATCTAAAATCAAGTTAGCATATGCTGACTTGATTTTCTTTTTTTAATGTTGTATATTATTTACAAAGGCGGTGAGTCTGTGGCAATTCATGAATCGGGCGAAATGTACCTTGAAACAATCCTGATTTTATCACAAAAACTGCCCTTGGTGCGAGCAGTTGATATATGTAATGAAATGGGTTACTCAAAACCGAGCGTTAGCAGGGGGCTTGGGCTTTTAAAGAAAAGCGGATTTATAGGGGTTGACAAATCGGGAGGCATAACTCTTACAAAGGACGGCAAAGAAATTGCCGAGCACATTTATAAAAGGCACAAAACACTTACTAAATTTTTAGTAATGCTAGGAGTAGACGAAGAAACGGCTTCGGCAGATGCATGTAAAATCGAGCATGACATAAGCGATACATCTTTTGAGATGATTTGCAAGTTTATTGAGCGTGCATAAACACCGTACCGCACCTAATTAGGATTTGAAGATACATTTTAAGTAATATTTATTAAAAGCTGTAGGAGCACGAAAGCGCTCCTACAGTTTTTGCATTAACTTATAACGTATAATTTTATGTTGTGCTTTTTTCTGCTTCTCTTCTTTCTTGAAGCTGTTTTGAAATATCAAGCTTTTTCTTACCTGAAATATCATACTTAATCATCGGTATTATAGAAAGCAGGCTAAATACCCCTGGCAGTGCCGTATATGTGAAATATACAAGGCTTTTCGTACTCTCAGCAAACACAGTAGCATCTGCATCATATTTTGCCGCGCGCAGCAGCACAAGCCCGAGTGCCGTACCCATTGCAAGGCACACCTTTATTGTAAGGCTTAGCACAGCATACGCCGTACCCTCTGTTCTTCTGCCTGTTTTTAGCTCATAATAATCTACACAGTCTGCCGTCATAATCATTGGCAAAAGCGTTACCGCACCGAACTGGAGTCCTATTAAGAATAAGAATATGAACATAAGCACTCTGTTTTCTGTGCCTATAAAAAATGTTATAAAGGAAATAACAAAACCATAAATAGAAAGTATTAAAAACACATTTCTTTCGCCCAGCTTTTTAATTAAAAGTGGTGTTATCACCATGCTTATCATAGAGCCTATTGCCGTTGTAATGCCAAGTACCACAATAAGGTTTTGACCGCCAAGCAGCACATTTGCCGCCTGTATTTGAATACCCATTGCCATTTGCCTGCCAAAGCCTAAAAAGTACGACACTATAACCATCATAAGCGGCTTGTTATCCTTTAACGTTCTCCACATATCACCAAAGGACATTTTCTCCGTTTTATATGCTACCCGCTCTTTATTCCATAAAACGATAAGCGAGAACATCAAGCAGCCAAGCACGCCTATTATAACAGCAGACAAAAGATATTCAGCACTGCTTATAGGGTCATCTTTACCGCCCTCATAGCCAAAAACGAGCGAGCCGCCAGGCACTATAAGGCAGGCTATGGGAACTACTACATAAGCTGCCGCAAATCCAACAGACTTTAATGTGTTTGCAATTGAAACCACATTTGTACGCTCTGTGGGGTTTGGCGTTAAAACAGACGCTATCGCCTGTGACGGAACATCGCCAAGCGTCATAGCAAGGCTCCATAAAAGAAATGTTACAAATATATACGCATATAATGCCGTGCCCCTGAGCGGAACCTCTATAAAAATAACAATAGTCATAATGGCAAGCGGTATTAGCGACAAAATAATAAACGGCTTTAGCTTGCCTCTTTTGGAGTTCTTCCGCTCTATCATGTTACCTACAATAGGGTCAAACCCTGCGGAAACTATACGCACAACAAGCAGCAAAATGCCAACTACTGCAAGGTCTGCCGCCATTGCAGCGCCGTAAAATTCTGCCTGATATGAATTTAAAAAGCCTACAATAGCCTGAAACCCAAACAAACCAACAGAGTATGCCGCAATTTCCTTTTTGCTCATATGCTTTGCTGTAATATCCATAATTTATCACCCTTTGTTAGATTATCACACAACAGAATAAATCTTAAGATGTTTTTATAAAACAACTTTTTAATTGTAAGGCGTTCTTTTATATGCTAAAATTATAAATATGAATTTTTTTCGGAAAGGGAGCAAAAATGCCTGACTTAACACTTCTTATAAAATCATCATCTTCCCTTTGCAATATGGACTGCACCTATTGCTTTTATAAAGATGTTGCAAAAAATAGGGATAAAGAGTTTTTAGGCCCTATGACTACTGCGTCTCTTGAAAAACTACTTATATCTGCTATGGATTATGCTGAAAACTCATGCACCTTTATGTTTCAGGGCGGCGAGCCTACCCTTTCAGGCATTGATTTTTTCAGGGAATTTATAGACCTTCAAAATAAACACAAAAAGAAAAATGTTACTATATATAACTGTATTCAAACGAACGGCTTTGATATAGATGAGTTTTTTGCAAAGTTTCTTAGTAAGCACAACTTTCTTGTGGGGCTTTCTCTTGACGGCCCTGCCGCTATACATAATCTTAATAGAAAAGATAATAAGAAAAACAGCTCTTTTAACCGTGTTATGAAAACGGCGGCACTATTTAACCGCTATAATGTAAAGTATAATGTTTTATCCGTAATAACAAGGTATTCTGCAAAACGGGCAGAGAAAATTTATAACTTTTATAAAAATAATGGATTTCACAATTTGCAGTTTATTCCCTGCCTTGAGCCAATTTCACTTGAAAAGGGAAAGCAGCCTTACAGCCTTTCAAATAAAGACTACACAGAGTTTTTAATACGCATATTTGACCTGTGGTATAGTGATTTTAAGAGCGGACTTTACATAAATATTCGTCATCTTGACAATTGGTTTTCAATCCTTTTGGGGCAAAACCCTGAGTCGTGCGGTATGATGGGCAGATGCTCTATACAGTTTGTAGTAGAGGGAGACGGCAGTGTTTACCCTTGTGACTTTTATGCTTTTGATAAATATAGGCTTGGCAAAATAGGTGAAAACTCTTTTTCAGAAATGTATAACTGTGATACTGCTAAAAACTTTATTAATAGGTCCTTACATATTCCAAAAGAGTGCAAGACCTGTAAGTACTATTTCTTATGCCGAAACGGCTGCTACAGGGAACGAAATAATAAAGATAGTGGTAAATACTATTATTGTGAGGCGCTTAAAGAATTTTTTGAAAAACGAAAAGAGCAGATTATTGAAGCCTGCTCGCTTATAAGGCATGGTTTTATTAAAAAATAGCCAGAACATTTTGCAAAGCGGTATTTTTATGTATGTGTGCCTGTCTATAAACATTAAAAAAGGCTACTTACTTTTGCATTTAAAGTACATACTTCTTATTCTTTTACCTGTCTGATAATATCCTCAAACTCTTTGCGTGTAAACATTCGTGGAACGGGGTACATTGGGTTACCCTCTTTATAAGCTCTTTCTGATAGCACTTTTATATCACTTTCTTTTATCATGTCAAACTTAGACGGTATATCAAGCTTTTCATTAAGCTCACGTATAGCCTCTATGAAAAGCTTTGCCTTTTCGCTTGTGCTTTTCCCGCTCGTGTCAAGCCCCGAAACTTCAGCAAGCCTTGCAAGCTTTTTATGAGCAGACTTTCCGTAGTACTCCACTACATACGGCAGAAGCACTGCATTTGCAAACCCGTGCGCCGTTTTATACATTCCGCCTAAATTGTGCGCAATAGCGTGAACATATCCTACATACGCTCTTGTAAAGGCAAGCCCCGCATAATAAGACGCTTCAAGCATGTTTTCTCTTGCCGTTATATCGCTGCCGTCTTTATAAACTTTCTCTATATTGTCAAAAATTATTTTTACTGCCTTTTCGGCACTTTCTTTTGTATCTTTCGTATTGCTTTTACCGATATATGCTTCTACCGCATGGGTAAGGGCGTCCATACCCGTAGTAGATGTGATGTGCGGCGGCAATAAAAGCGTAAGTTCTGGGTCAAGCACAGCGCATTTTGGGCGTAGATGTAAATCATTTATAGCAAACTTTTCATGAGTTTTTGAATTTGTAAGTACGGTAGCTATCGTTGTTTCGCTCCCTGTGCCAGCAGTAGTTGGCACAGCATAAAGATATGGTATTCTTCTTCTAACCTTTAAGTATCCACGAAAATGTTCAAGCGGCAAAGTGGGTCTTGCGGCTCTTATACCAACGCCTTTTGCACAGTCCATAGGTGAGCCGCCGCCAAAAGCAATAATCGCCTCACTACCGCTTTCTTTATAAATCTCATAAGCCTTTTGCACATTGTCAAATGTAGGATTAGGCTCTGTGCCGTCATACACACTGTACTTAATATTATTTTCATCAAGCCCTTCAAAAAGCGGCAGGAGAAGATTTAGCTTCATAAGCCCTTTATCCGTAACAATAAGCACGCTTGTAAAGCCGTCTTCCTTTATCTTTTTTGCAAGACTCCTTACAGCTCCTGCTCCTTTTAATAGCTCTGGCTCATTCCAATTTAGAAAAAAACTTGCAATATAAAATCCTTTTTGTACTGCTCTGAAAGCAATTCTTCTAAAGATATCCATACCAAGGCACCTTTCGATGTTATATTTTGAGTATACTGCATTTTATGATAGCACTTTCGGTAGTAAAACACAATGCGAATATTAATTATTGACAATTTTTCTCGGCAACTTGAAAGACTTAAAAAAATAGTATTAGAAAGTACCCTTTAGCTTTTAATTCAAAGCTAAGGTCAAAGCGGATTTTCACAAAAAGAGAGATTTTATTTCCCTTCTAAATATTAAGCAGGATTTTCTTATATAAACAATGTACAAATAACCTAATTCATATGTACGCTTTCATTAATTTAAGTCTTGCTTTTTTTATTTTTGTATGCTAAAATATTTTTATCGGGCGGGAGTAGTTTAGTGGCAGAACTTCTGCTTCCCAAGCAGATAGTACGGGTTCGATTCCCGTCTTCCGCTCCAAAAAATCCCGAACGATGTTCAGGATTTTTTATTTATTGCAATTGCTATTTTGCTTGAACTTCTTTTTACTTTACTAAAAGCAGTAAAATAGCTGTGATTGTGCCGCCCCCCATGGCAGCGGCTAAAAGCTTTAGGGCAAGCGGGAACCCTGTTTCTTTAGCTTTATATTTCCCCTTAGGCGAGGACACCGTTTTATCTATAGCGCTGTGTGCTTTCTCACGCAGCTTCCCCTCACCAAGCCCGCTATATTCAGGACGAACGAAAAAAATCGCTTTTTCAAAATACTCGTTTCCTGTTTCTATTATTTCTACAACCTGTTTATTAACGCCTTTTATCATTTCCCTTTTCCTTTCACACTCACAATGCGTAAAGTACAATTATATGCAGGTGACATATAAAAATGCCTGAGTCTAAAGTACTCATATTTTTATGCGACACAATCCCCTTTGTTTGGCTGTATTGGTTGTGTGTTTTTCAGTTTTTTTAATGTTTCGTGGTAAAAATGTTTTTCAAAGTTATGTTTTGCCGAAACAATTCAATTATTCTCTAATTAAACAGTACAAGCACAAAAAATGAAACTCATTAAAATGCTCAAAAAATATATGTTCGTCAGATTTCCAACAACAATTTTATACTCTATGTATAATGCATTATTGTTGAAAAATGTTCATAACTATGTTCAAACTGTTTATAACTCACCCGATTTTACCATATTCCAAGCACTTTTCGCCTTTTTTTGACAATTAGTGCCATTTGTCAGTTACACTTCATTTATTACAAAGGGTTGTAAGCACTTTACCAGTTATACAATTCGGAGATAAAATTAAGAGGTTTCTTTAATTTTTTAATGTGTATTTTATACATTGTGCAAGGTGCATAAAAGCTGATGTAAATCTTGTGCAAAGAGGAGAATTTTTACAAAATATAGAACGGAGTTTTCTTTTGAAAATTGATTTTGTCAATAACGATATTATTGTGTCTGATGTGTCATGTTTCTCACTTTCCTTGTCTCTTGACTGCGGTCAGGCGTTTCGCTGGAAAAAACACGGCGACATATGGCAAGGGGTTGTTTGTGATAAAGTTTTAAGTGTATCACAAAATGGCGGGAATATTATTTTTCATAATACAAAAGAAAGTGATTTACCCTTTTGGATAGATTATTTTGACCTTAATAGGGATTATGAAAGCATTATTAATATTCTTTCAGATGACCCATATCTTGACACCGCTTGCCATGAATGTTACGGTATTCGCATATTAAAACAAAAGCCGTGGGAGGCGCTTTGCTCTTTTATTATCTCTGCAAATAATAATATTCCCAGAATAAAAGGAATTATTGAAAAGCTTTGCGTTTATTTTGGCACCGAAATTCGGGAGGGTTTTTACTCTTTCCCTACAGCTTTTGAAATTGCAAAGCTTGACACTGAGGACCTTGCACCTATAAGAGCAGGCTTTAGGGCAAAATATATTATAGACGCTGCAAGAAAAACTTCGGATTATGAAGTGGACCTTAGCAAAGTCAATACTTTAGGCATACAAAAGGCAAGAGAAGAGCTTATAAAAATAAAGGGCGTTGGCGAAAAGGTGGCAGACTGCACCTTGCTTTATGGCTTTAATAAACTTTCTGTATTTCCTAAAGACGTTTGGGTGAAAAGAGTATTAGAGGAGATGTACCCGCAAGGTTTACCGCCATTTATAAGTGGCTTTGAAGGTGTTGCACAGCAATATTTATTCCATTGGAGAAGAAATATAAAATCAGAATAATTTTTATGAAAGGGCTGGTATTTATGAAAAGTGTCCCAAGGCCAGAGTATCCAAACCCTATTTTTGAGAGGGAAAATTGGCAAAACCTTAACGGAGAATGGGATTTTGAAATTGATTTCGGCAACTCAGGTGAGGAAAGAGGGCTCTTTAGGGATAGCGTAAAACTTTCAGATAAAATTATTGTTCCGTTTTGCCCTGAAAGCACCCTTTCGGGGATAGGCTATACAGATTTTATGAAGTCTGTATGGTATAAAAGGACAATAACCGTAACAAAAAATCAATTAAAAGACCTTGTTTTTTTGCATTTTGGTGCTGTTGATTTTTTTACTACCGTTTATGTTAATGAAAAAAAGGCAGGTACACACTATGGTGGTTACAGCTCTTTCTCTTTTGATATTACAAAGTTTTTGAAAGATGGCGACAATACCATTACCGTTCACGCCGTTGACGATACAAGAAGCCCTATGCAGGCAAGAGGGAAACAAAGTGAGCAGTATTACTCACACGCTTGTGATTACACAAGAACAACAGGCATTTGGCAGACTGTCTTTTTAGAGTTTGTGCCAAAGACCTATATAAAAAGTGTGCGTTATTATCCTAATATACATACATCCTCTGTTTTAATTGAGGCAGAGCTTTCGGGTGACGGTGTTTTTGAAGCGGCAGCGTTTTTTAACGGCGAAAAGGTAGGCTTTGCGTCCGCCTCTTCTTCATTCGGAAATTGTGTATATTGCACCTTAACGCTTTCTAAAACACACCTTTGGGAGCTTTCCTCTGGGTGTCTTTATGACCTTGAGCTAAAATTCGGTAAAGACAAGGTTAAAAGCTACTTTGGGCTTCGTGAAGTAAAGTTATCTGAGGGCAAATTTATGCTTAATGGCAAAAGTACGTTTATGCGTTTAGTGCTTGACCAAGGCTTTTATCCTGACGGTATTTACACAGCAGCGAGTGACGAGGCTCTTATTCGTGATATAGAGCTTTCTATGTCTGTTGGGTTTAATGGCGCACGGCTTCATCAAAAAATCTTTGAGCCTCGTTTTTTATATCACTGTG
Source organism: Oscillospiraceae bacterium (assembly GCA_035647555.1). Lineage (GTDB taxonomy): Bacteria > Bacillota > Clostridia > Oscillospirales > Acutalibacteraceae > DTU089. The sequence continues at coordinate 5,578 of DASRNG010000095.1, read as the reverse complement.
ACAGACTAGGATATATGGTGTGGGGAGAGCATGGAAATTGGGGCATGGATATATCTGATTATAATAGCCTAAAGTACTTTTTACCAGAATGGCTTAGCGCTCTTAAACGGGATTTTAATCACCCTGCCATTATAGGGTGGTGTCCATTTAACGAAACGTGGGATTACAACGGCAAAAGACAGGACAATGATATTATCCACACAGTTTATAAGGCTACAAAGGCATATGATAAAACACGCCCGTGTATTGACACGAGCGGTAATTACCATGTTGAGACAGATATTTATGATGTGCACGATTATAATCAGGACCCTAAAACCTTTACCCAAAATTATAACAAGCTTATGACTTCTGGCGAATTGTTTGACCGTGTTTCGCTCTCTGACTCTACACGGCAAGTTTATGGCGGGGAACCTGTTTTTATTAGCGAATATGGCGGAATAAAATGGAGTGCCGAAAACTCAAACAGCAATGCGTGGGGCTATGGCGATGCACCTAAAACGAAAAAGGAGTTTTTATCTCGCTATGAGGGGCTTACAAATGCTATTCTTGACAATGATAAAATAATAGGTTTTTGCTATACACAACTTACAGATGTAGAGCAAGAGCAAAACGGCATATTTACATATGATAGAAAACCTAAGTTTGACTCTAAGGTTTTAAAAGAGATTAACTCCCGCAAGGCGCTAATTGAGAAAACTTAAAGGTTAAAACTAAAATTTCCTTTGTCTGCCACCCACTCCAAACCGCACTATTAAAAACGTACCTGCAAAAACGGCAACGAGCATTTGCCCTATAAAATTGTTAAGAAAATTAATTAGCGGCTGTGCTTTTGGTAAATTAACAATCTTAACACCCAAAACATCTTTATACGGTACTAATTTTGTTAAATCCTTTATTTTATTCTCTTTTATTAATACAGTAACCGCTTTTACAGAATCGTTTTTAGAAATAACCTTTTTAACATAAGTAGCTGTATCAGCTTGTGTAAATACTATTGTATCGCCTTGTTTTATTTCATCAAATTCTTTTGGATAAATTAGCAGTGAATCTCCCTGTGATATTTTTAAGCTTTCGTCACTACTTTCAATCGGGATAAACTGAAAATCAAACAATGGGAGAATGTAAACAAGTAAAAACGTACATATATAAACTGCAACCAGTACATATATAAACAAAGAAACAAACCTATACATCATATTACCTCCTTTTACATATATAGATATTTTAATCTATAATGTTATTTTACTATATTACCTAATAAATGTAAAGAATTGTTAATTATTATCTAAAAAACAGTCAGCATAGGAAAACCTCTATGCTGACTGTTTTGTACTTACTTCTCTGCTTGTTTAGAATACTTCTTTTTATATACAAAGCGCATTAAACGGGTTTCTATCGGGTTTATGGGCTTTGCTTTGCCTAAAACTTTTAACGCTATAAAGGTTTTGCAGCCTTTGTCAACAACCATTTCTACCGCCTCGGCATCACTTTTCGAGCCTCCGCAGCAAAGTGCGCCGTTATCTTTAATTAAAACTGCATTTCTGCCTTTAAGTCCTTTTATAACCTTTTTTGACGATTTTAATGTGCTATTAGGGTTAAAAATACGGCATTTAAGTGTTGGACCTATTAGCTGCGCAAAGTCATCAAGCATAGGTAAAACTTTTTTACCACTTTCTGATGCGGCAACGATATCTTCATTCTTTGAATGAATAATATTATTAATATCTTTGCGTTTTTTATAGATTGTCATATGTAGGTCAGCAGTGTTAGGTACATCTCTGCCGCCTATAAGCGCACCGCTTTTTATATCTATTACAGCAGTATCGTTTCCATTTTCAATTGAAAAGTTCGTACCGTTTCTTTTGCTTGAAACTGCGGTTAGCTCTTTTGCCCTCTCGTACTTTTCCTGACTCTTGAATATGTCTGACACATATTCTCTAACACCACTAAAGTTCTCACAAGCCTTGCCTTTTATGTTTTTACATTTTTCGGCAATATACTGCTCGCAAACGCTTTCAAGTGCAAGTGCTACTGCAAAGGCATCTTCATAATCTGTCCCAAGGCATACAGCACCGTGATGTGCCATAATAATAGCCTTTGATTCTGAGCGTTTTAGGGCATCGGCAACACCTTTTCTAAGTTTGCCGCTCCCTGGCAGCCCATATGAGGCAGACGGAACATCTGTACCTATTATATCTTTTGCAAAGTCAGGCATATAGTTAATATCTTTTTTAGTTGCACTAACAGCAGAGGCAAATACTTGATGTGTATGGATTACAAAATTTATATCTTTTCTCTCTTTGTAACAAGTGGCATGAACACCCTTTTCAGAAGAGGGCTTAATGCCCCCCTCATATGAAAGGTCGTCAATATTTACAAGTACAATTTCGTCTGGTGTAAGCGCTTCATAGGGTCTGCCGCTTGGGGTTATAACAAACTGATTATCATTCACCTTGCAGCTTACATTGCCCCATGTTCTTGCGATAAGCCCCGTTTCAACAAGCTTTTTACCAGCTTTTATAACAAGCTCTTTCGCCTGTAAAATATCCATAGTGTTCTCCTTGTTATGCTTTTACAGCAACTTGTGCAAACACTTTATCAAAGCGTTTTAACGCCTCGTCTATAAGCTCTGGTGTGTAAGCAGCGCTCGTATAAAGGCGGCTGCCAGCCAAAGTTACTAGTCCCTCTGCCATATAAGCAGCGCCCATGTGCTCCATTTCCTTTTTCCTTTCACTCGTAGCGGAAAGAACATTAGGAATAGTCCACGGTTTGCACCAGTTAATCGAATAATGCATAGTGCCAACTGTTTCTAAGTGGCAAACAGAGCCTTGGTTAAAGGCAACGAACGGCAGATTATATTTCTTAATAAGCTCTTTAAGTCCTTTTGTGAGCCTATCACCCATTTGACCAGCTTTTTGGCAAGCGTTTTGCTTGTCTATTTCCTCAAGCGTGTAGTAGCCTGCAACGCACGAAATTGGTGTAGCTGCTAAAGTTCCGCCCATAAATGCTTTTTTAACTTTCGTACTTCCATCAAGCCCTGCACCAAGGTATTTCATAACTTCTTTTTTACCGCCAATTCCGCCTGCGCCGGGGTACCCCCCTGCGATAACCTTGCCGAATATTGTAAGGTCAGGAGAAACACCATAATAGCCCTGCGCCCCTGCCATACCGATACGAAAACCAGTTACAACCTCGTCAAACACAAGCAGCGCACCGTACTTACGGCACAGCCTTTCAACACCCTTGTTAAAGTCAAAATCTAAGGGTCTTGTTCCGCTTTCAGGTCCTATAGGCTCTATAAATACAGCCGCCGTGCCGCCTCTGAACTGGTTAAGGCGCAGCACTCTTTCAAGACTGTCAAGGTCATTAGGGAAAAACTCCTGCGTATGCTTAAATATGTATAGTGGAACACCGTTTGCCTGTGTAAACTTTGAACCAGGAACACGAATGCCATAACCGAGCTGGTCACTCCAGCCGTGGTATGCGCCGCCCATTTTAACAACGTTTTTATTTTTTGTAGCAAGCCTTGCCACTCTTATAGCCGCCATGCATGCCTCTGTGCCAGAGCCTAGCATACGGAACATATCAACAGTTTCTATACTGTCTGAAATCTTTTTAGCTAACTTGTATTCATACTCATGGAACAGCCCTGTCGATGGGCCGCAAGTGTTAAGAAGGTCAATAACCTTTTCTCTTACCTCAGGCGGGTTAGAGCCTAAAACCGTGGGGCCGCCTGCCTGAAGAAAATCAAAATACTCGTTTCCGTCAACATCATGCAGCTTCATTCCCTGTGCTTTCGTAAAAACAAGCGGGAAGGGATAGTTAAAAGCAAGGTTATGCTGTACACCGCCTGGTATAATCTGCCTTGCCTCGTCTATCATCTCTTTACTTTTCTTGCACTTCTTACCATAATAGTTTTCTTCGTACTGTGCTAAAGCCTCTGGCTTTATGGAATAAATGGGCTTTGCAATAAGCTCATCAAGCTGCCTTGTAATATCTGCGGCATCGTGATACTGTGAAATAGCAAATCTCATATCCATGAATATCCTCCTTTTTTGGTGAACGTAAATTCACTTATATTATACAACATTAATAAAAGTTGTCAATATTAATTTACCGCTTAGGAAAATTCAAATTGTTATTTAAAAGCTTTTAATTAGAAATATATGGTTTTTTTACAATATTTAGTTTGACTTTACTGAATATTTTTGGTAGAATTACTAAAACGTTTTGATAGGAGTATGGTTTCGTGACTGACACAAAAACTCTGGCATATATTAATATGTATGCCATTTTAGGAACACTTGAAAATTTGTGCGAACTGGTTCCTGAAGCCTCAGATTTACTTAAAGGTAAAAAGCCTGTTTCCATAGGCTTTGAGGTTAAAGGCGGCCCGTCTGCAACACTGTTTTTTAAAAACGGCAAATGCCGCATGGAGCAAGGCACAGCAAACTGCGACATTAAACTCCCGTTTTCATCTCCCGCAAAATTTAACGGGCTGATTGATGGCACTGTTACCCCTATCCCTTCAAAGGGCTTTACTCACATTAAATTTTTACTTAATGAGTTCACAAAACTTACTGATATGCTTACAAAGTATATGCAGCCCGAACCAGAAGCCCTTAAAGACAAAGACTTTTTCGTAAAAAGTACTACTCTTATGTTATCGGCTATTACAGTAGCAGTAGCCCAAATTGCAAATAACGATAGTATTGGCAAATTCACCGCAAGCAACATGGTTGACGGTGACATTGCACTGCTTATTAAAGATGGCCCAGGAACAACACTTCGTGTTAAGGACCATCGTCTGCTTGCAATTAAAATGCCACCCGAAAATCCCCGTGCTATTATGGAATTTAAAAGCATAGAGCTTGCACGTGACCTTTTTGACGGAAATGTAAACGCTGTTGCCTCAATAGGAGATGGCAGCATTAGAATGAGCGGTATGATTTCTATGATTGACAATCTGAACAGGCTACTCGACAGAGTTGCTCTGTATTTAGCATAAGGAGGACTAACAGATGGCTAATAAAATTTATAAATACAACAAAAGCCACGAATATTTTGAAAGAGCGGCAAAAGTTGTACCATCGGGGGTTTATGGGCATCTCGGTCCCGCAGAGGGGTGTATGATTCCTGTTACCTCTTTCCCGCTTTTCTCAGCAAGCGCCAAAGGCTCACATTTTACTGACGTTGACGGCAACGATTTTATTGACTATATGTGCGCCTATGGTCCAAACGTTTTGGGTTATGGTGATGAAGATGTTGACGCTGCCGTATTCGAGCAGGCAAAAATTGCAAACTGCACGACTACACCGTCAATAAAAATGATTGAGCTTGCAGAGCTTATGGTAGACACAGTAGCCTCTGCTGACTGGGCATTCTTCGCTAAAAACGGCGGCGATACTACGACTGCTGCAATTATGGCGGCCCGTGCGCATACAAACAAAAAGAAAATTATTTTTGTAAAAGGCTTTTATCATGGCGTTGCACCTTGGACTCAAAAAATAGACTATCCAGGCATAATTCCTGAAGATGTTTCAGGCAACCTTTATGTTGACTGGAATGATTTTGA
>DASRNG010000094.1:0-8318 GCA_035647555.1 Oscillospiraceae bacterium | reverse complement strand
GATGGATACGAATTACACGCTCCCGATGCAAAAATTTGTATCACTGTAACAAATACACCACCAAAAATAAGCAGCGCTAAAATTGCGGCAATTATTCTTACTGCAAATTTTCTTGACATCATATAAATTCCCTACCTTTTACGTTCTATATTGCAAGCAAGTCTTTTACAAGCATAGAGATTGACTTAGCCTTTTTACTGGCACTTTCTTTGCTGCTTGATTTTGAAGTGATATAAACTTTTAGCTTTGGCTCTGTTCCAGAGGGACGCACAATTACTGTGTCCCCGCTATCAAGAACATACCCGACTACATTGGAGGACGGAAGCCCAGTTGCTGCTTTCTCTTTCGTTTTATAGTTAATTACATCACCCGATTTATAATCTTTTGAAATAACTACATTTGCCTCACCTATCTTTGTAATTGGTGTTTTTCTAAGGTTTGACATAATTTCGTTCATCTTTTCCATACCTGCCGCACCTTTGAAGGTGTAATTATCAAGATGGCTTATATAATAACCATACTTTTCATAAATAGAATTCATAAATTCATAAAGTGAAATACCTTTAGATTTATAAAACGCCGCCATTTCGGATATGAGCATAGAGGCCACTACAGCATCTTTATCCCTTGCGTGAACACCTGCAAGGTAGCCATAACTCTCCTCCATGGCAAATACAAAGCGATGCTCTTTATTATCTTTTTCAAGAAGTGTTATATACTCCCCTACATATTTAAATCCCGTTAACAAATCCACTAAAGCAGCATTATAATTGTTTACAATAACATCTATAAGAGGTGTAGAAACGATTGATTTTATAACAATAGCCTCCTCTGGCAAGGTACCGTTCTCACTCATTTGTGACAAAAGGTATTCTATGAGCATAACTCCAAGCTCGTTACCCGTCATAAGCTTATATTCTCCATTATGCAAAACGGCAATGCCTACTCTGTCACAATCTGGGTCCGTTGCTATAATTAAATCTGCCATAAAGGTTTCTGTCGTCTTAAACGCCTCCTCAAAAGACTGGCGTATTTCAGGGTTTGGATAAGGGCAAGTGGGAAAGTTGCCGTCAGGATTCTTCTGACTTTCTACAACCTTTAGCCCTTTTATGCCCATTTCTTTAAGCACTTTTTGAACAGGCTTGTTGCCTGTGCCATTTAAGGGTGTATAAATTACTTTAATGTCGGATGTCTTTGATACATCTTTATTAACTCTTTTTGATAAAACTTCTTCATAAAAACCGTCAAACAGCCACTGCTCTATAAAATCAATCATATCATCAGAAAGCCCGCTATCAAACTCCATACGCTTTATATCCTTAAACAAGTCCACTTTTGAAATAAAGCTATAAGTTTTTTCGGCAGCCTCATCTGTCATTTGATAACCATTTTTGTCATAACACTTAAAGCCATTATACTCTGCTGGGTTGTGGCTTGCTGTTATTATGATGCCAGAGCTACAGCCAAGTGTTCTTACAGCGTATGATAACATTGGTGTTGGCACAAGTTCCGGAAAGAAGTACACGTAAATACCATTTGCAGCAAGAACCCCTGCCGCCTCTTTTGCAAAAAGCTCTGACTTTATTCTTGAGTCATATGCTATAGCAATTGTAGGATTTTCAAATTCAGAATTTAAATAGTCCGAAAGTCCCTGCGCCGCCTGCCCTACTGTATACACATTCATTCTATTTGTGCCAGCTCCAATAATGCCGCGAAGCCCTGCTGTGCCAAACTTTAGGCTGCGATAAAACATATCTGATATTTGCTCTGTGTCCGCTTCTTTCTCTATAAGCTCTTTAATAAGGTCGCCGTCCCTTACGGCATTTTCTCTCCAAAGATTATATAATGATTTTACATCGTTCATTTTAACGCTCCTATCAGTTTATTTCGGGCTTATAACTTATTCGTCAATAAAACTCGTCAATATCTTCTTTTCAGGAACAGGGCGAGTGACGCCATTTTCTTTAGCTATATTAATGCAGTTTAATATCCATGCCATATTAGAACCAAGTGTCCGCATAATTTGCATACCCTCAAAATCTTTTTTTACCTGTTCTGGGTTTTTGCCGTGTACCATATTCCAATAGCCTGCGGATATAACGGGCATGTGGCTTATTGTAAAATATTTATTCAGCCTATCTATAGCCGCTGTTGAGCCTGCCCTGCGGCAGCTTACAATGGCGGCACCTGGTTTTCCGTGAAAGTTTACAGAGCCTGCGTAAAAACTCCTGTCAAGCACCGCACACAAAGCACCTGCTGGTGCGGCATAGTGTACAGGTGCCCCAAAAACAAAACCATCTGCACTTTTCGCCTTTTCAATAATAGTATTAACAATATCATCATTAAAAACGCATTTTCCTTTTGTTTTACATAAACCGCATGCGCTGCACCCTCTAATTTGTCCGCTGCCTATATGTAATATTTCAACTTCTATATCTTTTTCAATCAGCACTTTTGAAATCTCTGAAAGGGCGGTAAATGTGCAGCCGTGCTTATTTGGGCTGCCGTTTATCATAAGAACTTTCATAAACTCCTCCTGTTATATTTCTTTATAAATTCAAAAGCTCAAGCGGGTGATTAATAATTATTTCTGCTCCATTTTCTCTTAAAAACTCCTCGTCTCTAAACCCCCATGAAACACCTACAAAGGGGAGCTTTGCATTCATTGCTGTTTTTACGTCCACATCAGAGTCGCCAACATAAACAGTGTCCTTATTTGTGCTTTCAAGTTTTCTAAGGCACTCAAAAACAGCATCTGGTGCGGGCTTTTTCGGCACACCCTCTTTTTCGCCAACGGCATAATCAATAAATCCTTCAAAAAAATCATCACAAACAGAAACGAGTGCCATATGATATTTGTTTGAAACAACACCTATTTTAACGTCGCTTTCTTTAAGCTTTGTAAGAAGACTTATAATGCCGTCATACGGCTTTGTGTTTACCTGTGAATGAGTTAAATAATGCTCCTTAAAAAGCCTTTTACATTCTTCTTCCTGTTGTTTTGTTGCCCCTTTGGGCACAGCAAGCGTTATAAGCCTGTTAACACCACTGCCCACAAAACTTTTAACTTCCTTTATTGTCCTTTCAGGAAAGCCGCACTCTTTAAGCGCAAAGTTAGTGCTATTTGCTAAATCCATAAGCGTATCAAGTAGCGTTCCGTCCATATCAAAAATAACTGCTTTATATTTCATCTTTATTACTTTTCCAGTATTTTATGTGCAACCTTATAAACATCCCCACAGCCGAGTGTTAATATAAGGTCACCCTGTTTTGCGTTTTCTCTTACATGATTTGCTACCTTATCGAATGTGTCAAACCATGTGCAGCCGTCAATTTCTGCTGCAAGGTCCTTTGTTTCTATACCGTATTCGTTTATCTCTCTTGAACCCATAATTTCAGTAAGGACAACCTTGTCAGATATAGAAAGAGCCTTTGCAAACTCATTTAATAGTAGCTGTGTTCTGCTAAATGTAAATGGCTGAAATACAGCTATAACACGCTTATAATGCAATGCTTTTGCTGTTTTAAGAGTTGCTTTAATCTCATTTGGGTGGTGCGCATAATCGTCTACCACAACAGCCCCGTTATATTCGCCTAAAACTTCAAATCGCCTGCTAGCACCTGTAAAATCTTTAAGTGCACTTTGGCACTGCAAAAAGGTGGCGCCGCTATACATTGCCGCACAAATAGCAGCAAGAGCGTTTTGTATATTATGCTCTCCAGGTACGCCAAGTTCTACCTTGCCAAGCATTTCGCCGTAATACCAAAAGTTAAATGTAGCAAATGCACCGTTTACAAACTCAATATTTAACGGGTAGCAATCACAATCATTTGAAATACCAAAAGATATTAACTTTTTATCTGTAATACCACTTACAGCCGTTTTAGTTTTTTCATCACTTTTATTATATATTACAGTGCTTTTTGCCATATTAGCAAAGTGATTGAATGATGAAATTAAATTTTCTTCCGTTTTGAAAAACTCCATATGGTCGTTAGCGATATTAAGAATTACAGAAACATTTGGGTAAAGCTCGTGATAGGTGTTTTTATACTCGCATGCCTCGCAAATAAAATGAGAGCTTTCTCCCAAAACTCCGTTTGAATTCGTAAGCGGCAGTTTACCGCCTATTAGTGCAGAGGGTGACTTGTTTGCCTTTATTAATATCTCTGTCACCATAGAAGTAACAGTAGTTTTACCGTGAGTGCCTGATATAGCAACACAGTTATCGTACCTTTTAGAAATAGCACCGAACAATAAACTGCGCTCAAAAACAGGTATACCTCTCTCATTTGCAGCAATAAGCTCTGGGTTTTCTGGTAAAAGTGCCGCTGTATATACAATCATATCAGCGCCGTCAATATTTTTTTCGTCATGCCCAATTGTAGCTTTTATGCCAAGACTTATTAGCCTTGTTAAATTATCACTGCTGTTATTGTCTGAACCTGTTATTATATACCCCTTAGAGTGCAAAATCTCTGCAAGAGGGCACATTCCTGAGCCGCCTATACCTATAAAATGTATGTGTTTTGCATCTTTTAATATTCTTTCAATATTGTTTTTCATTTACCAAACTCTTTTCTTAATAATACAATAATATTATTATACTCTATAGAACAGGAAAAATAAACCCTTGTGTTGAAAAACTTTTGTTTTTGGCTTTCACAAATACTCGTTCTCCTCATAATATAATGTGACGGGAGTTAAGAAAAAAATAGTTTATATAGAGAGGATGATATTTAAATATGAAGCCATACAACTTTATAATAATAGGAGGCGACAAACGTCACCTTTTTCTTGGAGAATACTTAAAAAAGAATTACTATAATATAAAAGCATACGGGTTTTCAAAGGAGCATTCGAAAATCCCTGTTATTGAAAAGGAGTTTTTCAGTGAAGAAATGCAAAGCCGCAACGTAAAGGTGTTTCCCTTGCCGCTAACTAAAGATGGCGTTACAATAAATGCCCCGTTTTCCCCCTATGACATTAACATTAATGAGGCGATAGCTGGAATAAAAGACGGTGATATCGTTTTTGGAGGAATAATACCACAAGAAATAAGAATGAAAATCAACTCAAAAGGAGCTGTGTGTATAGATTATTATGAAAACCACAGTTTGCAAATACTTAATGCCATTCCTACGGCGGAGGGGATTATAAAAATCCTTATTGATTCTTTACCCATAACAATACATTCTATGGATTGTGCAATTGTGGGCTTTGGCAAAACAGGAAAAGCTATAGCCTTAGTTCTAAAGGCCTTTAACGCTAATGTAACCGTTCTTGCAAGAAGCCGAGAAAATTTATCAGAAGCTGCTTTAGCTGGCTGCGACACCCGCTGCCTTGACAGCTTATCTTACGAGCCTGTATACTTTGATGCCATTATCAACACCGTTCCAAGCCTTGTTATATCAGAAAAACAGCTAAATAATATTAATTTGGGGTGCCTACTTATAGAGATTGCCTCGTCTCCGTTCGGTATTGATTTTGGCACTGCTCAAAAGCTTGGGTTTAACATAATTAAAGCACCGTCACTACCCGGCAACATTGCACCAAAAACAGCAGGCGAAATAATTGGAGACACTATTTTGTGTGAGCTTGGGGGCAGAGTATTATGATAACAGTAGGGTTTGCATTGTGCGGCTCGTACTGCACATTTAACGAAGCTATAAAGCAGTTAGAGGAACTTTCAAAGGATAGCGGCATAAAGTTAATACCGATTATGTCAGAAAATGCATATTCAATTGATACAAGGTTTGGCGAAGCGTTAGACCATATTAAACGGATTGAGGAAATTACAAAAACTAAGGTTTTACACACACTAACTGAAGTTGAGCCATTCGGACCTAAAAAAACGCTTGATGCTCTTATAATTGCACCGTGTACAGGCAACTCTTTAGCAAAAATTGCCCTTGGCGTTGCAGATACGAGTGTAACATTTGCCGCAAAAGCTCATTTGCGTAACGACAGACCCATATTAATCGGAATTTCAACTAACGATGCACTGGCTGCCGCCGCTAAAAACATTGGCAGTTTGCACAATATAAAAAATATATTCTTTATTCCATACAGGCAAGATGACCCGATTAATAAACCAAATTCAATGGTAGCTGATTTTACTAAAACAAAAGCCGCACTTTCCTTAGCTTTAATTCATAAGCAAATGCAGCCTTTAGTTATTTGTTAATGTGTCATCTTCGCCGCCTTGCAAAGAGGCGGGCGGCTCACTATCACGCGATTTTGCGGCAATTATAATAATGCCAATTAAAAGCAACAGGCAAATTATGCCGATAAATACCGCCTTGCCATTATCAGATTTTGAATTATCTTCTTTTGAAAAGCCATCTGTATAACGGTCTGACACATCTATTGTAAGCTTTATTTCGGAAGTCTCCGTCACTTCTTTTGTTTCTGTACTTTCGGCGGAATATGACAGACTAACAGTCAGCGCTATTAAGATACTGACAGTAAAAAGTACTAATAATTTCTTTATCATTTATACTAACACCTCATATTATTGCGCCAAAAATAAAACAGATGAGGAAAGAAGTGCTTGCGCCAAAAAATATGTTGTAATATTGAATTTTTTAAGAGTGTAATTGTGCTTTTTTCCTCCGAACATTAACAGGGCAAGCGTAAAGTCCGATATAAAAAATAGTAAGGAGCCCGCCGTCAGCAAAATAAGAACAGCAACCCTACATTCTAAATTGTTGTGAAAATAGTTAAAACCGAGCGTGGCGGCTTTGCCGAGCATAAATACAATGACGACGGCATAAAGGGAAACGGCGACAAACAGTATCTTTTTCTTAAAATGGTTTTTATATTTGTTTGTAATAAAAAATATAAGCGAAATCAGAGCTATGTATAAAGTAATTCGCCGAATGGAGAAAAACGAATAGTTGGAAAATCTTTTTAATAAACTCGTTGAGAATGCGGCTAAATACATTATATGACCGATAAGAAAGCTCGAAAGCCCCGTTATAAAATACTTTACAGTACCTTTGGCGTGCAGGAAATAGTCGCCTAAAAAGCCGAATAGTGCGCCTAAAACCATAAACACAGCATATTCGTTAAATCCGCCGGCTATTTCAGTGGCGCATAGCGCTAACAACACAAAAAGACCGGAGCAAATCATTTTTAACTTTAACGACTTTTCATTCTTTTCGGGCCACAAAGCTATTAAATACTGCGGAACAAAAACAAACTCAAGAACAACAGCCGATAAAAATAGCGCCTTAAATAACATGGCTAACCTCCGAGCTTTTTTGATTGCAAACGCCTGTTTAGATTTTAGATTATAGATATCAGATGTTTATTAAAGATAGATGCTTTGCGTTTTGATTATAATCAACTCAGCGGAGCATTAATTTACAATTTGCGTTCTGGCATCTAAAATCTGACTTTCCACCCTAAAAGGAGGCTCGACATATAGCGCGCCTCCTTGTAATTTTGTTTGCAAATTAATAAGTAAAGGTTATATCCTGTTTCCATTCGCCGTCAAGGATAGCCTCTAAACCTTGACTGCTATTGCCATATGTAACTTTTCCAGTAACATTAACAATTTCTAAAATACTCAAAGATGTAACAAGCCCGTTTGAATTAACTTGCATAGTAATTGTAGCTCCGCTGTAGGTTGTTGTCGCGTTAATAACACTGAAAGGCTTAAGCTCTTCATCGCTCATTGCGAGTGTATCCATTACAGAGGAGTGGTATGGCGGAACATAATTGATTCCGTCTCCTGCTTCTTGAACAAGTGTTATCTCAAGCTTGTAACCGCTGCCTACTGCAGTATATTTTGCATCTTTAATGCCTGCAGCTGAAAGTTTGGCACTTTTGCCCTCTGGGGGAGGAATATACTCCGCAAGCTTTGCACCAGGGTCGCGATCTTTCTTTTCTTCTCCCTTTTTGGTTCTTGCATCAGCTGTGGCAACACCATTTTTAAAAGTGCCTTCTCTCGTTTCAGGGTAAGTATTTGGAAGCATACTTTGTGCTATGCTTTTAACAAGCGCAAGTTTTGTAACGGTTGTCGTTACACCTTCTACCCTTTTAACCTTTACATCGCCTTTGTAAGCTTTCGTTTTATTTAATGCATCATTATAAAGCTTTGCAATGTCTGCCTTACTCTTTTGCGCTGTGCCTTGCGGTTTTGTAGTGCTTGTGTTGCCGCCTGTATTTGTTGGGTCGGCAGTTCCTGAGCTTTGCGTGTCATCAATTGCAGCCGTTGTGTCATCCGGAACTATGACATCGGTATCTTTCTTGGTATTATCTTCTCCGCCTCCGGAACCGTTTGTGTTGGCTACGATAGTGCCTCCTGCTT
>DASRNG010000093.1:0-5089 GCA_035647555.1 Oscillospiraceae bacterium | reverse complement strand
GTATAACAATTAGATATTAATAAATCAATAAAACAATTATAATGTAATAATTTGTTTTAATTGCGTAATATTATGTCATCTTTTCTTGTTTTATCTTAGTATCAATAATATGCCTTGACTTTAACTCGGTTAAAACTTCATCTACCGAAATGTTCATTTGATTCATTAAAACCAAAATATGATATGTAAGGTCTGCTATTTCATAAATCGCTTCATCTTTATCATTATTTTTTGCAGCTATAATAACTTCACTTGACTCCTCCCCTACTTTTTTAAGTATTTTATCAAGCCCTTTTTCAAACAAATAGTTAGTGTATGAACCATCTTTTGGATTTTGTTTTCTTTCATTAATGAGGTTTGCAAGTGAATAGAGCGAAAACTCATTATCGTTTTCATCACTTTTATATATATTATTGAAAAAACAAGAGTTTTCTCCTGTGTGGCATGCAGGCCCCTTTTTTGAAACAGCTATTAAAAGTGCATCGTTATCACAATCTGAAGTAATGCTTACAATATTTTGATAGTTGCCAGACGTTTCACCTTTTCTCCAAAGTTTTTGTCTTTTACGAGAGAAAAAGCACGTCTTTTTCTCTTTAAGGCTAATTTCAAGGCTTTCTCTATTCATATATGCCAAAGTTAAAACTTCTTTGCTTTTAGAATCTACAACGATAGTAGGAATAAGACCATTTTCGTCAAAAACCAACTCATTAATATTCATCTTTTGCTCTCCTAACATTTATGCCATTATTAAATAAGTATTCCTTAAGTTCATTAATCTTTATATCACCAAAGTGAAAAACAGATGCAGCAAGCCCTGCGCTAACACTTGGCAGCGACTTAAAGAGAGTGAGAAAATGTTCGCTCTCCCCTGCCCCGCCTGAGGCTATAACAGGAACGCTAATATTATCAAGAATGAGCGCTAAAAGCTCCAAATCAAATCCGTTTCTTACACCGTCTTTATCAATGCTATTTACAACTACTTCGCCAGCTCCGCTATTAACCATTCTTTTAGCCCATTCTAAAGCATCAATTTCTGTGTTCTCTGTGCCGCCTTTTTTAAATATAGTATATTTATTATTAACCTTTTTAACATCTACAGATAGCACAATGCGGCTACTGCCGTATTTTTTTGCCGCCTTATTTATGAGCTTTGGACTATTAAGTGCGCCAGAGTTTACACTTACTTTAGAAGCGCCGCATTCAAATACATTTTCAAAATCTGCTATAGTGCGAATACCGCCGCCTACAATAAGAGGAACAGAAACTACAGAGGATACCTCTTTTAATATATTTGTAAAAAGCATTCTATTTTCATTTGATGCCGCAATATCATAAAACGTGATTTCATCTGCACCGTTTTTATTGTAGTAGTCGGCAAGCTCTACGGGTGATGCCACGTCAGAAACACCTTGAAATTTAACGCCCTTTACTACTCTGCCATTTTTCACGTCAAGGCATGGTATAATCTTTTTAGTTTTCATAATTATTCTCCAGTAGACTAAAAGCTTTTTCTAAGTCCATCTCTTTTTCATATAAAGCTTTTCCAAGTATAGCGCCGTAAACGCCAATTTCTCTTAGCTTTTTTATGTCATCATATGAGGATACGCCGCCAGAGGCAATTATATTTAGCGAATATTTATTTAGAAGCTCCTCATAAAGTTTTAGGTTCGTTCCAGACATCATTCCGTCTTTTGATATGTCAGTGCAAATTACTGTCCTTACACCTATATTTTCCATTTCACTCAAAAATACATCAAGCGGTGTTTCTGAAGTTTCTGTCCAGCCTTTAATTGCAACAAATCCGTTATTAATATCCGCCCCTACTGCAACCTTGTCTTTATGCTCTTTTAGGCAAAGCTGTAAAAACTCTTTATCCAGCACCGCCGCAGTGCCAAGAATAATGCGTGATACACCAGCTTTTATAAGGTCATTTGCAGTTTCTATTGTTCGTATGCCTCCGCCCATTTGTATAAACATATCCGTTTTATTTGCTATTTTCTTTATTATTGGAGCGCATACATTTTCACCTGTTTTAGCTCCCATTAAGTCAACAGTATGAAGAAAAGCAGCGCCTTTTTCCAAAAAACTTTCTGCTACTTTTACAGGCTCGTCACTATAAACAGTCATTTTATTATAGTCGCCCTTTAGTAGCCTTACAGCTTTACCTTCGTATATATCAATAGCAGGGAATAAAAGCATTTTTTTGCCTCCTGTTTTTAGTAATTATAATACACCTTTAGTTGAGGGTATTTCCTGGGAAAAGTCTTTATCAACTTTACATGCGTTTCTCAATACTGTGCCAAAAGCCTTGAAAGCCGCTTCTGTAATATGGTGAGAGTTCGTTCCATGCAGTTTTTTAATGTGGAGAGTAATATTAGCATTATTTGCAAACGCTCTAAAAAACTCCTCTGTAAGCTCTGTATCGTATTCACCTATTTTTTCGCTAGAAACGGGCAGGTCAAAGTGGCAGTATGCCCTGCCTGATATATCAGCCGCACACAGAATTAATGCCTCGTCCATTGGCAGCATAATATCGCTAAAGCGCACAATGCCCCTCTTATCGCCTATCGCCTTTTTAAAAGCACTGCCAAGAGCAATACCTATATCCTCTACAGAGTGGTGATAGTCCACAACTGTGTCGCCAATGCAGCTAACAGATAAGTTGAACTTGCTGTACCTTGTGAATAGAGTTAGCATATGGTCAAAAAAGCCGTTTCCCGTGCTAATTTCTGCTTTGCCAGTGCCGTCAAGCAGAAGTGTTAGTGTAATATCTGTTTCAGTAGTTTTACGAATAATTTCTGATTTTCTCATATTATCCCCCTTATTTCCTTGAGAAGAATTTCTGTTTGCTCTTTAGTTCCTATGGTAATTCTTACGAAGTCGCAAATTCTTTCTTTATCAAAGTATCTTATTAAAATACCTTTCTCCTTTAGCTTTAAGTATAAGTCACTCGCTGAAATTCCTGATGGCTTTGCAAAAATAAAGTTAGCTTTAGATTGTAGTACAAAAAAACCTAATCTTTCTAACTCTTTTATTAAATATTTACGAGTTTCTGAAATGCTTTTGCAGCAGCTTCTAAAATACGCATCATCACTAAATGCCGCATTTCCTGCTATTAGGGTTAAACGATTTACATTATAAGGATTTGTTGAATACTTTATTTTTCGCAAATCATCAATTATTTCGCTGCTACCCATAGCAAACCCAAGCCTTGCACCTGCTAGTGAGCGTGATTTTGAAAAAGTTTGAACAACGAGCAAATTGTCATATTTTTTAATAAGCGGCACAGCGGACTCGCCGCCAAAATCAATATAAGCTTCATCAATTATTACAAGATTATCTTTATTGCTTTTTACAATTTTCTCAATCTCTCTAAACGAAAGGCATATGCCCGTTGGTGCGTTAGGGTTTGCTATTACAATATTTTTACCAGTATCAATATAGTCATTTACATCTATACAGTAGTCTTTATTAAGCGGAATTATATCTGCACTGCTTCCATAAAGCTGTGCATAAACTTTATAAAATCCATATGTAATATCAGGAAAGGCAACCTTTGCACCATCTGCAAAAAAGGCAAGAAATGCAAATGATAAAATTTCATCAGAACCATTTGAAAGAAAAATGTTTTCCCGGGAAATATCATAAAAGTTAGCAATATTTGTTTTAAGCTCCAGAAACTCTACGGGTGGATATAAATTTAGCTTTTTAATCTCTGCGGCATTTACCGCATCTATAACCTTTTGTGACGGCGGATATGGCAATTCATTTGTATTGAGCTTTATAAATTTTGAAAAGTCCTGCGGCTGCTCCCCAGGCTCATATGCTTTAAGTTTACTATACTTTTCTAATAAAAATCTGCTCATATTATAAATTTTCCTTTTCAAATCTAATTAAAACTGATTTAGCATGCGCCCCTAACCCTTCTTCAAATGCAAACAGTGCAACTTTTTCAGAAACAGCATTTAGCGCCTCTTTTGTATAGTATGTATACTGCGAACGTTTAACAAAGTCTTCAACACCAAGCGGACTTGAAAATTTAGCAGTGCCTGCCGTTGGCAGCGTGTGGTTTGTGCCTGCAAAATAATCCCCAAGTGCTTCTGGTGTATATTTCCCAAGAAATATACTGGGGGCGTTTTCAATTTTTGGGAGATAATCAAACGGGTTATCAACACAAATTTCAAGGTGTTCTGGCGCTAATTCATTTGCCACTTCTACTGCTTCATCAATAGTTTTCACAATAATAATTTTGCCATACCCAGCAATTGATGCCGCTGCTATTTCACTTCTATCTAAAAGCGGAATTTGTTTTTCAAGCTCAATACTCACCTTTCTTGCAAGGCTTTCACTTGTCGTAACAAGAATAGAACATGCGAGCGTGTCATGCTCTGCTTGAGAGAGCATATCAGCTGCAACAAAAACAGGATTGCAGGTGTCATCTGCAATTATTAAAATTTCGCTCGGTCCCGCTATCATGTCAATATCAACAGTACCAAACACCATCTTTTTTGCAGTAGCTACATATATGTTGCCAGGGCCTACAATTTTTAATACCTTTGGTATACTTTCTGTACCAAACGCAAGCGCACCTATAGCCTGCGCCCCTCCTACCTTGAAAACTTTATCAACACCAGCAATTTTTGCAGCAGCTAAAACAGAGGGCTTTATTTTACCGTCTTTATCGGGCGGTGTTACCATTATTATTTCTTTAACACCAGCAATTTTTGCTGGTATTGCATTCATTAAAACGGTTGATGGATAGCTTGCTGTGCCGCCTGGCACATATATGCCAACACTTTTTATGGGCAGTATGTTTTGCCCAAGGACTACTCCATTCTCCTTTTTTATTGAAAAACCTTTGGCGGCTTGATTTTTATGATAATCTCTAATATTTTCTGCCGCTTCATTTAATACGGTTATTAGCTCCTTAGAACAAAGAGAATATGCCTTTTCAATTTCTTCTTTTGTAACTTCAAGCGTATTTAGCTTTGCCTTGTCAAACTTTTCTGCATACTCTATTAACGCCTTGTCACCATTCGTTTTAACATTTTCTAATATAACTAAAACATCTGCTGAAACATCGCTATCT
>DASRNG010000092.1:0-3241 GCA_035647555.1 Oscillospiraceae bacterium | reverse complement strand
CTCAAGCGCCGCCTCGTCCCCGTTATTAGCGGCATAAAAGAACGCATCTATTAAAAGCCTTATATACTTTTCTGACTCAAGCCCTTCAATTTTTATGATTGATGCTAAAAGAGTGTCCCTATCTTTAACTCCTGTTTCTTTTGCGAAATATTCTGTTACAAGGCTTTTTCTCTTTTTCAGGCAAATGTCATCATATGCTATTCTAAATGCCTCTGTTGCTATCCAGTGGCCGTTACCAACATCACCAGAAAGCTCTGAAAAGCCGCCTATTTGAAGCATATTGCCATTACTGTCTATACAGTTGCAGCACGTGCCAGTGCCGCAGTTATAGCCAATGCCTGCACCTTTGCCCACACCTGCTTTTATAACTATAAATCCGTCATTATAGATAGAGTAATTTTTAAGTCCTAGGTCATCAAACTCGTCACTTATAGCCTCAAGCTGAAACTCATGGTCAATTCCTGCAAGCCCCATAAGAGCGGCATCTATATCGTCTAATGTGATGCCTTGTTTTTCACAAAGCTCATTAATGCCGTCCATTATAACATTTGCCGCTTCCTCAAAAGAACCTTGAAGCGTTTCGTGATTGCTGCCTGTGCCTTCTGCCGTGCCAAGTACATTTTTATTCTCATCAAAAAGCACGAGTGCGGTTTTTGTTCCGCCGCCGTCAACACCTATGTAATACTTCATTTTTTCCTCCTATTTAAAAAATTCTTCGCAAACATCGTCTACGCAATATCTGCCTCTTTCAATTGGCTCTCTTTCAATCCAATAACCATCTGTAAAGTCTGGCACTGGAACAGGCGCTCCACCCATCGCCGCAGACTGCTCTGAAAGGCATGTAATTACCATCCATGATACAGTATCATATGTATCTATAGGTGGTGTTTTGCCGTGTTTAACACTCTCCACAAACGCACAAAGAACAAGATAATCCATTCCGCCATGCCCAGCTTTTACACCTTTAGTTTCATACTCTTTCCATAGTGGATGCTCATACTTTTCTCTCCATGGGAGAAAATCGTCCCATTTATGTTTGTTTTCTGCCTGACCGTCTATATATATTACGCCTGGTTCACCTTCAAATGTTTCCATATAACTGCCTTTTGTGCCCTCAATTAAATAGTCACGTGAATATGGGCGTGGCAAACAGCAGTCATGGTTTAGTTGTATCGTTTCACCATGGGCGCATTTAATAAGTGTTGTAACAACATCACCACACTCAAAGTTTGTGTCAAAAAGGTCATACTTTTCACCTTTATTGTCTTTAATCCATTGGTGCAGCCCCCGTGCTTTTGAGGCAACGGCATTAACTGTTAAAAATCTGTTGCCCCTATTGATGTTAATTGCCTTTGCTATGGGTCCTAATTGGTGTGTGGGATATAAATCGCCATTTCTATTTATAAAGTTTTTAAGCCTGCCGTGCTGATTTTCTCTGCCTAGAACAATTTCGTCCCTTAAATCATGGCGGTAGCCACCCTCTAAGTGAATAAGCTCGCCAAACATGCCTTTTTTAATCATATTAAAAAGAGCCATTTCATTTCTTGCATAGCAGCAGTTTTCAAGCAGCATGCAGTGTGTATTCTTTTGTTGCGCCGTTCTTACGAGTTGCCAGCACTCATCAATAGATGCCGCTCCGCCAACTTCAACCGCCGCATAAAGCCCTTTTTTCATAGCGTCAACCGCAACTTTTATGTGCGATATCCATGTGCTGCAAATAACAACAGCATCAAGCTTTTCTTTATCTAAAAGCTCTTTATAATCTAAATAGGAAGTCACCTCATAGTCGCACTCTGGCGCACTTTCTACAATATCTATACCCTTTCCGGCTCTTTCGGGAATAATGTCGCAAACTGCTGGAACTCTTATCCCATCAATTTGAAGAAGAAGACCTAGCATTCCAGCTCCCCTGCCGCCAAGACCTATAAACCCTACATTTATTACATCTTTCATCTAATCACTCCGCTTAACTTTCTTATTTTGAAGTATAGCATATTTAGCCATGTATTTCAAACAATTTAGCCTATTTTTTAATATTATCTTCCCTTTGTACACACATATTATTTTGACTTTCATATAGCAGTAAACTTTTTATAAAATTAAGACAGCGGCAAAGATTCCCCTTGCCGCTGTACTGTGTTTATAGGTTTTATTAAAGACCTACTTGACTATCATTTCCAGTTAGCAGTTTCCAGAATATTGAAAACCCTGGTAAATATTCAAGTGTGCTAAGTATGCTGTTGCGTAAAAGTGCAGCAAGATTTCCAAAGTCATAAAAGAAACCAAGCTCTTTTTCGGGTGCGCCCTCATACTCTAATACAAATGGCTGTGTATAAAGTATTCCGCCTTCACCGAAAACCTCAGCCCTAACATAAGAGCCTATCATATAGGAATAGTCGTTAAGGTTAATTGTTTCGCCCTCTGCAATAAGCTCGCCGTCTGCAATCCATCTTATAACAAGTGCATTATCGGCCTTGATTGTAATTGTGTCTGCCGCATTATTTACAATAATATTGTTAACCACAGGTTGAACTATAAAGCTTTCAGCTCGCCAGTCATCCCCAAGGTCATATCCTATTGCCTGACTAATTTGTGCTAATTCCTTTGTGTTTTTAAGGCAGCGGCTGCCTCCGAAAAATGCACCCGTTTCTAAACTGGTGCGAACAGCGTCCGCTGTAAGCTCAGGGAGCATAGATATTGTCCAGCCTGTGTCAATAGCTGATTCTCTATGAGCATCACTTGAGCATATGCCGAAAACGTTTCTGCCGTTTGGTATGGAGTTTTGCAGCAAACGGTCCCAAAGCTTTCTGTCGTTCCTTGTTCTGCCGTCACCCTTACTGTTCATATCAATTCCTATGCAGGAATCATAGTTCAGCAGCAGGTTTGTAAATTTATTTACTTGATAGTTATAATCCTCATTGTAAGCAAGCTCAGGGTCGTCCTCATGCCTTGCGTTTGTATATTCGCCAGGGTGGTTTATAACAGATAATCCTCCACCCTCATGGGCGCCTCTTATTGCGGTTTCATAATCACTCGTGCCACCCATAACACCATTGCCATATGTGCCAAACCAAGCATTTACATGAGCATTGTTAAAAGATGTGGGGTTAAGTTCAATTCCGTTAGGAATCATAATCATAGCTTTCCCATTTGCGTCAGGGGTTGTAATCTCCTCAAATCGCTCTTGTGTAAGTGGTGTGGGTTTGAAAAGCATGTCTTCAAGCTCTATTTTACTCGGAAT
>DASRNG010000091.1:0-6125 GCA_035647555.1 Oscillospiraceae bacterium | reverse complement strand
GCAGTATTCCGATAATACCAGTGTTTAACAAGTGTGATTTAGCAAAAGAAGAAGATACTTTATTTATAGATAGTGGCGGGGTTTGCATTTCTGCATTAAAAAAAGATGGTTTAGAGCTGCTGCTTGAAAAAATTGCACAATCTCTTCCCAAAACACGGCACAGAACAAAGGTGCTAATTCCCTTTAGTGGTGTGTCCAAGGCGGCTAAACTGAGAGAAAACGGCATTGTGCACTCTGAAAAGTACACAGAAAAAGGAATTATATTAGATGTTACAGCAGAAATTGCACTTCTTGAGCAAATGAAAGACTATTTTTGCTGATATATTTGAAAAACTGTTGACAATTCTACAACCTTATATTATAATGACATTCGCCTTTAAAAGGCGCGCCAATCTTTATAGATTGTTCGTAAATATGGCGGCATAGCTCAGCTGGCTAGAGCACTCGGTTCATACCCGTGGTGTCGTAGGTTCAAGTCCTACTGCCGCTACCATATTAGGGGTTAAGGAATAGGTGTTAGGAGTTAGGAATTACTTCCGGCTTTTAGTACAAACACACCCCAATAATAAGGCCCGGTGGTCAAGGGGTTAAGACACCGCCCTTTCACGGCGGTAACACGAGTTCGAATCTCGTCCGGGTCACCAAACTTTAATAACTCGAACACCTTTATGTTTTTTTGCCCAGCACGTGTTCGGAATTATTAGCAAAATAGCGGACAAGGGATAAGCCCTGCCTGCTATTTTTTTATTTTTGTTTCGTCCTGCTCGTTTAGTCGGGCACTTTTTTAATGGAGTTTGTACTTTGCAAGCGAAAAAGGCTTGCGATAAAGATATTTAACATAATAATATTAAATCACCGCAAGCCTTAATTGTGATAGTAAGGGTTGCGGTGTTTTTATTTTTAATCCTGTTTGCCAAAGTCAATCATGATGATTTCGCCTTTTCTTTTTGATTAATGCGAATAAAGACTTTACCCTGTTCCAAATACAGCTCTCTTTGTTCAGGTGATAGGGAGCGGAAGATGCGCAGCAGGTCGTCCTCCTGATAGGTAGCAGTTTTACCAAAACGGTAGTTTAATAAATAGTCGGTAGAAACATCAAAATATTTCGCAAGCCGTTTGAGCGTTTCAAAATCAGGCTCACTGCTGTTTTGAACATACCCCCCTATTGTTGAGGGGGCAATATTTAAATCGTTTGCCAGTTGTTTCTGCGTTGTATTTCTTTCTTCTAAAAGCGCACGCAATACATCACCAAAATTCATCATATCACCCTTTTTCATACATTCTAAAGGAAAAAAAGGTAATATGCGGAAATAAAACCTAAAAATAGTTGACAGAACGGGAAAAGCGTTGTATTATTATGTTATTGAATGGAAAAAGAAGACGGTTTTGTCTTATAATATTATGTTTTTGTATAGAACTTGGACTAATGAAGATGCATTTAGGGCTATCAAGCGATCTTTTAATCGCTTAATAAATAGTATTTTTTTAAGAAAGAGGTTGTAAAAATGGCAGAAACCAAGATGATTCCAATTGGACAGGATTTTGATTTGAATGAAATGGTTAGGAGTCTTATTCAAATATACCAGGCAAAAGGTTTTGAGGTGACAGCAATGCAAATGGGTAATGGTGTCTCCATCAGTTTTAGCAAAGACGATGGCGGCATTAAAAAGATTGCTGGGCTTGCGCTTGGAGTAACGGCGAATATTACTATAAACAACAATGCTCTAATGGTCAACTTTACAGATGCTGAGTGGACGGGAAAAATTATTGCGGCTATTATTGGCGTTTTTTTAGGCTGGATTCTTTTACTTATACCCTTTTTTACAGCAGGATATGGTGCAGTTAAACAAATGGACCTTCCTAAGACAATCGGAAAAGATATACAGATGTTTGCAGGTGGAGGTGCACCGATGGGTGTACAACAATGGCAGTAGTTGTGAATCAAATAGACCATAGAATAGACATCTTTAATAAAACACAAGCCTTATCGCGTTTGCTATCAGCAAGGTATAAGCAAGTGCCTACCCCGCCAAAATGTAAAAGTGTTTTAAGAATATATCCACAAATTGTTTCACAAAAGAAATTTAGTTGGGCATTGGCACTTGGCGCGCCTTTTATACTTGTTGGGATTTCTATAATTTTAACCCTTTTAGTTAGTTTAGGTGGTGTCTACAGGTTTATACCCGAGGAATTTCTCTTTATTTTTCCTAATATCAGTCTTTATTTTTATTATTTTGCTATAGCTTGGATTCCTCTTTACTGTGCTGTTTTCAAGAGAATAAAAGAAAATGACATTAAAAAAGCAAGGGATTCTGTAGAGTATTATAATCATTGTATAGCTTTAGATAAAAAATATGATGAACTTCAAGAAAAAGCAAATGCAGAATATATAGAAAAACAAAGAGAATATGAAACAGAAGTTTTACCGAAATATCATAAAGACTTAGAAGAGTGGACATTAGAGCACAGTCTGAAAATCGAAAAAGCTAAACAGGACCTTGAAATTGCGAAAGCTATACTTGTTAACTTGTAGAAGAAAATGCAAAATAAAAACCTATCCCTGTAGCTGATTAAAACAGTCGTGCAGGGATGTTTTTAATAACTCTGTGTTATTTCTATCATTATAAATGGTAGAGATGATAAAATTATAAGCTACGCTTTTATAATGTTAGGTGGACCGTTATAATAAATAAAGGGGGATATGAATATGGACAAGATATGTGTTAATTGTGGATGTGAGTTAAGAGACAGTGCTAAATTTTGTGGTAAATGTGGAACTAAAGTAAATGAAATTAAGTATAGGTGCAAAAAATGCGGTCGCGGGCTTGAGATAGATACAGAATATTGCTCTCAGTGTAAACAGTTTAGTGGAACTGATAAAAAGGGGTTGGGCAAAGAGCAAAATAGAGGGTTTCAAGGAGCGCAAAACTGGGAACAAAGAGAAGCACCCCCTTTATATACTGGCGCAATACAGGATAAAAGCGAGGGTTTTATAGGTAATGCACAAGCGTATAACATGCCACAAAAGAAGAAAAAGGGAAGTATAGGCTTTGTTTTGCTTGGGTTGGTTGTAATTGTAAATGTTTTAATAGTTGCCGTACTTTTTAATGTTGTCGGTGGTGTAAGCAATAAGGTAGTCAGTCAAGCTGCTTTGCAGATTGCAGAACAAGATTTTGGGTACAAGTTAGAGCTTGTGTCTTATGATGTCGTTGATTCCTTTACTGCAAAGAACAAAAATCTCATGTCTGGTAAGAATTTTAAAGCAAAGATATATCTTGTCATAATTGAAGCTGAAGCGAAAGATACGGATGGCGAGGTGGCCGAAACCGTAAAATATGCCATCTCGGTAGTCGAGCCTAAGAAGTCAGGCGGATATGTCTCGTATAGTCCGCTGTCGCAAGCAGAGGACTGCACTGATATGGAAAAAAAGGATATAGAAGAATGGCTTCTCTCCTATGCGGCGGCTTACCGTTGAATGCTTTTAATTATAATAACGAGGTACTGCTATGAGATACTGTGAAAATTGCAAAGCAGAGATAGACTCTTGTGATAAATTCTGTATAGAATGCGGAGCAATGCGGCAAGAGCAGATGGAAAGTAATAAAAATAACTTTTGTGAGGAATGCAAAGCAGAGATAGACCTTTGTGATAAATTCTGTATAGAATGCGGAGCGATACGGCAAGAACAGATAGAAAGTAATATAAATAACTTTTGTGAAGAATGCGGAACAAAGAGCGAAAAGGGAGACTCTTTCTGTACGGAATGCGGAAATGCTATTGATGGCTGTATAGTTAAAGAAGATACAAAGTCTCCAGCAACATGGCAAAGCGAAGCAAATAATCGTTTTGTTATTTCGTCTGATAACCAAGAGGCGGTTACAGCCTTTAATTTACAGAAAGCAAAAACCCGAAAAAGTAAGTCCAAAACTGTGATAGCACTAGTTGTGATTGTAGCGGTATTAGTTGTTTCCTCGGGTGTCTTAACATATTTTTATTTCGATAGAAGAAATACTGGCAGCAATACATATCCCCTTGAATCTGATACAAAATTTAAATCAGAATCAACGACAGAAGAGACAACAACAGAGCCATCAAAACCAGTAGTAAATCCAAGTGATTATTTGGGATATTGGCACATTGATGCATCAACTGATAAGGAACTAACAATACATAAAATCGACGGTCATAAAGCGGAATTTTCTTTGTGGTATTATCGCCTTGCTTCAATTGAGAATGTTATTGTAACTATAGATGGAAACACTGCCGAGTTTTCTGTTAATGATTATGGAGGTATAAAAGGAATTATAACCTTTAATGTATACTCCGTTACGATAAACATTACCGAGTCTGAACTTAGATATATCCCTGTAGAAATTATGACATTTAATAGCAGACATAGTGTGTCATGGGAAAATTACGGGTTTGAGACTAGTGAAACTGATGTGCACGCTGAAAGTTTAGATAAGACGGGCGAAGTCTTGCTTTCAGACCATGATTCATACCTCAATGTTCGCATAGGACCCGGAAAGGATTACCCGATACTCAAGGACAAAAAAGGTGGAAAAGTACATTTATATTCTGGGAATATCGTTTCTATTCTAAGTGAGCATAGGGGCACCGATAACGATAATAAGAAGTGGTACAAGATTACATTTGAATTTGGCGGTAACATTCTTGTAGGATATGTCCACTCAGACTATATATTTGTTTATGGCGGAGCGGTCGAAAATGATAATTCGGAATATTTAAATAAAGAGCACCATGACATAAAAAATATTGATGTTAATGATATTAGCTTTACTTATGTAAGCTCATACTCTGATGAGAATATAAGCTATAAATTCAACTTGTTAGAAATAGAGCTTGTTAAGTCGGGTTCTTATCCATATACAAGGGATGAATATGAAATAAAGGTAGATGGTGAGGTTATGGATAGGCTTAACCGTGATAAATATCTTGTTTACTTTGAATATGATAAAGATTATTATCTAATTGGTAAATATCTTGTTTCTAATTCCCGTATTGACGGAATGTTTAGAGAAAGACATTTAATTCAAAAGATTAATGAAGATACTGTGTATATATTTATTGATATTGCATCATAAGCCACGAAAAACCATTGACACTATAGCTCTCGTATGTTAATCTAACTTCTGAAAAGATTGGGGTTTAACAAGGGGAGCTTTTTTGATGTGGTTTTTATATGCGCTGCTTTCAACGCTTTTGTGGGGCGGGGCAGACCTTTTTTATAAAAAGGGGAGTGTGCAGGAAGATACATTTAGCGATGTTAAAACTGTTGTGGCCGTTGGGTTTGTTATGGGGGCGCAGGCAGTTTTTTATATGCTTTTAAATGGGATTTCAGTGTCTTTGTTAACGATGATAAAATACACTCCCGTATCTTTCTTTTATATTTTGTCAATGTTTATTGGCTACAAGGGGCTTAGGTATTTAGAGCTTTCGGTATCCTCGCCGCTTCAAAATTCATCTGGTGCTGTTACAACTATTTTACTTTATATTTTTATAAGTGACATACCAGGTGCTGTGGAAACAGCTTCTATAATTATTATACTTATCGGAATGCTTATGCTTTCGGTATTCGAGCGCAAAAAGAATGTGGTCTTAAAAGCGGGCGAAGAAAAGTATAGGTACGGGGCTAAGGCAATTTTATTTCCGATTGCGTATTGCGTGATTGACGGAATAGGCACTTTTCTTGACGGGTTGTACCTTGACGAGTATAGCCTTATTAGTGAAAGTGATGCCTTAATTTCATTTGAGCTTACGTTTTTAATTTGCGGTATTATTGCCCTTATATATCTTATTAAAAAGAAACAAAGGTTTGTACTTAAAACGGATTACAGCAAAGGCATTGCCGCTGTTTTTGAAACAACGGGGCAGTACTTTTATGTTTTTGCAATGTCGGGCAGAGCCGTTGTTGTGGCACCGCTCGTTTCATCTTATTGTGTGTTTTCCGTTATATTTTCAAGGGTTTTCCTTAAAGAAAAGTTGGATAAAAAACAATATGCCGCAATAGCTGCCGTAACCTTAGGCATAGCTATGCTCGGGCTGTGCGAAAGTTTATTATAATAAAGTGTTTTTGTGTGTTTTTTAGTTGACATAATGCCGCC
>DASRNG010000090.1:0-3815 GCA_035647555.1 Oscillospiraceae bacterium | reverse complement strand
CGGGGTTAAAGCGGAATATGTTCCAATAACCGCACTCAACAGCCTTTTTCATTTCACTTTGGCAGTTTGCCATGCCGCCTTTAATGCTGTGCATTTCGCATGGTGCATAGGCGATTATAAGTGATGGGCCTTTGTAGCTTTCTGCCTCGTTAATAGCTCTTATAGTTTGGTTCATATCTGCTCCCATTGCAATTTGTGCAACGTAAACATAACCATAACTCATAGCAATTTCGGAAAGACTCTTTTTGGCAATAGATTTACCTGCTGCCGCAAATTGTGCTACCTGACCGATTTGTGATGCCTTAGATGCCTGACCACCTGTATTTGAGTAAACCTCAGTGTCAAACACCATAATATTTACATCCTCGCCTGAGGCTATAACATGGTCAAGACCGCCAAAACCAATATCGTATGCCCAGCCGTCACCGCCGAATATCCATACAGATTTTTTATTAAGATATTCTTTATAATCAAGTAGCTCTTTTTCAAGGCTGCATAAATTATCATCTTTATTGCAATTACGGTCTTTCAGCATTGTAACAAGTGCGTCTGTTGCTGCACTGTTTTTAGGACCATCTTCTAAGGTGCCTAGGTATTCGTCAAGTACTGCCTTAAACTCCTCGTCAGTTCCAGCACTGCTTTCAGAAAGCTCTGAAACGGCTGCTATTAGCCTATCACGAATTGCTTGCTGCCCTAGTAAAAGTCCAAAGCCGTTTTCAGCGTTATCTTCAAACAGGGAATTTACCCAAGCGGGGCCTTTACCCTCTTTATTAACTGTGTATGGTGATGTAGCAGCAGGACCGCCCCAAATAGAGGAACAACCCGTTGCGTTTGAAATGTACATTCTGTCACCGAAAAGCTGTGTTACAAGGCGTGCGTATGAGGTTTCTGCACAACCAGCGCACGAACCTGAGAACTCAAGCAGTGGAGTTTTATACTGGCTGCCGATAACGGTGTTATTTGCAAGGTCGTCCTTAACCGTTACATTTTCAGCCATATAGTTGAAAACTTGCTGCTGACTGTCTTGGCTTTCACGAGAAACCATTTCAAGTGAATTTGTGGGGCAAACACTAACGCAAACCCCGCAGCCCATGCAGTCAAACGGTGAAATGGCAAGAGCATACTTATAAACGTCTTTGCCTTTTCCTTTTTTGTCAATTACCTTAGCATTTGATGGTGCGTTTGCAGCTTCCTTCTCGTCAAGAGCATAAGGGCGAATTGTAGCATGGGGGCAAACATATGAGCAGCGGTTGCACTGCGCACAGGATTCTGCATCCCATTCTGGTACTGTAACGGCAACGCCTCTCTTTTCATAAGCAGAAGCGCCCTGCTCAAACGTACCGTCTACATGGTCTACAAATGATGATACAGGGATAGAGTCGCCATCAAAACTTGCTATTGGTTTCATAATATTATCAACCATTTTAACGAGTTTTTCAGGTCCGTCCTCTGTGTTACCTTTGCCAGCACACTGTGCATCTGCCCAGTTTTCTGGAACGTCTATTTTAGTATAAGCGGAAACGCCAGCGTCAATAGCCTTGTGGTTCATATCAACAATTTCTTGCCCTTTTCTGAGATAAGATTTTGTTGCCGCATCTTTCATATACTTTACAGCATCATCAATCGGTAGAACATTTGCAAGTGCAAAGAATGCAGACTGCAAGATAGTATTAGTCCTTTTACCCATGCCAATTTCAACAGCTAAGTCAATAGCGTTTACTGTATAAAGCTGTATATCGTTTTTAGCAATATATCTTTTTGATTCTGCTGATAAAACTTTGTCAAGCTCCTCTTTAGACCATTGGCAGTTTATAAGGAATATACCGCCTGGCTTTACGTCATTTACCATTTTAATACCCTTTTCAACGTATGAGGGGTTATGGCATGCAACAAAGTCTGCCTTATTTATATAGTAAGGGCTTTTTATGGGACTGTCACCAAAGCGGAGGTGAGAAACGGTGATACCGCCCGTTTTCTTAGAGTCATACTGGAAATATGCCTGAACATATTTATCTGTATGGTCGCCTATTATTTTTATAGAGTTTTTGTTAGCGCCTACTGTACCGTCGCCGCCAAGGCCCCAGAACTTGCACTCAATAGTGCCTGGAGCTGCCGTATTTGGAGATGGCACCTCAGGGAGAGATAAGCAGGTTACATCGTCATGAATGCCTATTGTAAACTGGCGTGCTGGCTTGTCCTTTTTAAGCTCGTCATAAACAGCAAATACGCTTGAGGGAGGTGTGTCTTTAGAGCCAAGCCCATATCTACCGCCTACTACGTCAGCAGTTCTTCCAATCTCATTCATGGCTGTGATAACGTCCATAAACAAAGGCTCGCCTAATGCGCCAGGTTCTTTAGTTCTGTCAAGAACGGCAATCTTTTTAACTGTTTCGGGTATTGCCTCCCAAAGTCTGTTTGCACAGAATGGTCTGTAAAGGCGAACTTTAACAAGCCCAACCTTTTCGCCTTTAGCGATAAGATAGTCTATAACCTCTTCAACAACATCACAAATAGAACCCATAGCAACTATAATATGCTCTGCGTCAGGCGCACCGTAGTAATTGAAAAGCTGATAGTCTGTGCCAAGCTTTTCATTAACTTTGCCCATATACTCCTCAACAATTTCAGGGAGTTCTTCATAATATTTGTTACAAGCTTCCCTGTGCTGGAAAAAAACATCATCATTTTCATGAGAGCCACGCATTACAGGGCGCTCTGGATTGAGTGAACGCTTACGAAATGCCCTTACAGCATCCATATCACACATTTCTTTAAGGTCTTTATAATCCCATACAGAAACTTTTTGGATTTCATGGGATGTTCTAAACCCGTCAAAAAAGTTTATAAAAGGAACTCTCCCTTTTATTGATGCAAGGTGAGATACAGCGCTAAGGTCCATAACCTCTTGCGGATTAGTTTCTGCAAGCATTGCAAATCCTGTTTGGCGGCACGCATAAACATCAGAATGGTCGCCAAAAATGTTGAGTGCCTGTGTTGCAACTGTTCTTGCTGAAACATGAAATACTGTCGGTAAAAGCTCTGCAGCTATTTTATACATATTCGGAATCATAAGCAAAAGCCCTTGAGAAGCCGTGTATGTTGTGGTAAGGGCACCAGCGTTTAATGACCCGTGAACTGTACCTGCCGCTCCCGCCTCTGATTGAAGCTCTGAAACTTTTACAGTTGTACCGAATATGTTCTTTTGACCCTGTGCTGCCCATTGGTCAACATAATCTGCCATTGGGCTTGAAGGGGTTATAGGATATATTCCTGCTACCTCTGTAAACGCATACGAAACATGAGCCGCTGCGTTATTACCGTCCATAGTTTTCTTTTTTCTTGCCATATACTTTTTTCCTCCTGTGAATAATACAATTATATATAAATATATACAAAATTACCAACAATAATAATAACATCTTTCTCTCAAAAAGTAAACCTTAAATATGTGAATTTTTCCGCAAACTTATGCCAATGTTTAATGAAAAAACTGTCTATCTATCACAAAGTTCATCTTTATATTTGTATTTTCTGATTTTATATTGACATTTAGAGGGAAAACTGATATTTTAGAAAAGAATATAATGTTATTATATATTTTAATTTTGAAAGGAGCAAGTCCTATATGGATGACCCTTGGCCTTGTAGCTTATTTTTTTCCTCATTAACCATAAACGCTGATTTAATCAACAAAAGTGCGCTTATGATACAAATCCCATTATTGCTGCTGCTTATTATCATTAACGCATTTTTCGCTATGTCTGAAATAGCTATTATATCATTAAACGATAATAAGATAAAAAGAATGGCAGATA
>DASRNG010000089.1:0-9807 GCA_035647555.1 Oscillospiraceae bacterium | reverse complement strand
CTTAGTTGGTTTTATGTCTTTTACTGCAAGTGTAGAGTCATGCCATGCGTCAGCTCCAGCATCTTTACGGGCTGCTCTTGCCATGTCCTTAGCCTTTTCTAAAAGTGCTTCAAACTCCTTTTTGTCTACAGTCATATTATTTTCTTCAAGTATTTCAAGCGTAAGGTCAAAAGGAAAACCGTAAGTGTCTTGCAGCTTAAAAGCATCTTTGCCCGAAAGAGTGGGGCTTTTTGTGCTTTTTATCATATCAGAAAGAACAGACAGCCCCATGTCAATCGTTTTAGAGAAACTTTCTTCCTCCATTGTGATAACTTTTGCTATATATTCCTCTTTTTCTACAAGCTCTGGATATGCCTTTTTATTCTCTTTTATAACAGTGCTTACAAGCTCTGATAAAAATGGCCTTTCAATGCCCAAAAGCCTGCCATGGCGGGCAGCACGTCTTAAAAGACGGCGCAAAACATAGCCCCTGCCAACATTTGAGGGAATAACACCGTCAGAAATCATAAACACAGTGCTTCTTATATGGTCTGTAATAATTCTTAAAGAAACGTCCGTCTTTTCATTTTCATGGTATTTTACTTCTGCTATGCTGGAAATGTGGCTCATGATATTTTGTATTGTATCAACCTCAAAAATATTGCTTACATTTTGCATAACAGCGGCAAGCCTTTCAAGCCCCATGCCCGTGTCTATATTCGGACTTTTAAGGCGGGTGTAATTATTGTTGCCGTCATTCTCAAATTGAGTAAAAACAAGATTCCAAATCTCTACAAATCTATCACATTCGCAGCCTACTGCACAGTCTTTTGCGCCGCAGCCGTTTTCCTTTCCTCTATCTACATATATTTCTGTAGACGGGCCGCACGGACCTGCTCCATGCTCCCAAAAATTGTCCTCTCTACCGAGCTTTACAATATGGGACTGTTTTATGCCTATATCGTTCGTCCAAATATCATACGCTTCATCGTCCTCATAAAAAACACTTATATGAAGCTTTTCTTTCGAGATTTTAAGCTCTTTTGTAAGGTACTCCCATGCAAAGGCTATCGCTTCGCTTTTAAAGTAATCACCAAAAGAGAAGTTGCCAAGCATTTCAAAATATGTGCCATGACGAGAGGTTTTTCCCACCTGCTCAATATCTGGTGTGCGAACACACTTTTGGCATGAGGTACACCTTTTTTTAGGCGGCACAGCCTCTCCCGTAAAATATTTTTTAAGCGGTGCCATACCAGCGTTTATAAGCAAAAGGCTTTTATCGTCCATAGGTACTAAAGAGGCACTTTTTAGCCTTAAATGCTCTTTACTTTCAAAAAAGGACAGAAAAGATTCACGCAATTCGTTAAGCCCTGTCCACTTCATAATATATCAATCCCAACATAATCAAAATATAGAAAATTATACAATATAAAGGCGTAAAAGTCAACGGCGGCAAAGTGTTTTATAGTGCCCTAAAACCGCAAAACGCTAATGATAAATGATATTTATTTAAAAAATAGACTAACAAAAAATAATATGCTAATATGATATAAATCAGTTTTGTTATAAAACTAATTACTGAAAAGGAGGCTAATTTATGGATGAAAGATTTTACAAGAAAATTTACAGTCATCGGGACTTTTATAAATGCATCGTACTTACCTTTAGGGGCGCTAAATATTTAAAACTAAATAAGCGGAAAGAGCTTATATCCCCGCAATTTAAAGAGAGGATTATGCTTGCTGTTACTGAGGTTAACGGCTGTGAGGCATGCTCTTATGCACACACGAAATTTGCATTAGAAACAGGAATGAACTCAGATGAAATCAATGCTATTTTAGACGGCGATATAGAAAACAGCCCAAAAAATGAACTTGTGGCTCTGCTTTTTGCACAGCATTATACTGATGAAAAAGGCGCCGCTTCAAAAGAGTCGTGGCAAAGATTAACTTATGAATACGGCAAGGAAAGCGCTATGATTATTTTAGCTATTATTAGAATGATGAATACAGCTAACATATACGGCATTGCTATTAGCGCAATTAAAGACCGCTTTAAAGGGAAACCATCTAAAAAAACTACCTTATGGTATGAAATCTCTATTCTCGTTTTCGGGCTTTTTTATATACCAACAGCAGCTATTCATGCCGCTTTTTACAATATCATAAAGAAATCTATTTTGCCCTTTTAAGAGTTAAAAACAGGATATAATTTTTATTTATGCCGAAATGCGTAAAATACTTTCCTATTGTTTTAACAAATATCAAATGATATAATTATATTAGTAAAACAATTATTAGATATTCATTTCTTTTTAAATTTTGTATACTAAGTTTACAATGCCTTTGTGAGTTTGAAAAATTAAAATACGGCAAGGTGATTAAATGGACAAACTGCTTTTTGTTAAAGCTTGTGTAAAGTATGTTTTCGGTGTCTTATTACTGTTCTTGTTATTATTTATTCCGGCAGGGTCGCTAAGGTTTTGGAATGCGTGGCTATTTATGGCGCTTGTTTTTATCCCTATTTTAATAGCAGGTGTTATTTTGATGATTAAAAACCCAAGCCTTTTGCAAAAACGGCTAAACTCTAAAGAAAAAGAACCAGAGCAAAAACGTGTTGTTCTTCTTTCTGCGGTAATGTTTGCAGCAGGTTTTATAGTAGCAGGGCTTGACTTTCGTTTTAACTGGCTTAAAGTACCGTATACTTTGTCAATAGTTGCAGTCGTTATATTTATATTTTCGTATCTGCTTTATATGGCAGTAATGCGCCAAAACGTTTATTTATCAAGAACAATAGAAATTCAAGAAAATCAAAGGGTGATAGATACAGGGCTTTATGGCATTGTAAGGCACCCTATGTATTTATCCACAATTCTACTGTTTTTGTCTGTACCTTTAATACTTGGCTCTTTATTTTCACTGCTTGTTTTTTTAATGTATCCTGCAATTATTGTAAAGAGAATACAAAATGAAGAACAAGTGCTTGAAAGGGGTCTTAGGGGGTACACGGCGTATCAAAGACGTGTTAAATACAGGCTAATTCCGTTCATTTGGTAAGGTTTTGTGCTTTTTAGATTATAAGAAATAAAAAAGCCGCTCATATTTTGAGGGCTTAGCACATTTTTTATTTTAGTTTGGAGAAGTTTTGTGAGTTCATTTTATAAACAAGTGTATAGTATTGTAGAGCAAATTCCATACGGAATGGTAACCTCTTACGGCAGGATTGCGCTTTTACTTGGCCGCCCTCGTGCCGCAAGGGAGGTTGGGCGTGCCATGCGGCATTGCCCTAACAATTTACCTTGGCAAAGGGTAGTTATGAAAGACGGTGCAGTAGCTGGCGGCGCTTTTGCTGATGTAAGAAAATCTATTTTAGAGGCTGAGGGCGTACCCTTTTTGCCTGACGGACGTGTTAATATAGAGCTTTGCCTTTGGCACGGCCCGTTATAAGCTTTTATTTTTCCATTATATAATGGCGGTGCCGCCCTTTTGATGCCTTTTTATATTCTATAGCCTTTACAGGGCAAACGGCAATGCACGCCATGCAGTGGGTGCAGTTTCCGTGCCACACAGGTTTTTTAGATGTTATTTTTATGTTGTTTAAGGGGCAAACCTTTTCACAGTCCCCGCACGAAATGCAGTTATCTTTCGCATAAAATCCTTTATCTTTAACTATTAAGGGGTAATATACGTCGTTTACTACTCCGCTTAGTGCTTTATCTTTTATTGATGTCTTTTGTATGGGAAAACTCTCGCCTTTTTCTATAAACTCTGCTAAAAGTTTTATTGAGGGTTTTGCTTTTTCTACTATAGATTGACATTCGTCCTTTTCTGGAGTTTTGAAAAGTGCTAAATAGTTCTCTGGCATTATAACGGGAGATAAGCCCTTAAAGTTTAGCCCCGTTTCCTCACAAATCTTTTTGGCATACTTTGCAGCACTTCCCACAGAGTCGCCGCAGGTGAGTATGAAATATGCGTTTTTATTCCCATTAAACTTTGCATTATAAAGCCACTTTTCTACAATTTTAGGCATGCGCCATGCGTATGTAGGAGCTACAAAAACAAGCGGACTTTCACTACTGAACTCTCCCGCCTTATCATTTTTTATTAGGTTATTTATAGATATTATCTCGCTATTTATGTGCGCTGAAATTTCTTTTGCAACAAACTGGCTGTTGCCTGTTCCGCTAAAATAAAAGACCATTTTTTTCTCCTGATTGTATTTTTATATGTATATTATAATCTATAAACATTGATTTTTGCAAGTCTTGGGTATATAGTTATAAAGATTGTAATTTCGGAACCTTATGTTTTAGCATAAAAATATCAAAGGAGTGATTTAGTGAAAAAGCGCATTATAGCACTTTTTTGCCTATTTTCAATTATTGGAGGGATTTTTTTGTCGGGTTGTGGTAAAAAAACAGAGAAAAATGAGATTATTAAACCTACTTTCACCTCAGAAAACTTTGCAGCAGGGGCCACTGTTACATATGAAAGCTTAAAGCAGAAAGAAGTGCCTGATGCCGAAAACCTATTTTCGGACGATAACAAGGCATGGACACCACAGGACCTAAACCGCTCACCCTCTGAGGGTCAAAAAGATGTGTGTAACAGCGTTGTAGAAATTGAGCTTCAAAAGACTGCAACCTTTAACATTGCAGTAATTGAGGAAATTGGCAATGAAGTGCAGTACTTTCGCCTTCAGGCATTTATAGATGACGAGTGGAAAACTATTTATCAAAGCGAAAAGATACAGGAATACAGGCTTTGCAGTTTTGATGCCGTAACTACCAATAAAATTCGCCTTTCAATTGACAAGTTTCGCAGCAAAGATGTGCCAGCGAAAATAAAATCCCTGCAGCTTTATTATGAGGTTGTAGACGAGGCAAAAGACTTTAATGTTACCGTTTACCAGCGTTTAGATGGTGATGTGCCATCTGAAATACTAAAGGGTACAAAAGAAGAGATTAAAAACTATGCTCGTTTTTATGACGTGTATGACACAGTTCTAATCTTTGGCGCCGTACAGTGGGACGGGGATAACATGGTTTTTGGCGGTGCAGACGGTGAAGATGGCTTTGCACGTGAGCTTGCTGCTTTGCGTGAGATAATCTCCCACCGCAGTAACCCCTCTCATGAGGTAAAGGTTATATGCACAGGGCTTGCAGACGGCACTGGCGGTGACGGCCACTCAGGCGTTAATGTGTTTATGGCACGGCACTTTGAAACGGTTGCAGATAAGCTTATAACTTTTGTAGAAAAATATGACCTTGACGGGTTAGACATAGACTGGGAATACCCTGCCACAAAAGAGGACTGGGACTGCTTTGACGCCTTTATAACTCGCCTTGACGATGGAATGAAAAAAATAAAACCTGACGCTATATTATCAGGCGCACTTTCTGCTTGGGCACTGGGTATGAGCCGTGAAACGCTTGCCCGTTTTAATCAAATTCAGTTTATGGCGTATGACGGTAATGATGAAGACGGTTATCAATCCTCCCTTGACCAAGCACAATGGGGACTTGTTCAGTTTGTGAAAAATGGTGCAGACTTAAAAAATATAAACATAGGCATAGCATCTTATGGCAGGCCTACAAACGGCGCGCCCTACTGGCCGATTTGGAGAGATGTTGAGGGTTACCACCTTTATTGGAACAGCATGCACTATAACGTGCTGTGCGCTGACCAGCTTTTTGATGCCACATACTGCTCTCCTGCCCTTGCGGGTGACAAAACGGCTTATTCACTGCTTTCTGGCGCAGGCGGAGTTATGGTATTTAGGCTTGCATGTGATAAAACAATGGACAATCCAAACTCTGTAGCCTGTGGCATTGAAAACGCTTTAATACGGCATATAAGCGAAAAATAACCTTTTAAGAACACCTTTTTATAGGGCTGTAAATATAAACAAAACCAAAAACAAAACAGTTTATTAAATTAGAATAGGGGCTGTGCGATAAATTCGCACAGCCCTTTTTACTTTGTTATTAACAGTTTTTACAACTTTTTATGGAGTGTTAGGCGTTTATGGCGCTGACCGTCACAGGTGGGGAAAGTTATATTGAGTGTGAGGTATGCACAGAAAAATCCCCTATTATTTGGGGAGAGGGAAACCCCCTTGCCCCTATTGCTATTATTCTTGATAACCCAGGGACAAGAATAAATAAAGAGGGCAACGAGTACGTTTGCCCCACAAGGCAGACACTTCAAAAAGCTATATATGATGCAGGGCTTAAATCGGAAGATATTTATGTAACATATTTACTAAAATGCAGACCCCGCCGCTCTTATGACAAGCAAAAAGCAAGGCTTTTTAGCATGCCATATCTTACAAAACAAATTAAGGTATTAAACCCAAAGCTTTTAATGTTCCTTGGGGATACCGCTGTTCGTTCTGTGCTAAATGACAATGATGCCTCGGTAAAAGAGCTTCGTGGTATGTGGCACAACATAATGGAACGCCCGTCAATTATATCTTATCACCCTTTAGCGGTGATAAGGCGGCCAAACTTAAAAAATAATTTTACACAAGACTTTGCTTTATTAGCACACCGCTTTTATGACACGAATTAGTTTTTAGCTTTAGAAAATAAATAATATAGCAGCCGCACAAATTTATACGCCTTTAACGCTTTTCTTTTTCCTTTTCATATTCTTGCAAGAGCTTTAACAGCTTTGATGCGTGGTATGCCACATCTTTAGCAAACTCGTCAAAAAGGTTTGAAAGTCTTTTATCATCTTTCAGCTCTTCAGAGTAAGCCTTGTAGTCCCTTACTAATTCCAATGAGTTTTCCCACGCTCTTAGTACCCTATCACGGTCCGATATTACAAATCCATTTCTATCGTTCATAATGCACACCTCACTAATTACTTTCATAATTATTGTTATCGGTAAAATCCAACTTATTCATAGGTGGAAGGCAGTTGTGGTCTTTGCATACATAGTAAGTGGTTTTGTCGTTAAGGAGTTTATATTCTTTCGTTTCTAAGTGGTGTACCTTTATAATGCTTCTAAGAGGGGCGGTAAAACATAAATCTTTTATGTCATCTTCATCTTTAATTACAACATTTATCATTGTAGGGGGGTTAAAATAGTTTGAAAGAGCTATTAAAAACATTGCATGAGCTGAGGGTGCATTTTCAGCCATGCCGCCCATAAAGGCAAGGTGGGTGCTTACAACTTCGTTTGTAAGTTTTGTAGGGCTAAGGTAATTCATTCTTACAAGGTTATATGCCATAATAGAGTTTCCGCTTGGCGCTGCACCGTCATAGGTTTCCTTTGGGCGTGTAATGAGTTTTTCGCCGTCTTTTCCGTAAAAATAAAATCCACCGTTTTTGAAGTCAAAAAAGTCGGTTACCGTTTTGCTGAGAAATCTATTTGCCTTTTTAATAAACTCTATATCAAACGTTACATCATAAAGCGAAAGCAGTGCAAAGATATAGTAGCCATAGTCATCAATAAAGCCATGGGAAGAACGCTTTCCATCTCTATAACTTGTAAATAAAGTGTCGTCTTTAGACAAGTTTTTTTCGATAAACTGCTCTGCCCTTTTCGCACTTTCAAGGTACTTTTCCTTTTTTGTG
Organism: Oscillospiraceae bacterium; assembly: GCA_035647555.1. GTDB lineage: Bacteria > Bacillota > Clostridia > Oscillospirales > Acutalibacteraceae > DTU089. Next base: position 2,245 of record DASRNG010000089.1, on the reverse strand, counting down.
ATTTTATAAAGCTGTGACAAGGCAGCTATCATCAAAGAGTTCCATGAATTTAGTATTTTATCATCCTTATGAAGAGCTGCACGCTTTTTTCTAAAGTCTCTAATTTGCGGTAAAAAGCAGTCAAATAAATCGTTTAGCGTTTCAGTTTTTAGCAGATTTGGTATGCTTTTGCCCTCAAAATTCCCGTCTTCTGTAATGTCATAATATTCATTAAATGCTGCCGCCTCTTTTTCGGGGAGTATGCTTTCAATCTCTGGCGGCGAAAACACATAAAACTTACCCTCAACACCGTCACTGTCGGCATCTTCTGCACTGTAAAATCCGCCGTGCTTTGAGGTCATTTCGTTTGATATATAAAGTGCCGTTTTTTCTGCAACGTCTTTATAAAACGGATTTTTCGTAGTGCTGTAAGCCTTACAGTAAGCAAGAATGAGAAGGGCATTATCATAAAGCATTTTTTCAAAGTGAGGTACTAGAAAAAACTTGTCTGTAGAATAGCGGCAAAACCCAAAGCCAATATGGTCAAATATGCCGCCCTTATACATCATCAAAAGGGTATGCTCTGCCATTTGTAGCGCCTTTTGTTCGTTTTCTGTTTTGTAGTACTCCATTAAAAATAACAGGTTATGAGGTGACGGGAACTTTGGCGCCCGAGAAAAACCGCCATGCTTTTCATCATAAGTTTCCTTAAATATTTCATATGCATCTTTAATAAGATGCTCATTTTCAGAGGATGTTTCCTCAACTGCATTTTTAAGAGCATCTGTAACCTGCATTGCCGTATCAAGAAGCCCTTTTCGCTCGTTTTGCCATTTGTCATTTATAATTAAAAGCAGCTCGCTAAAACTCATGAGTCCATAGCGGGACTTCTTTGGAAAGTATGTTCCCGCAAAAAAGGGTTTTTGCTCTGCCGTCATAAAAACGCTTAAAGGCCAGCCGCCGCTTCCCGTAAAAGCCTGACAAACCTGCATATAAATGCTGTCTATATCGGGGCGTTCTTCCTTGTCAACCTTTATACTGATAAAAAACTCGTTTAAGATTTTTGCCGTATCTTCATCTTCAAAGCTTTCACGTGCCATAACGTGGCACCAGTGGCAAGTGCTATAGCCTATGCTTAAAAAAACAGGCTTATCTTCCTTTTCTGCTTTTTCAAAAGCCTCACTGCCCCATGGGTACCAATTTACTGGGTTTTCTTTGTGCTGTAAAAGGTATGGGCTTGTTTGATTTTTTAACTGATTAGCCAACTTCTTTCCCCTTTAATTAGTTTTATAGGTTCCCTCTTTTTATTTGTATTTCTTTATAGATATTGTTGTCGATAGTCTTTGTAATATGCAAAAAGCTAAAAGGACTTTTTTGACAAACAAAGTGTCGTATGGTATCGTTATTAACTGTATATATACTAAAAGAAAGAGGGGTAAACATGGACGAGACAGAGGGTATTTTTGAACTTGATTTTGTAAGTGATTCTTTTGATTTGTTTGCAAAGGAGATTTTTACTCTTTTACAGCACAAAGAACATATCGAGGACTTTGACGATAATATAACAAACTCCTGTTTAATCGGCCCGCCCGGCGCTCATTCGAGAGAGAATATATTCGGCAACATTAGCAGACTTGTAGAAAAGCAGCAGTCTGGAAAAGATGGTGACTACCGCCTGGGCCTTCCAAAAATGAGCTTTGAAGAAATGTTAAATGCTGCTGTAAAAATATGCGGAAACAATAGCGACCCTAACTATACAAAGGGTGAGGACTTTGTTTCATTAGAGGCTTTTAAGACAAACTTACAAAAAGCTGTTTCTGCCGCTGCTAAGACGGCAAAAAGAAATGGCACTATTTTTATTAGCTCTGGACATACTGAGTCTTTACTTGCGACATATGCCTTAATGGCAAAAAGCCTTGTCAAAAAAGGCGCACGACTCTTTAGCCCTACTGCACAAATATTGCCGTCTAAAGAAAGAGACGGAGTATGGCTGTCATCATTTTGCTGTGTAAGCACAGCAACTGTTGATAATAGAATTATTCACACACATGAGGACTTTGGTTTAGACGAAATAATAGAAAACGAGGGTGTAAGGCCTGACCTTGCCATAGCTGACCACGGCTTTGCAGGTGCTATGATAAGGGCTAAAATCCCTACAATTGCTATAGTAGACACTAATGATATTGAGCTTTTAATGGCGTGTACGGCCTATCCTGATAGAGTTTTCCCCATTCCGATACATGACAATGCAGGGCTTAAAAGGTCA
>DASRNG010000088.1:0-4872 GCA_035647555.1 Oscillospiraceae bacterium | reverse complement strand
AACTCTCCAAATATTAATATTAAAATTATATCATAAAGCTTTTAAAATGCAATAAGACCGCCTCAAAAGAGGCGGCCCTTAAATTTAATGTTATTCTTCCATTTGTTTCCCAAGAAAGCTTGCAGCTACTTGAGCGAGCTTTATCTCTGTTTGAGTTGCAAAACCGCCGCTTTCACGCAGTAGTAAAATAACTGAACCAGAAATATCACCCGAACCTATTATAGGAAACACCACGCTTGCGTTTGTTGGAGCGCCTTCAAATGGCTTTAGGGGCGCAACGTTCGGTGAAGCGACATAATTTGTACGGTTTTCCATAAGGTCCTCAAGCTCGGTAGAGACACGTCTTTCAAAAACCTCTTTTTTTGGTATACCAGCACAAGAGATAATATGGTCACGGTCACTAATTAACACAGGCATGCCTGTAGCCCTACTTAAAACATCGGCGTATTGACCCGAAAATTCAGACAATTCATTCATTGGCGAGTATTTTTTAAAAATTACTCCACCATCACTTTCAGTGAAAATTTCTAAAGGGTCACCCTCACGAATACGTAAAGTCCTACGTATTTCTTTTGGAATAACGACTCTTCCGAGGTCGTCAATTCTTCTAACAATTCCAGTAGCTTTCATATATAAAAATCTCCCTCACTTATGCAATTTATTATTTTTATTGTTGGTAAAGTGATGCGATTTATTCTAAAAATTCATATTTTTATTTTTATTGTTATTAAATTCTTAAAACTTATTATAGTAATTAAAAGAAGGCTTTTCAATGGTAATATAAGGAAGGATACTGCTTTTTTAATAATTTTGTATAATTTTAATCAAAACTGAAATCTTTGCGAAAAATTTTATATAATCTTGCAATCACTTCATCAAGCTGTGTAATATCTATTCCAGAATAATTGATAACAAGAATATTTTCATATTTTTTATCATTTGTAAACAAATAGTCTGATAAAAACACAAGACGTATGCCTTCAGCTTCTGCTTGCCTTTTTATTTCGGTTTCGGGAATATTTGTGTTAAGGTGAAGTAAAAAGTGCAAACCTGCTTTTTTTTCGTTTATTGTAACAATTTTAGCAAAGAAACTTTCATTTATCGCTCTTATTATGGTGTCACGTTTTTGACGATATATCTTTTTAGTTCGATTAATGTGTTTTTCAAAACAGCCGTTTGATATAAATCGGGCAAGAGTATACTGCTCAAAGCTTGAAACGGTGCAAGAGTAGAAACTCATTTCTTTGTTATATTTTTCAAATAGATGAGAGGGGAGCACCATATAACTAATTCTGATAGATGGAGCAATTGTTTTAGAAAAGGTGTTTATATAAATTACTTTTTCATGGTCATCTATACTAAAAAGAGTTGGTATCGGTTTACCCAAAAATCTAAATTCACTGTCATAATCGTCTTCAAGGATGTATCGTCCGTCTTTTCTATTTGCCCATTTTAACAGGCTTTGGCGCCTGCCAACAGGCATAACTATGCCAGTGGGGTAGTGGTGCGCAGGTGAGATATGAACAACATTTGCTTTCGTTTTATCTAAATGTTTTACAGAAAGCCCGCTTGAATCAAGATTAATTTGCTCACAAACGACCTTATTTAATCTATAAATTTTTGTTATTTTGGTATGCCCTGGGTTTTCTACCGCATAAACTTTATCTCTGCCTAGAAGCTGTGTGATAAAATTATACAAATATTCGGTTCCTGCACCTATAATAATATGCCTTGGGTTTACAGCCATTCCCCGAAAGCTATAAAGGTACTTTGCTATTGCTTGTCTTAGCTCGAAAGTGCCGTTATTTTCAGTAGGAAGCAGTAAATCTTTGTCTAAATCTTGTATTACCTCACGCATTGTTTTTGCCCATACTGTAAAAGGGAATGTTTCAGGCAAAACAGAGTTTTTTTGAAAGTCCATAAAATATTTTTTTTTAGTAGGTTCATTTATATTTTGTAAAAACTGTGCTGTTTTTTGTGGTTTTGTATCTACTTTTGCTACAAAATACCCTCTTTTTTCTATCGAATAAACGTATCCCTCGGCTATAAGCTGTGCATAGGCATTTTCAACAGTGATAACACTAACTTTAAGGTGCAGGGCAAGAGAGCGTTTTGAGGGCAGTTTCTCGTTCGTTTGAAGCCTACCGTTTAATATGTCTAACTTAATAAAAGAGTATAGCTGTTCATAAAGACATTCTTTTGTACTGTCATTTAGGTCATAAGTTAGCAAAAGAATCCACCCTATCTGGTTATAACAAATAATATAAAAATGGTTATATCAATAATACCAATTTATATTATAATATATTAAAATGAAAAAAACAAGAGGATATGGTTAATTACGCAAAGTTTACGTAAGTTAGTTTTTTCTGGATTATTTTCTGCAATTATTTGTGCAGCAACACTTATAGTACAAATTCCAGCACCTATGAATGGCTATCTTAACTTAGGCGATTGCTTTGTGCTGCTTTCGGGTTTTGCACTAGGTCCAGTTTATGGGTTTTGTGCGGCAAGCATTGGGTCTGCTTTAGCTGATATAATTGCTGGTTATAGTCTTTATGCCCCTGCAACTTTTTTAATAAAAGGTTTAGTTGCTGTTATAGCTTTCTACATATTTACTGCTTTTGCTAAAATAATTCCAAAACACAAAATAGTAGGGCGAATTATAGGCGCAGTTATTGCAGAGTTATTTATGGTTTTTGGATATTTTGTGTGCGCTTTAATTTTGTTTAGAGAGGGCTTATCAGCTGCTGTTGCTACAATACCTGGCAACCTTATTCAAGCAATTGCGGCAATTGTTGCAGCTATACCAATATATGAGATGCTAAAACGAGTGAAATATGGTAAAATGTTTTTTAATTGAAAAACATATTCAAGGGAGAATATAAGTATGATTGAAACTATTAAAAAGGATGCGGCAAAAGCCGTAACCGAGCTTTGTGAAAAAGCGAAAATAAAAAAAGGGCAGATTATTATTGTAGGCTGTTCTTCAAGTGAGGTAAGCGGGCACGACCTTGGCAGCTATTCAAGCCCAGAAATCGGTAAAGCTATTTTTGATGGCATTTATGAAGTTTTGTTACAAAAAGAAGTCTTTCTTGCAGCACAGTGCTGTGAGCATTTAAACCGTGCTATAATTATTGAGCGAAAGGCGGCAAATGGTTTAGAAATTGTAAATGTATTGCCAAAAGGAAATGCAGGCGGCTCTTTTGCAACTGCAGCTTTTGGCACGTTTTCTGACCCTGTTGCCGTTGAGGACATAAAAGCAGATGCAGGGCTTGATATAGGCGGCACTTTAATTGGTATGCACCTTAAAAAGGTTGCAGTGCCGCTAAGGCTTGATATTAAGCACATTGGAAAAGCTCCCATAAATGCAGCGCGCACCCGCCCAAAGTATATTGGGGGAGAGCGCACAAGCTACAATGAATCTATTATGTAATATTTTTATATACAAAAGATATATAAACTTAAAAAACCTTCTGTTTTACGGAAGGTTTTTTATTGGCATAATTACTATTCAATAAATTGCAGCACATCTTTTTCATTGTTTATAACTCTATATGCGTTTATAACTTCGTTACATTCTTTTGATTGGGGATTTATTATCGGCATATTAACTCCTGCGCCTAAAGCGGCACTTAGATATATAGAATTTAATTTGTCCCTTAACTGTAGTCCGAATGTTAAGTTGCTTATACCTAAAATTGTTTTTACACCAAGATTAGTTTTAACAAGCCGTATAGTTTTTAACGTTTCAATAATTTCCGGCTGATTAGTTATTACCGTTTGTGTAAGGCAATCAATAATCACATCTTCTTTTTTTATACCATAGTCAAGCGCCTTTACAAGTATTCTTTTTGCTATTAAAAACCTTTCTTCGGCTGTTTTAGGTATGCCGTTATCGTCTAAGGTGAGCGCTACTATTGCAGCGCCGTATTTAGCGGCTATTGGAAGAATACTATCAAGAGTTTCTACTTTTCCATTTACTGAATTGATTATCGGCTTGCCGTTATAAACTCTTACGGCTTCTGATATAGCCGATTCATTAACACTGTCTATCAAAAGAGGCAAAGCGGTAACTGCTTGTATTTCTTTTACAAGCTGTCTTAATACAGCAGGCTCGTCAATATTTGCTATACCAACGTTTACATCAAGCAAATCTACACCGCAGTCTTCCTGTGCCAAAGTTTCGTCTACCGCATAGGAATAATCCCCATTTATTAGTGATTGAGTGAGTTCTTTTTTGCCAGATGGGTTTATTCTTTCCCCGATAACTGCTATCTCGTCATCTTTCAAAATTACAGATTTACGGCTGCTTGTAAATGCGGTATATGACTTTATAATACGTTTTTTAAGTTGAGAATTATCAATCGTTTTCCGCATTAAATCCGTGTATTCTGGAGTTGTGCCACAGCAGCCGCCTAAAACTGTCACACCCATATTAATGATTTTCTTAATAAAATCATTATACTGTGCAGAGTTAGCAGGAAACGAAACAACGCCATCTATAACTTCAGGCATACCTGCGTTTGCTTGTACTATCACAGGAGTTGTAGAATAATCTAATATGTCAGATACAATATCTATCATATCATAAGGACCAATAGAGCAGTTAGCCCCAACGGCAGAAACGCCAAGCGAGCAAAGAGTGATAGTTGCTGTAATAGCATCAGTTCCTAAAAAAGTTCTGCCATCCTCATTGTATGTCATTGTGGCTATCACAGGCAAGCTGCAGCAATCCTTAGCCGCAATCACAGCGGCTTTGGCTTCAAGCAGGTCAGACATTGTTTCAATTATAATACAGTCAACACCAGCTTTTACGCCAGCGCTAATTTGCTCATAAAATATGTCATAAGCACTCTCAAAACTCATATC
>DASRNG010000087.1:0-5072 GCA_035647555.1 Oscillospiraceae bacterium | reverse complement strand
GTATGATGCGTTTGAGGATATTTTAAGTAGAGTTAAAAAGCAAATTGAAACGGCAGGCAGAACTATTGATTCTGCACAAACGAAAAACCGTACTATACGCAGAGTGCTTAAAGAGGTAGAGACAATAGAGAAAGACGAATCTGAAGATATTTTAGGGATATAGTAATACATAAAAGAATTATTGTACAGCGTTTATAAAAATCAAGGGAGAGCTTTTACAAAAAACTCTCCCTTGTATCTTTTGGCACTGTTTTTACGGCTGAAATATTAAAAACAAACCTTGTTAAAATGCCATTCCGTTTATATATTCTTCAAAAAACTTTGCGTTTGTTGAAAGCGTTACAGAGCTTGCATTCGTGCCTATTTCGTTTGCAAAATTGCGAAGCTTAGAATTGAATAAAAGAAGCCCTGAGCCTCTAAGTGCGCTGTTTCCAGCTACTAAGGTTTTATTTTTAAGCGCCTTTGGTATAAGCCCTATTTTGATAGCAGAATTGATATTAAAAGAACTGCCAAACCCGCCTGCAAGGATAAGTGAGTCTACCTTTTCAATTTTTATGTTCACATTGTCTATAAGTGTTATAATTCCTGCATAAATAGCAGACTTTGCAAGCTGAATATTTCTTATATCCTCTTGTGTTATAAAAACACTTGTATTAGGTATATTAAAAGCATTTGCACCGTTTATTTCCGAAATATAAGCAGTAAAGTTATGACCTTTATCAAGTATAAGCCCTGTTTCATCTATAATTTCTGTAGAAATCATAACGGATATAGCATCAACAACGCCAGAGCCGCATATGCTTTTAGCCTTTTCTTTGCCTATTACTGTATGTATTATCTTTCCGGCTTTAAGCGATACAGAGTTTATAGCACCACTCTTTGCTACACTGCCATTATAAAGAGATGCCCCCTCAAACGCAGGGCCAGCAGCAGTAGAGCAGCAGAAAAGCTTGCCATTTTGCGAAAGCATTAGCTCTCCGTTAGTTCCGATATCAGCTAAAATCCGTACCTTGCCGTCCTTGTTCAAAAATTTAAATCGTTTCATGCAGTCTATAGCCGCCGCAGTCATATCTCCGCCCACAAATGCACTCACACAGCGGGGCAGATACACATAGTCGCATATCTTAGAAAAATTAGGCAGGCTGCTGCTTTCAAGTTCTATGCCAAACAGGCAATCAGCCTTAAAAGGTGCAGTTGTAATGCATTGTGGATTTTTATTAGTTAGTAAATAAAGCATTGCGGTATTGCCAGTAAGAACAATTTGTTCGTAAGCAGCAGAGTTAGGGTTTAGCTCATAAAGCATATTTATTATTTGCTTGCAAACAGCACTTTGTAAAGCCTTGCCTTTTCCCTCAACAGCATTTTGCAGCCTGCTTATAACATCTGCGCCAAATGTGTTTTGAGAATTAAGCTTTGTATCACAGGCTAATAATTGCCTTTTTGTCATATTACAAATAGCGACAGTTATAGTAGTAGTGCCAATATCAACAGCTGCACCTATTCTTTTTGTGTTTATAGGACTGTTTTTATATTTCTCAAAAAATGGCACAATATATTCATCTGCTAAAAGCACTATTTCCACATCACCTAAGGCATAAGTAAGGCAAGCAAGGCGTATAAAAGCATCTATTTCATATTTGGTTAAAACACGCTTTTCAACTTCAGAAAGCTCTGACGTTTCACCAAAGACTTTTACTTTACACTTTCCGCAAGTCCCCTTACCGCCGCAAGGCATAGCAAGAGGTATGCCGTCTTGCCTTAATAGTTCTGACAGGAGAATCGGCTCTTTAATATTACTATATTTTATTATGCTTGACATAAAATCCCCCGAATAGTAGTGTGTTATTTGTCTTATATATTTTAAAAAGTCACTATTATATATAATTATAAAAAACATGAACGCCTTTGTCAATTCTCTTGCGAATGTTAGTTTGCTGATGTATAATAAAAAAGGAATAAGTTTTAAGATTTTGCGAGGTGCTTTTATGAATTTTGTTTTGATGACGAATCAAAAATTCCAAGTGGACCGTGTCTTTCCAGAGCATATAAAAGAAAAATTAAGTAAGCGGGGAAACCTTTATCCTCATGTTATAAACAGCATAAATATGAAAAAGCACAAAGAATACCTAAACAAAACAGACATTGTTTTTGCTACATGGGGCATGCCGCATTTGTCAAAAAAGGATATAGAAGAATATTTTCCAAACCTAAAGGCAGTTTTATATGCAGCAGGGACTGTTCAAGGCTTTGCAAAAGAGTTTTTAGAAAAGAATATAATGGTATCCTCTGCATGGAGGGCTAATGCCGTACCTGTTGCAGAATTTACATTTGCACAGATAATATTATCACAAAAAGGTTATTTTCAGGCGGCTGCTCGTGTAAAGAAAAACGAGGCAGGTGCATACCTTCACCACTATAGGCAGCCTGGCAACTATAAAACGAACATAGGAATAATAGGTGCAGGAGCTATTGGCTCTTTAGTGTGTGAAAGGCTAAAAACTCTTGATTGCAAAGTGTTTGTGTACGACCCATTTCTGAGTGATGAAAAGGCAAAGCAGCTAAATGTTACACTTACTGACCTTGAAACAATATTTGAAACTTGCGACGTTATATCAAACCACCTTGCCAATAAAAAAGAGCTTATAGATATTTTTGACTACAAGCTGTTTTCAAAAATGAAACCATATGCTACGTTTATAAACACAGGCAGGGGCGACCAAGTGGTTGAAAAAGACCTTGCACGTGCGATGAAAGAAAAACGCACACGCACCGCACTTTTAGATGTTACAAGAACAGATGTTATAACTGCTGCAAACCCAATGACAAGGCAAAGAAACATAATACAAAGCCCTCACATAGCTGGAAGTGCAGGGCAAGAGGTGTGGCGTATGGCAGAATATATGATAGAAGAATACGACAGGCTAAAAAATGAAGAGCCGTTAAAACACGAAGTAACGTTAGACTTACTAACCACCATGGCATAGTCTGCAAATCTTTATTTTGACTGCTCAATACTAAAGTCTAAGCTCTGTTATCCGAAACTTAAATCTGCAGCTAAGGAGTTTGTTTTGAACAAAGGCATAACACTTACGGCAAATCATATAAAGCTAATAGCCATATTAGCTATGACGGCAGACCATTTAGCATGGTGGCTTTTGCCAACATACAGCTTTAGCGGGCAGTTTGTGCATTTTATAGGTAGGCTTACAGCGCCTTTAATGTGCATGTTTATAGCTGTGGGGTGCCACTATACATCAAACTTAAAAAGGTATGCAGCAAGGCTTTTTGTTTTTGCCGTTTTATCGCATTTTCCGTATGTTATTTATTTTGGTTTCAAGTGGTATGAGACAACAAGTGTTATACTCACATTATTAATAGGGCTTTTTGCCGCATCATTTTACAAAAGGTATGCAGATAAGCCATTTCTGTCTTTTCTGTTTATAGTGCTTTGCTGTATTTTAGCATACCGACTTGACTGGTCGTATATAGCCGTTTTATGGATTGTATCGGCATACGCACTAAGGGATAATAAAAGGCAGATGATAATGTCTTTTGTAATTATAGGGCTACTACTTTATGCTGTTTTGCAGTTTGTATTGTCTGGATTTAAGGTGTTTTATCATTTTGGATTTCTTTTGGCTGTGCCCGTTATGCTGCTTTATGATGGAGAGCGTGGCAAAAAGAACTTTTTTACAAAATGGGGTTTTTACATTTATTACCCACTGCACCTTTTAGTTCTTGCTTTGCTAAGATATATAATATTTAAATAAAAAGGAGAAATTATGGCTTTAGGCTTAACGTCTGTAACATTTAGAAATCTCTCTGCAGATGAAATAATTGACCTTGCCTTTTCAGCAGGGTGTGAGGTTATTGAGTGGGGCGGGGATATTCACGTCACTAATAAAAAAGAGGCTAAAGAAGTTTATGAAAAATGCAGTGATAAAGGTATAAGAATAAACTCATACGGCAGCTACTACAGGCTTTTAGAAAATAAGCAAACAGAATTTGAAAGGTTGTGTGAGATTGCAAGTGTGCAAGGGGCAAAAATAATTAGAGTGTGGCTAGGAGACAAAGGCAGCAAGTTTACTACAAAAGAGTGTTTTGAAAAACTTTCAAATGAGGCTGAGAAAATAGCTGCTGTAGCAGATGAATATAATTTGATAGTAGCGTCTGAGTTTCATAATGGTACATATAATGACACAGCTAAAAGTGCGATTCACTTTTTAGAGCATACGGCTTGTAAGAACTTAAAAACATATTGGCAGCCTATGTTTTCAGGGAAAGATATAGAAAACCTTAACAGGGTAGTCAGTGAAACGGTAGTTGTTCATCTTTTTAATTGGAATAAGATAGGTGTTCGGTACTCGCTAAAAAGCGGAGAAACAAAAATACGGGAGTTTTTAGATATATTGCAAAATAAGGATTATAAAGGCGATATTATTTTAGAGTTTGTGAAAGGCGACAAGCCCGTGAACTTTTTAGAGGATTTTAACAACCTAAAGCAGTGGTACTATAAAAACTAAAACCGCCGTACGGCGGTTTTAGTTTTTATGCTTTATTTTACTTTGTATAAAACTATCATAGATTTTGGCGCATCGCTTATTTTAAGTTTCACTCCGCCGCTCATTAGCTGTTTGCCCGTAAATGTGCCAAGCGGCTTTTTAGGGTTATCATAGTCATGCAGTGTATAGCTCTTACCGTCCGAAAGCCCGTTCATAATAAGTATAAACTCATCCTTTTTTACATCTTCTCGTTTGTACACTACAGCAAACCCATTCTTTTTCCCGCCAAACTGCATGGCGAGCCATTCATTTGAACCGTTGCTTTGAGGGGTTAAGGGGAAGTAGTTTTGAAAATAGTGCTTATAAAGGCTTTTTCTAAGCTTGTTAGCATCATCATATATCTTCACGCTTTCCTCATCAAAGGCGGCGGCATTATTAAGCGCCGTCATAAAACTGCGTGCAGTGTACTCATTATTTATATCAAGTTTATTACCGCTTGCAGGGGAGAAAAGGGAAATTCCTGAAACTGCGGATTGATTCTCATTAGCTCCTGCCATGCTGCTAGGGCGA
>DASRNG010000086.1:0-2416 GCA_035647555.1 Oscillospiraceae bacterium | reverse complement strand
CAGAAATTAGCTCGATTTGCTCTACGGCTACGGTATGCTCGCCGTCAAGGTATGTAAAGTCTATATGGTATGTGTTAGAATCAGTTAAGCCATTAAAAGGAATTGTAACATCTTTTGAGTTTTCAGGCTCTATATCAAGTGAAAGTGAGCCGTTTTCGATAACAACACCATCTTTTTTTAGCTGCCACAGCACCTTAAGATAAGAGGAGCTTCTAAAGCGGTTTGTATTAAGGAAAGAGAAAACTTCGCCGCCTTTATGCGCCGCTCTTATAGGTCTGTAAACGGCTTTCATAGCAAGTGCGCCTGTATGCGGCGTTCTATCAGGATAAAACAGAGCATCAACACAGAAGTTGCCGTCATGCTTTTTCTCGCCATGGTCACCGCCGTATGTGTACTCGTATTTATATTTATTGTTTTCCTTTGGGTTTTTAACGGCATGGTCTGCAAATTCCCATACGCAGGCACCCATTAAATTATCGTATGCATAAAATATGTCCCAATACTCTTCAAATGCACCAGGGCCTACGCCCATAGCGTGGCAGTATTCACAAAGATAAAATGGCACGCCTTTATATTCTTCTCCTCTTTCCCCTTTCCCTACTTTTTCAACATCAAAGGGGTGTGTATACATTTCTGAAAAAACATCATAATGATGGCGCTTTGTGCGGCAAACGCCCTCATAATGAACGGGAATTTCGGGGCAAACGTCATGTAGAAACTCATAGCATTCATCTTGACATTTATAACCGCCAGCTTCGTTACCGAGTGACCACATAATAATGCTCCCGTGGTTTCTGTCACGGTAGTACATTCTTTTTACCCTGTCAACATACCTTTCTGCCCATGCAAGGTCCATACTAATATCGTCTATATCAAGCCCTAGGTCAGGCAGCCCATGTGTTTCTATATCTGCCTCGTCAACAACGTAAAGCCCATATTTATCACAAAGCGTAATAAACTGTGGGTCTGGCGGGTAGTGAGCGGTGCGCACGCAGTTTACGTTGTAGTCTTTCATTATTGCAATGTCTTTTTCTAAGTCATCAAGGCTCATAGCATAGCCTTTTGTTTCGTGAGTGTCGTGGTGGTTTACACCTTTTAGTTTTATCTTTTTACCATTTAACAAAAATACGTTGCCATCAATTTCTATCGTCTTAAAGCCCACAAAGTTTCTAACGCTCATAAGCTCTAAAGAGCTGTCTGAAAGAGTGATATAAAGCTCGTATAAATATGGTATTTCTGCATTCCACTGTGTAACAGAAAGAGAGTCAAAAGAAAACTTTGAAGTTTCATTTGCAGGAATAATAGTTTTTGCAACAGTTTTATCGCCGTCTAAAAGAAGTATTTCAAGCTCTTTACCGGAAAGCTCTCCCTTTACATAAACTTCACCGCTTAGTGTGTAATGTTCGCCGTTTTTATGTGTTTTTATCTCAAAATCATTTACATATGCACTGCCATATTCAGTTATGTAAACATCTCTGAATATACCGTTTTCACGGAACATATCTTGCGCCTCAAGATAAGAGCCTGTACACCACTTGAAAATTACAACAACAATTTCATTTTCGCCCTGTACAAGAGAATTTGTAATATCAAATTCGTATGAATTGTGCGAAGTTTCGCCGAAGCCGACAAACTTACCGTTTATGTACAAATCAATAGAAGCCGAGGCTCCAAGAAACGTTAATATCCTTGTTTTGTTTAGGTCAGAAATATTGATGATTTTGCGATACACTCCAGCCGAAAAGTCAGAAGGCAAATCAGGCGGAGTAACCCCTGTACCCGTAAAGCCGTATGGGCAGTTTAGGTATACAGGCGGCTCGTAGCCTGTGCGCTGCCATGTTGAGGGTATTATAACGGTGTCAAAATCTAAATTGTCCGTATTTATTTCACGGGGCATTTTTTCTTTGCTTTCATAATACTTAAAGTCCCATTCGCCTGAAAGAATGTGAACCATAGAGCTTTCATAACGCTCTGTTTTATAGTTTGCGGACATTTTTTCTTCTTTAGATTTATCGGGGATAAAATAGGCACGTGGGGACAGCCTGTTTTTCTCCACCACATTAAAATCTATGTGATTTTCAAAATTTAAAGAATATTTCATATTGGCCCTCCGTTTTATTTTGTTAATTGATATTATCATATAATAAAAGTCTTTTCAATGCTAAAAGGGAAAAATGAAGTTAGAATGAGTTTTGAGTATTTGTTAAATACATTTCTATTAATTCAAGGTAGGATGAAAGGTTTAATATAATGCTTTTTGCTAATTCAAAATCCTTTTCCTCAAGCCTTTTGCCTAAGGAATTGAAGTATTCATCTACTTGTGCAACGTCTCCTTTATATATAGGTAAAAGCTTTTCTCTAACAACGCTCCACGATTCTAGCTCATTTGAAAATGCCGTAGCTATGAGAGCCTCAT
>DASRNG010000085.1:0-4053 GCA_035647555.1 Oscillospiraceae bacterium | reverse complement strand
ACCATATAAATGTGAATTTTTTTTCACCATTAAAATCATAAGCTATTAATTCTGCTTGGTTTGAATTTATATCAATAAATTCAAACCAAGTATTATCGTCTTTAATAGAAAAACTAAACGTGAATTTTTCAAAATCCTTTTCTTTATTATTTATTTCATCCCTGCAAATTATTTTTATACGAAAATTTGACCCAGGGGTCGGAGGATTAGAACGTCTTAAAATAATGCTGTAACTACCATTTCCTGTCGTGAATTTTTTATAATTTTCCCAATCACTCCATGAAAACGAATAAGACAACAGTAAAAAGTAAATTATTAAAATCAATATCATAACTGAGCTTAAAGCTAGGGCGTGTGCGGCAGACGATCAATACCTTCCAAGCGCCCGAACAGGACGGAGCCTTCTATATGGGGGTTTCCGTCAGCACACAGGTTTCCTTCCGAAATCTGATAGACACCGTCACCAACCTATGTGATGCCGCCGATGTCGGTATAAAAACAGCCTTTGATCCTGTCGCAAAGCTGTTTACCGTTCAGTTGTATGCCGGTTCGGCATCGCAATCGATCTTTTCCAAAGAATACGAAAATATCATGGAGCAGATTTTTACCGAGAGCCTTTTGAGCTTTGCCAATACCGCCCTTGTGGGCGGCGAAGGCGAGGGTGTGGAACGAACCTTTGTGACCACAGGCGGCGGTGTCGGACTTGATCGCTATGAAATCTTCGTGGATGCCAAAGACTTCCGCTTGGAGGACTTCCCAGATGATTATTAGGCGGCGCTATTGTTTCGCGGCAATGCCAGGCTTGCGGAGCAAGCTATGATTCAGGCATTTGATGTTACCGTTAATCAATACGGTAATTTGACATACAAGGTTGATTTCGATTTGGGGAATATGATTAAGGCGGTGTCAAAGCTCCCTCTTACAGAAGAAAAAGTTTGAAATACACGCTCCGAGTGCCATAATAAATATTCCGCCGAGATACAAGACAATCATTGTCAATAAGCGGTGGTTGGCTATAGTGATTGAAAGACTTTGCAAAAGAACATTAAGATCAATATTAAAAACCTTGAGTATTATCATAATAATCGCTCCGAATCCTATTGCAAAACCCAAAATCGCAGAAATTTGCTTAGATACACCGAAAATAAATAGTAAAGTATATTCAAAAGCTGAAAGACAACACCCGTAAAGGAAACAAAATGCTGCCACAAGCTCAATTGTAATACCGCTTGTTTGCCAACTTTTACCCAATAATGCAACATCTTTAAAGAAATCAATATTTTCACCCAAAGAAAGAGTATTCGCGATATATCCAAGCGGAATTGAAATCAGCGATACGCCAAGTAGTAATATCAGACCGAAAGTAAATCTTCCAAAAACAATATTATGCTTTTTTATGGGCAATATACCGTACAGTTTGCTATAGCCGCATTGTTCCGAGACGGCAAAAGCTGGTTCCGCAGCGAGTCCCGCGAAAATAGCCATAGTGCTAATCAGATATGCAAATGTAAAAGGTGCGGCAATAATCGCAAGCAAAATAAAGAGAATAAGCGGAGCAAAAGATTTTCCCTTAACGGTAATAAAGTCAAGCTTTACAATATTAGCTATTTCTTTCATATTTCGTCTCCTTTGAAATAAAAACCAGAATTTCATCTAAACTAGCTTTTTCATGCTCGATTTCTTCAGGGAGTATATTAAGATATTCAGCAGGGAGCAGTGCCTCAAAGCCGTTTTGATATGAATGAAAGCCAATGGATTTCTCCCTAATTTCATCGGGAAGTTCTTTTTCTTCACACTTGATAATTATGTATTTCTCCATTAGTTCATCTTTAGTACCTGTAAACCATACCTTGCCTTTGTTGAGAACAGTTATATAATCGGCAATTCGCTCAAGGTCAGCCGTGATATGTGTTGAGAAAAGAATTCCTCTGTTTTCATTCGAGATATAGTCTGCAAGAATATCTAACAGCTCATCTCTCGCAACAGGGTCAAGACCGCTTGTAGGTTCATCGAGGATAAGAAGTTCTGCTTTATGTGAGAGTGCTGTCGAAAGCATAAGCTTCATCTTCATTCCTCTTGAGAAATCGCCGACTTTTTTATTAAGCGGAAGTTCGAATTTAGATATAAGGTTAAAAAATTCTTTGCTGTCCCAGTCGTCATAAAAACCTCTCAGTTGAGATTCAATCTGCCTGACATTAAGATGATGAGCAAAGAAAATATCGTCAAAGACAACGCCTACTCTCTGTTTCAGCATAGAGGATTCCTTAACACTATCCAATCCGAAAACCTTAACTTCACCACTATCAATATGCGCCATATTGAGAATAGAGCGTATAGTGGTGGTTTTTCCCGCACCGTTCCTTCCGATAAAGCCCATAATAAAACCTTTCGGCAGAGCAAATCCGACGTTTTTCAAAGAAAAATCCTTATAGCTTTTACAAAGATTTTTTACTTCAAGTAAATTTTCCATAATATTATTCCTCCAAAACTGATTTTAAGTAGTTTATTATTTCCTCATCGGACAGTCCCGCATTTCTCCCGCTTACAACCGATTTTTCAAGACATTCCTCCATATCACAAAGCATTCGTTCACGCAAAAGCTCATTATTTCGCGATGCGACAAAATAACCCTTTCCTGCTACTGAAATTATATATCCTGCTTCCATAAGGTCGGTATAAGCGCGCGTTGTAGTAATAACGCTGATTTTTAAGTCTCTGGCAAGCTGACGAATTGAGGGTAGTTGCTCATTCTCGGTTAATTTCCCACCAAGTACGGCATTTTTTATCTGCTCCACAATTTGCTCATAAATCGGAACGTCCGACTTGTTTTTTAGAATTATTTTCATATACACTCCTTTATATACAACTTAAATAAAACAAAAGTGTCATACTGTATATATATTAACATATACAGTATGACACTAAAAAATTATTTTGTCAAGTATTTGTGGTTAAATTATTTTTATAATGATTATTGGTATAGATAACCCGGAGCATTTCAGCAAAAGCGGGACATTTGGCGAGGCAGACCGAAAGCGGATGTGATGATTAAGATTCAAGAGCTGATTTTAGGGCTGTAATATATATCTGTGCTGTCGAGTAGTATTATTAACATCCAGATTTATCATCTTGACTTTCAGCCCATTCAAAGCGTTAATGGTAATGTGACAAGTATGAAGCGCCCTCATAATCTCAGTAATGAAGGCGTTTCGGGAAGGTTGGAAAACTTATGAAACAATATGAAAGAATGCGTGAAGACCATCTTTTAGAAAAGAAAAACTTTCGAGTGGGCGCTTATTGCCGTGTTTCGACCGATAACGAAGATCAGGCAAACTCTTTTGAAAGCCAACAGCGTTATTTCCGCGAGTATATCACACGGCAACCGAGCTGGGAACTGGTGGAGATCTTCGCTGACGAGGGAACTTCAGGCACCTCGACCAAGAAGCGTAAGGCTTTCAATCGCATGATCGCCACAGCGAAAGCTGGGGAGCTTGATTTGCTCATTACAAAGGAAATTTCACGTTTCGCTCGTAACACACTAGACAGCATTTACTATACCCGCGAATTAAAGAAGCACGGTGTGGGAGTCATTTTTCTCAATGACAATATAAACACGCTGGAGCCTGATGCTGAATTGCGGTTGACCATTATGTCGTCTATCGCACAGGAAGAAAGCCGGAAAACCTCCGACCGTGTTAAGTGGGGACAAAAAGAACACGCTTTAAATTAATTTTATTCTTCATAGCTTGACTTCTCCAAGCTTCGCAAACTCTGTTGCAGCTTTTTTCTGTGCTGTCGGTGTCATGTTAGCCATTTTTTGATCTCCTTTCATTAATAAGTCGGTCAATAACAGTCCTTGACACCTTCAGCTCTTTAGCAATCGCTGTTTTCGACATTTCGTGATTATCCCACAGCTGATAATATCGGTCAAAATCAGGTATTTCAATACGTTTACGACCTTCATATACACCTTTTTTCTTAGCTGCTGCAATGCCTTCCTTCTGCCTTTCTAATAGGTTTGCACGTTCAAATTCATTGATAGCTGCTATCATC